>CAMAXR010000037.1 GCA_945862195.1 Hylemonella gracilis
CGCAGCTTGGTGGCAGAGATTGCTCTGCGTTTAAAACCAAGCCATTAGGCGCTAAGCCAACACACAGCACCAGCGCATCACCTCCCCCAACTTTCAAGAGCCGTTGAAATGAACATTGACGTCAAAATCATCGACCCCCGCATGGCTGACCAGCTGCCCACCTATGCCACCCCGGGAAGTGCGGGTTTGGACTTGCGGGCTTGCTTGGATGCCCCGCTGACGCTGGAGGCGAACCAATGGAAGCTGGTGCCCACGGGCATTGCCATTTACTTGAAAGATCCCGGTTATGCCGCTTTGATCTTGCCGCGCTCGGGTTTGGGCCACAAACACGGCATTGTGTTGGGTAATTTGGTGGGCTTGATTGACAGCGATTACCAAGGTCAATTGATGGTGAGCGCCTGGAACCGCAGTGCTGTGAGCTTCACCATCGACCCTATGGAGCGCATTGCCCAGCTGGTGATCGTGCCGGTCGTTCAGGCCAGCTTTAGGGTGGTAGAAGATTTTCCGCTCAGCGCTCGCGGTGAGGGCGGTTACGGTTCTACGGGTAAAGCCTGATCAGGCTAAGAACCGTTCAGTGAAGCGTTTGGCCCTGTGAGGAGCCATGCCCGCCCACTTCCACTCTAAAAAAACCGGTGCCGCAGGTGCCGCGGCCAATTTCTTCTTCGGTGGCTTCGCGCACCGATTCAATGCGCAGTTTTAAACGCAAGGCAATGCCTGCCAGCGGGTGGTTGCCATCCAGAACTACATGGTCTGGGTAAATTTCGGTCACGGTGTAGAGCATGGGTTGGCGAGCCGCTTCGTTGCAGCCTTCGGGCAAGGCGGTGCCTTCCACGGTCATACCCTCTTCCAGTTCAGACGGGAACAGCGCGCGCGGCTCTAAAAATACCAAGGTTTCGTTGTAGTCGCCAAAAGCTTCTTCGGGCTCCAGCTGAAGGGCCAGCTGGTCGCCAGGCTCATGGCCTTGCAGGGCATTTTCAATTTTGGCAAACAGGTCTTCGCCCCCCACCAAAAACTCCACCGGCTCATCCAGCAGATCCAATTCTTCGCCCAAGGTGTCTTGCAAAGTCCAAGTGAGGGCCACCACGCATTGATTGTTGATTTCCATGAAAGAATTGTCGCAGTTTCTTTAAGCACCTTATTCATGAACATCTCGGAACCACTAGGACTTTTGGGCGGGCTCAGCCCCCAGCTTTTCATGAAGCGGCATTGGCAAAAAAAGCCCTTGTTGATCCGCCAAGCCTTGCCGGGCTTTAAGCCCTTGCTCAGTCGATCTGAGCTGTTTGCGCTGGCAAGCCTGGACGATGTGCAGTCGCGCCTGATCTCGTTAACTCCATCGGGCTTAGTTGCCAGCTCCCAAAAATCCACCCAAAAGGGTGCCCAACCACCCAAAGCCAAGTCGATGGCCCAAGATGTTTGGCGGTTGCAAAACGGGCCCTTTCTGCGCCGAGCCTTGCCAAGTCTTAAAACGCCCCACTGGACCTTGTTGGTGCAAGCTGTAGACCTCAAGGTGGCCGAAGTTCAAGCCTTGCGGGATCAGTTTCGGTTTGTGCCAGATGCCCGTTTGGACGATGTGATGATCAGCTACGCGTCTGAGGGCGGAGGCGTTGGGCCACACTTTGACAGCTACGACGTATTTTTGCTCCAAGCCCATGGGCAGCGCCGGTGGCGCATTGGCAAATCAAAAAACCTGAAGTTGCGCGACGATGTGCCTCTTAAAATTTTGTCCCACTTTGAGGCCGAACAAGAATGGGTGCTCCAGCCCGGCGACATGCTGTACCTGCCCCCGCGCTACGCCCATGACGGCGTGGCAGTGGGCGGCGATTGCATGACCTATTCCATTGGGTTTAGAGCGCCCAAAACCTCTGAGCTCGCGCATGAGTTGTTGTCGCGCATTGCAGAAGAGGCGCTAGAAGATGCATCTGATCGCCTGTATCAAGACCCCTACCAGCATGCCGTGCAGCACCCCGCCGAAATGCCTTCTGGCCTCCTGAGCTTTGCGCGGCAGGTGCTCAACCATGCCCTAAGTCAGGCGCTCAACTCGGACCAAGATCTGGCGCGCAGCCTGGGCGAATACTTAACCGAGCCTTCCGCCCATGTTTGGTTTGGTGTGCAAGAGGGGGTGGTGAAGGTTACAAAACCAAAGGACTGGCCAAAGGTATGGAGTTTGCATCCCTGCACCAAAATGTTGTACGACGCGCACCATGTGTTCATCAACGGTGAGAGTTTTCGGGCCTCGGGCCGAGATGCCGTATGGGTCAAGCATCTGGCCGATACCCGGTGCTTATCCGACCAGCAGTTTTTAAAATTAAGCCCACAGGCAAAAGGTTTGCTTTTGAACTGGGTGGATGCCGGCTGGATACAAAGAAGTCGTGAATAGTCCAAATGGGTTGAGGGGAAACTCCTAAGGGTTTTCCCGTGTCAGTAATTGCCCCATATAATTTCTACTTAGCGGAATACTTTTGTTCTGCTGAGTCAGCCTGCTGTCAGGTTGACATTTTTCGGCAAATTGTTTAACAACTTTTTAGGTACACCATGAACAAGACCCTCGTATTGGCTGCTTTCATTGCTGCTCTTTCTCTCGCTGCTTGCGGCAAAAAAGAAGAACCCGCCCCTGCTCCAGCTCCTGCTGCTGCTCCAGCACCCGCTGCTGAAGCCCCAGCTGCCCCAGCCGCTGATGCTGCCAAGCCTGCCGATGCCGCTGCTCCTGCTGCTGACGCCGCAAAGCCTGCTGACGCTGCTGCACCTGCTCCTGCTGCCGCACCTGCTGCACCCGCAAAATAATTCAAGGCAGTCTTAGGACTGCTTTTTGATAAACAAAAAAGCCACCCACGGGTGGCTTTTTTATTGGTTTTTTCCCGCGTGGCGAGCGCACCGGTCTTGAAATATTTACTTTAAATCGTCCACCAGCACTTTAAGAATGCGCTGTGCCAACTCTGCAGCTTCGGGCTTGCCTTCGGTATTGAGCACCACCACACGGGTAGAGGTGCCTTGGTTTTGAAGGGCGATGCGGTGTTTTTGCGGTGTGCTGGTCTTGGCTTTGGCACCAAACATCTTGGCAAAAAAGCCGGGTTCTTTTTTATCCGGGTTGGGTTCTACATACCGCACGAAGTAAATACCCTGAGTGCGGTCTCGGTCTTCGACGGTAAAGCCGGTTCGGTCTAAGGTGAGCCCCACACGACGCCAAGCCCGTTCAAATCCCTCGTCAATTTGTAAGGTGGGTTGGTTGTTCAGCGTGACCAGGCGCGATAAGGTTTTGGCTTGCGTGGAGGCCACCAAAGTTTTGGATTGCTCTTGGCTCACCCCCAGCTTGACCATCAGGCGGCGCAGAAACTCAGTTTCCAATTCAGGATCAGGGGTTCGGGGCTGCCAAATGGTTTTGGATTTGTCGCTGTCGCTATAAACCTCCACCATGCCTCTGTGGCTGATGAAAATTTCGCTACCACCACTGGAGTTGCGTTCTATGCGGGTGCGGAATTTATCTCGCTCACCCGTGGAATACAAGCTGTCTAACACCCGCCCCAACGTGTTGCGTATGAAGTCCATAGGCAGTTTGGCCCGGTTTTCTGCCCAGTCGGTTTCCATAATGCCCAAGTCTTGTTGGTCGGTGGCGAGCAAGAAGCCATTTTCCTGCCAAAACTCTTTGATGGGGTCCCACACCTTTTCGGCCGGGCGGTCAATCACCAGCCAGCGCTGGTTGCCCGCACGTTCAATCCGCACATCGCCCAAGGACAAGGGAGCTGTGCCAGAAATAGCGGTTTTTTTGGTGCCCGCTGCTTGATACGCCGCAGCGCTGACAGGGGCACCAGGCACCACGTAACGGCTGTCTTTGTTCAGCTGGGTGAGGTCTGGTGGCACATCTAGAGTGGGGGCCTTGGCAGTCGAGGCACTTTTGTAGTCAATTTTGTCCCCTTGCAAGGCCGAGCAGCCCGACAGCAAGGTAAGCAGTACAAGCAATGCTGGCAAGGCCAGTTGGGCAGGCTTGGAATCGAGAATTGGCGTTTGAAAGGTCACTGGGCAAGTCCTTGGGGAAGAAGTCAAATAAGTCCAGCGCTGCGCAAAGCCGCCTCTACCGAGGGCTTCAGGTGTTCGCTTAAGGGGGTCATTGGTAAACGCAGTGTGCCGCCACACAGGCCCATACGCTCCATGGCCCATTTGACCGGTATGGGGTTGGGCTCTACAAAAAGGTGCTTGTGGACGGTGAGCAGCTTGAACTGAATGTCCATCGCCGCCTGAACGTCTCCCGCCATAGCGGCTTTGCACAACTCATGCATGAGCTTGGGGACCACATTGGCGGTCACGCTCACGTTGCCCTGGCCACCACACAACATCAGTGCCACGGCGGTGGGGTCGTCTCCGGAATACACCGCGAAGTCGGCAGGGGTTTCTTTAATCAGCCACTGGGCACGCTCAATGTTGCCTGTAGCTTCCTTAATGCCCACAATGCCGGGCACTTTAGATAAACGCAACACCGTCTCGTGCGACATATCTGCCACGGTGCGGCCAGGTACGTTGTAAAGAATGACCGGTAGGTCTACCGCCTCAGCAATCGCCGCAAAGTGAAGGTATTGACCTTCTTGTGTGGGCTTGTTGTAGTAAGGCACCACCTGCAACTGGCAATTGGCCCCCACTTTTTGGGCAAACTGAGCCAGCTCAATTGCTTCAGCGGTGGAATTGGCGCCACAACCGGCCATGATGGGTACTTTGCCGCCAGACTGTTCCACTGCAACCCGAATGATTTCGCAATGCTCTTCCACATTCACCGTGGGGGACTCTCCCGTAGTGCCCACTACGCCAATGCAGTCTGTGCCCTGTGCAATATGCCAGTCAATCAGCTTGCGCAGGGTGGGGTAATCCACTTGTCCGTTGGGCAGCAACGGGGTCACCAAAGCGACGATGCTGCCTCGAATAGGCTTAAAGGATGAAGAGGGTATGGCCATGTGTCAAAGAGCAAAAATGCATTCTACCGAGAGAAGGGGGTTTATAAGCTGTAACGCGCTGGAGGCCCAGCGGTGTACATGCCAGATGGTTTTACTGCTGCCAAGCGTTGCACAAAGCGGGCAGGCGTATCCAAAAAGCCATCTTCAAAGGCCACAACACGCAGCTTTGAAAAAGCTTGCAGCAATTCGCCCGGTTGGAGCAAAAAGTCGGGGTTGGAGGGTTTGCCTAGGGTTTCTTGTCCAGTGGCAAAAGTTTCATAAATCAACACCCCGCCAGGCGTAAGGCTTTGGAAGATACTTGCAAACAAGGGCCGCCACAAATAGTTCGTGACCACCACCGCATCAAAATTGCTGCCATCTTGAAAAGGCCACGGCCCTGCCTCAATATCTGCCAAGACCGTATGACCATAGGCGGCAGCTATTTCTAGGGCTTGGGGCGCCCTGTCAACGCCTGTAGCGTGGTGCCCCAGACCCTTTAAATACCGCATATGGCGCCCTTGGCCGCAAGCCAAGTCCAGAACTCGAGCTGGCGCGGGCAAAAGATGTGCCCACTTTTGTACCCATTGAGAGGGGGCATCCCCACCATAAATATGCCCCTGATCAGTTGGGTGTGGGTTGGTGGGCAACTTGGCCGTCACCTGCGTGATGTTAAAAACACGCCCAAACCTGATTGGCTAGGGTGACCAAAAAATCCGCTTGCAGGTACATCCTGAATACGCCTGCGCATACGGCAAACGCTAGAACGCCCCAGAACACATTCCACCATCGCGCCGCCCAATGGCTATGCGACGAGGGAGTTGCGCGGTATGCAGACGAAGGCTTTTCAAGCATGGGCTGTGGTGCGCACAATGGGCGCTTCGCGAACGGGCAGGTTGATCAACGCGGCCATCACACCCAAGGCGATGGAGATGTACCACACCACATCGTAACTGCCAGTGGTGTCGTACAAGTACCCGCCAAGCCACACCCCCATGAAGGAGCCCACTTGGTGGCTGAAAAACACAAAACCGCTCAGCATGGATAGATGTGCTACTCCAAAGATTTGGGCCACCGCCGCATTGGTGGGGGGTACGGTAGACAGCCACAACAAGCCCATCACTGCTGAAAACACATAAACCGACCATGGGGTGAGCGGTAAGACCAAAAACACGGAAATGCTCACCGCCCGCGCCAAATAAATGAAGGCCAAAATATTTTTCTTTAAAAGCTTTTGCCCCATGACGCCAGCGGCGTAAGTGCCAAAAATATTAAACAAACCAATCAATGCCAAGGCGTAGCTTGCCACCTCAGGAGACAGACCGTTGTCTTTTAAATAGCTGGGCATGTGCACGCCAATGAACACCACCTGAAAGCCGCACACAAAGTAGCCGCCCATCAGCAACAAAAAGCTGGGGTAGCCCAAGGCTTCTCGCACGGCTTGCACAATGCTCTGGTCGCGCTTGGGGGCTTGCCCGCCCGAGAAACTAGGCTCGCGCAGCAGATAGCCCAAAGGTAAAGCCAACAAAATGGAGCCCGCTAAAACCCAAAGGGCTTCTTGCCAACCGAAGTGGCTGATCAAAAAGCCCTCTACCGGCACCATAAAAAACTGTCCGAAAGAGCCCGCCGCAGCCGCAACGCCCATGGCCCACGAGCGCTTGGCCGCGGACACATTGCGACCAATAATGCCGTAAATCACGGCAAAAGTGGTGCCTGCTTGGGCCAAACCAATCATCACGCCGGTGCTAAGAGTCAACACCATGGGTGTGGTGGCTTGCGACATGCCCACAAGCCCAAGTGCGTAAAGACATGCCGCCCCCATGATGACCCGAAACGCACCAAAACGGTCGGCAATCATCCCGGCAAAAATGCCCGCCACGCCCCAAGTCAGGTTCTGAATGGCAATGGCAAAGGCAAAGGTTTCTCTAGACCAGCCTTGGCTTTGCGTCACGGGCTGAAGCCACAGGCCAAAACCATGCCGAATGCCCATGGAGATGGCCAAAATGGCGGCGCCACATAGCAACACGCGGACCATGGAAAGCTGTGGCGCTGAATTTGAAGTGGACATTGGCAGTTGTTATGAGATTATTTTGGGTGTAGGGATGGTGCCGCTATGCAGCAGCAACGCAGAAGCTAAGCAGCATCTTCTCAAGAAGTCTGACTGTAGCCAATTTCTACCCGTCTAAAATCTGTATGCATATCCAGTAAAAAGATCGACACGCACTACAATTCGCGGCCATGGCACGTACCCCCACACCAACTACAGCCCTTCCCCCCGCTTATTCAGAGTCCTCTATTCGGGTGCTCAAAGGCTTGGAGCCGGTCAAGCAGCGCCCAGGCATGTACACGCGCACTGATAACCCTTTGCACATCATTCAAGAGGTGTTGGACAACGCAGCCGACGAGGCATTGGCCGGGCATGGCAAAAAAATCAAGGTCATCTTGCATGGTGACGGTTCTGTCAGCGTCGAAGACGATGGGCGCGGCATTCCGTTTGGCATGCACCCCGAAGAGCAGGCCCCCGTGATTGAATTGGTTTTTACCCGCCTGCACGCAGGTGGCAAGTTTGACAAGGGGCAGGGCGGTGCCTACAGCTTTTCGGGCGGTCTGCACGGTGTGGGGGTGAGCGTCACCAACGCCCTTGCCAAGCGCCTCGAAGCATCCAGCCACCGCGAAGGCCAAGTGGCAACCTTGGTGTTTGAAGCTGGCGACGTCACACAGGCATTGGTGGTGCGGCCCCAGGGCGAGGGCGATCGCAAACAAGGCACCTCGGTCAGGGTGTGGCCCGACCCTAAATATTTTGAGTCTCCCGTTTTACCTATGGCAGAACTCACGCATTTACTGCGCAGCAAAGCGGTGCTGATGCCTGGCGTGACGGTAAGCCTCTCCAACGACAAAACCAAAGACACCCAAACTTGGCAATACAAGGGCGGGCTGAGCGACTACCTCATGCAAACCTTGTCGGGCGACCCGGTGGTGCCGCTTTTTGAGGGCGACGGTTTTGCCGATGGCCAGAGCGAACAGTTTGCTGAGGGCGAGGGCGCCTCTTGGGCGGTGGCTTTTACAGAAGACGGCGCACCGGTGCGCGAAAGCTATGTCAACCTCATACCCACCAGCGCGGGGGGTACCCACGACAGCGGGCTGCGAGACGGCTTGTTCAACGCGGTCAAGAGTTTTATTGAGTTGCATGCCCTGCTGCCCAAAGGTGTCAAGCTCATGCCCGAAGACGTCTTTGCACGTGCCAGCTATGTGCTCAGCGCCAAAGTGTTAGACCCGCAGTTTCAGGGGCAAATCAAAGAACGTCTCAATTCGCGTGACGCTGTGCGTTTGGTTTCCAGTTTTGTGCGCCCCAAGCTGGAGTTGTGGTTGAACCAGCATGTGGAATATGGCAAAAAACTTGCAGAACTCGCTATCAAAGCAGCGCAAACGCGCCAAAAAGCCGGTCAAAAAGTTGAAAAGCGAAAAAGCTCGGGCGTGGCGGTGCTGCCAGGCAAGCTGACCGACTGCGAAAGCAAAGATATTGCTCACAACGAAGTGTTTTTGGTGGAGGGCGATTCCGCGGGGGGCAGCGCCAAAATGGGGCGCAACAAAGAAAACCAAGCCGTGTTGCCCTTGCGCGGCAAGGTGCTCAACACTTGGGAAGTCGAGCGCGACCGCTTGTTTGCCAACACCGAAATTCACGATATTTCGGTGGCCATTGGCGTGGACCCGCACGGCCCTAACGACACGCCCGACCTGAGCAATCTGCGCTACGGCAAGGTATGCATCCTGTCGGATGCTGATGTGGACGGCTCGCACATACAAGTGCTGCTGCTCACGCTGTTTTTCAGGCATTTCCCCAAGCTCATTGAGACCGGGCATTTGTATGTGGCCAGACCCCCTTTGTTCAGGGTGGATGCTCCCGCTCGTGGCAAAAAACCTGCATCCAAAGCCTATGCGCTAGACGAGGGCGAACTGACCGCCATTTTGGACAAACTGCGCAAAGACGGCGTTAAGGAAAGCGCCTGGAGCATCAGCCGCTTTAAAGGCCTAGGTGAGATGAGTGCCGAGCAGTTGTGGGACACCACCCTCAACCCCGACACCCGCCGTTTGCTGCCCATCGAGCTCGGCCCGCTGGACCATACCGGTACCGAACACCTCATGATGCAACTCATGGGCAAAGGCGAGGCCGCTGCCCGCCGCGATTTGATGGAGTTGCATGGCGACAGCATTGAGATTGATGTGTGAGCAGACTTTGAAATGACACCATGACCACAGACTTTCCCCCTCCAGTCCAAAACGCCAATCCAGCAGATCAGCACGCAGACACTTCCCAAGGCGATCACCTTGGGGCCTATGCCCAACGCGCTTACCTGGAATACGCGCTTTCAGTCGTCAAAGGCCGTGCTCTGCCAGATGTGTGCGATGGTCAAAAACCCGTGCAGCGGCGCATTCTGTATGCCATGGAGCGTATGGGCCTGGGCTACAGCGGGCCTAACAACGCCACTGCAGCCAAGCCGGTTAAAAGTGCGCGTGTGGTGGGCGATGTATTGGGTCGTTACCACCCCCACGGGGACAGTGCCGCCTACGACGCCTTGGTGCGCATGGCGCAGGATTTTTCTCAGCGGTATCCGCTGATTGATGGGCAAGGCAACTTTGGCAGCCGCGACGGCGATGGTGCGGCCGCCATGCGCTACACCGAGGCCCGTTTGGCCCGCATCACCAGCTTGCTGTTGGATGAAATTGACATGGGAACCGTCAACTTCATACCCAATTACGACGGCTCTACCGAAGAGCCCCAGCAGCTTCCGGCGCGTCTGCCCTTTACCCTGCTCAATGGCGCCAGCGGCATTGCGGTGGGGTTGGCCACTGAAATTCCAAGCCACAACCTGCGCGAAGTGGCCGATGCCTGTGTGGCGCTCATTAAAAACGAGCAACTCAGTCATGAAGAGCTTCATGCGCTGATTCCTGGCCCTGATTTTCCGGGCGGTGGGCAAATCATCAGCCCTGCGGGCGATATTGCCGAGGCCTACCGCACTGGGCGCGGCAGCCTGAAAGTACGCGCCCGCTGGAACATCGAAGACTTGGCCCGCGGCCAATGGCAGCTGGTGGTGCACGAATTGCCACCGGGGGTGAGTTCGCAAAAAGTTTTAGAAGAAATTGAAGAGCTCACCAACCCCAAGGTCAAGGCAGGCAAAAAAGCGCTGTCTCAAGATCAGCAATTGCTCAAGGCCAGTTTGTTGGCGGTGTTGGATGTGGTGCGCGATGAGTCCAGCAAAGATGCGCCGGTGCGTTTGGTGTTTGAGCCCAAAACCAGCCGCATAGAGCAGCAGGAGCTCATTACCGCCTTGCTGGCCCACACCAGTCTAGAAACCTCCTCGTCTATCAACCTCACTATGGTGGGTATAGATGGAAAGCCCATCCAAAAGTCGATCCGGCAAATGCTGGTGGAGTGGATCAGTTTCAGGCAAACCACCATCACGCGCCGCAGCCAGCATCGGCTCAACAAGGTGCTCGACCGCATCCACATTCTGGAAGGTCGGCAACTGGTGTTGCTCCATATCGACGAGGTGATTCGGCTCATTCGCCAAAGCGACGAGCCCAAGCCCGCGCTTATAGAACGCTTCAAGCTCTCTGACCGCCAAGCTGAAGACATTCTTGAAATTCGCTTGCGCCAGTTAGCTCGGCTCGAGGCCATCAAGATTGAGCAAGAGCTCACCGAGCTGCGCCAAGAGCAGGGCAAACTGGAAGAAATTTTGGGCAGCCCCACGGCGTTGCGCCGCCTCATGGTGAAAGAAATTGAAGCCGACGCCAAAACTTTTGCCGACGCGCGCCGCACTCTGATTCAAGAAGAAAAAAAGGCTGTGGCCGAAGTGAAGGTGGTGGACGAGCCCGTGACCGTAGTGGTGTCGCAAAAAGGCTGGGTGCGCGCCCGTCAGGCCCATGGGCACGAGACCTCGAGCTTTGCCTTCAAGGCGGGAGACGGCTTGTACGGTACCTTTGAATGCCGCACGGTGGATACCTTGCTCATATTCGGCAGCAATGGCCGTGTGTATTCGGTGCCTGTGGCGGTGTTGCCCGGTGCGCGAGGAGACGGCCAGCCTGTCACCACGCTCATAGAGCTGGAGCCAGGCACGCAGGTGGCGCATTACTTTGCGGGGCCAGCCCAAGCTACTTTGCTGCTGTCTGGCTCAGGCGGGTACGGCTTTTTGGCTTCGGTGGAACACATGGTGTCGCGCAACAAGAGCGGCAAAAGCTTTATCAGTCTTGCAGAGGGCGAAACGGTGTGCGCACCTTCTTTGGTGGGGGGCGCTGGGGCCAACCCTGTTGCACTGCCAGCAACCCATGTCGCCTGCGCCTCCACTGGCGGGCGCATTTTGACCTTTGACATCACTGAGCTCAAGCTCATGGAAAAGGGCGGCAGGGGACTCACCCTGATCGACCTTGAGCCTAAAGACGAATTGGCCGGTGCGGCGGCTTACACCCGCAGCGTCAAAATTGAAGGCATAGGCCGTGGTGGTAAAGAACGCGACGAAACCCTAGAAATTCGCAGCCTCAATAACGCGCGTGCAGCTCGTGCCCGCAAGGGCAAGGCCGCAGATTTAGGCTTCAAGCCCACCCGTATCACTCGGGTGGAGTAACACTACAGTGTCCTCAACTGCACCACCCTTGAAAGTGCTGATTGCGGGTGGGGGTATTGGGGGCTTGGCTGCAGCTTTGGCCTTGTCACAAGCCTCCTCCGCTGCGCATGGGCCAGCCCTGCATTTGCAGGTGTGGGAACACAAGTTGGCTTGGTCGGAGCAGGGGGCGGGTATTCAGCTCGGTCCCAATGCCGTGCGCCATTTGCAGGCTTGGGGCTTGGGCAACGCTTTGGAGCAAGTGGCTTTTCTGCCGCAGCACTTGGTGGTGTGCAATGCACATGCTCGCAAGGGACAAGTTGGCGTGTTGGGGCGTTTGCGCTTGGGTCAACGCATGCAAGACTGCTACGGCGCACCTTACTTCACGCTGGCACGGGCCGATTTGCACCAGTTGTTGTTGTCGGCAGTCAAGGCTTTGCCCGTGGAACTGCAGTTGGCACGTCGTGTCGTCAGCTTAAAGGTTGAGCCACAAGTCGAGGTGAAGTGGGAAGACCTTAAACCCGTCTCAGGTTCAGAGGCGCTGAACACCCAAATCTTTGACGCAGTGGTGGGGGCGGATGGCATATGGAGTTATGTGCGTGAAGCCCTGTTACACGACGGGCCTGCACATGCAACTGGACATTGCGCTTACCGGGCTCAATTGCCCATGCAAGCGCTGCCTGCGCAACTGCGCAGTTTTGACGTCACTGTTTGGCTGGGCTACAGGTTTCATGTGGTGCACTACCCAGTCAAAGGGGGGACGGTGTTGAATGTGGTGGTCATCGTTCAGGGATCGCCCTGCGACAAAGAGCAATGGCTGCCCCAAATCACATCGGTGCAAAGTGCGGGCTGCAGAGCGTCCACACAGCTCTTGGATGTGTTGAACGCGGTGGACGATTGGCAGAGTTGGCCCTTGTTCGATCGTCCGCCCCTCAATGGCCCGCAAGCCATGGCGCAGGGCCATGTGGCCCTGTTGGGAGACGCCGCACACCCCATGCGTCCCTATCTGGCCCAAGGTGCTGCTATGGCCATTGAAGACGCGCAGTCGCTGGCTCAGGCATGGGGCTCACGGGTAAGTTCGGCCGCCCCAGAGTTACAGATACCGCAAGCAATGCAAGCCTATGCTTTAAACCGCTGGCGTCGCAATGCCCAAGTGCAAAGGCGCGCCCAGCGCAACGGGTTTGTGTTCCACTTGCAAGGGCCGATGGCTTGGGCTCGAGACCGGTCTATTCAATGGTTGGGTGAGTCGGTTCTCGATATTCCTTGGCTTTACAGCGCATAACTATTTTTACAGGAGTTATTTATGAGTATTTCTATGTATTCGGCAAGCGTGCCGGTCTTCGCTACCATGTTGCAAAACCTCAGCGTCATGCTGACCAAGGCGCAGGCCGATGCCGACGCCCGCAAATACGATCCTGCCGTTTTGGTGAATTACCGTTTGGCCCCCGACATGTTTCCGATGGCGCGGCAAATTTTCATTGCTTGCGATGCGGCCAAACTCGGCGTGGCGCGGCTCGCAGGTATCGAAGCTCCAAAGTTTGACGATACCGAGTCCACGCTGCCCGAATTTCAGCAGCGCATTCAAAAAACCTTGGATTTTTTGGCCACCATCCGAGCCGATCAGCTCGACGGCACTGAAGACAAAGACATCACCTTCCCGGTAGGCAAAGACCGCAGCCGCACCATGAAGGGCGAGGCTTTTCTAAAGCATTGGGCCACAGCCAACCTGTATTTCCATGTGACCACGACCTATGCCATCTTGCGCCACAACGGCGTGCCGGTCGGCAAGATGGACTTTTTGCTGGGTACGCAGCCTTTTTAAAGCTGGGGTATCAAGCCTGAAGTGTTTAGGTTGGCTTAGGCTTTGCCCAGCAGCAGATATTCCATCAGGGCTTTTTGTACATGCAGCCGGTTTTCGGCCTCATCCCACACCACGGATTGCGGGCCGTCTATGACATCGGCGCTCACTTCTTCGCCGCGGTGGGCGGGCAAGCAATGCATGAACAAGGCCTCTGGGTGGGCCGCTTGCATCATGTCTGCGTCCACGCACCAGTCGGCAAAGGCCTGTTGGCGCGCTTCATTTTCAGCTTCAAACCCCATGCTGGTCCACACATCGGTGGTCACCAAATCGACCCCGGCACAGGCTTGCATCGGGTCTTGAAACACCTTGTAGCAAGTGCTGTCCACGCCCGACACGGCTTGGTTGATTTCGTAGCCGCTTGGCGTGCTCACGTGCACTGTAAAACCTAACAACTGGGCGGCTTGCAACCAAGTGTTGGCCATGTTGTTGCCGTCGCCCACCCAGGCTACCGTTTTGCCGCGAATGGACCCACGGTGCTCCATGAAGGTGAAGATATCCGCCAAGATTTGGCAGGGGTGAAATTCATTGGTCAGTCCATTGATGACCGGCACCCTTGAAAACTCTGCAAAACGTTCAATTTTGGTTTGCTCGTAGGTGCGAATCATCACCAAGTCCACCATGCGGCTGATGACGCGGGCGGTGTCCTCAATGGGCTCGGCCCGGCCCAATTGGCTGTCTCCTGTGGTCAAGTTGACCACGCTGCCACCCATTTGGTACATACCGGCTTCAAAGCTCACCCGGGTACGGGTGGAGGCTTTTTCAAAAATCATGGCCAGCGTGCGGTCTACCAAGGGCTGGTGTTGGTCGTAAGCCTTGAACTTCTTTTTGATCAGGGCGGTGCGTGCAAACAGGTAGTCGTACTCGTCCGCCGAAAAATCAGAAAATTTCAAGTAGTGTGGAATACTCATGACGCCAAAAACTCGCGAACCAAGGGCACCAAGCGGCTCATCACTTCGTCCGCCTCTTGCTTGGTGATGATCAATGCAGGCACCAAACGAATCACGCTGTCAGCCGTCACGCTCAACAGCAAACCGGCTTGGGCAGCGCGTTCAGTCAAGACGCTGCAGGGCTTCTGAAGCTCCACACCAATCATCAAACCTTGCCCACGCACTTCTTTCACACCTGCCAACTGCCCCAGTTGGGTTTGAAGCGCCTGTTTTAAATAAGCACCGACCTCGGTTGCGTTGAGCAGCAAGCCGTCTTCTTCCATGATGCGAATGGTTTCAATACCCGCGCGCATGGCCAATGGGTTACCACCAAAGGTGGTGCCATGGTTGCCAGGCTGGAAAATATGGGCCGCTTTGGGGCCAGCCACCACAGCGCCAATGGGCACACCAGAGCCCAAACCCTTGGCCAGCGGCATCACGTCAGGGGTAATGCCAGCCCATTGGTGCGCAAACCATTTGCCGGTGCGGCCCATGCCGCATTGCACTTCGTCAACCATCATCAACCAATCACGCTCGTTACAAAGCTGGCGCACGGCCAGCAGGTATTCGGCACGCATAGGGTTGATGCCGCCTTCGCCCTGAATAGTTTCCAAAAATACCGCTACGACATTGGGGTTGCCTTCAGTGGCTTGTTTGAGAGCCGCTATGTCGTTAACGGGCACCCGAATAAATCCCTCCACCAGCGGCTCAAACCCTTTTTGAATCTTGGTGTTGCCTGTGGCGCTTAAGGTGGCAATAGACCGACCATGGAAGGCGCGCTCATACACCACGATTTCAGGGCGATCAATGCCTTTGTCGTGGCCAAATTTGCGGGCCAGCTTTAAGGCAGCCTCGTTAGCCTCTAAGCCAGAGGAGCAAAAAAACACGTTGGTCATGCCTGATAAAGCCACCAACTTGGCGGCCAGTTGTTCTTGTCCAGGTACGTGGTAATAGTTGCAGCAGTGGATCAACTTGGCCACTTGGTCTTGCAAAGCGGGCACCAATTTGGGGTGGTTGTGGCCCAAGGTGTTCACGGCAATCCCGGCCAGCGCGTCTAAGTACACCTTGCCTTGTGTGTCCCACACCCGCAAACCTTGACCGTGCGACATGGCTATAGGCAAGCGCCCATAGGTATTCATCACATGGGGGGACTGAACTGTGCTGGCACTGCTGGGGGCGCTCATGGTCATACTCCTCGGTGGAAAGGGAGGATTCTAGACGCCCACTTTTGCCGATGCTGCACCTGCACAATATAGAATCAACTTACCCACTTTTGGCTGGTACAAACCTTCTTCCCCCCATGCGCCCCTATTCAGACAAAGAAGTGTTCATCATGGGCATTACCCAGGGAGGCAAGCCTTTTCGCCCCAGCGATTGGGCCGAACGTTTGGCCGGTGTGATGAGTCA
>CAMAXR010000038.1 GCA_945862195.1 Hylemonella gracilis
TGCGTCCACATGCCAGCCATAAAGGCAGCTTCGGCGACTTGACCGTTGTAGGTGGGCGTCATGGCATGACAGGAGCAGCTTTATTGGCCGCTCGGTCTGCCCTTTACAGGGGTGCTGGCCGCGTGCATGTTTGCCTTATAGGTCTTGGCCACATAGACCCTGATAAGTCCCCTTCACAATATCTGGACACCACTTAGCCGGGGTTGATGTTCAGATCTTTGGACGATCTTCTCCAGCACAACACCCCGCTGTCGACCATCGTGTGCGGTTG
This sequence comes from Hylemonella gracilis, assembly GCA_945862195.1. Lineage (GTDB taxonomy): Bacteria > Pseudomonadota > Gammaproteobacteria > Burkholderiales > Burkholderiaceae_C > Hylemonella > Hylemonella gracilis_C. Next base: position 272 of record CAMAXR010000038.1, read on the forward strand.
TGGGGGCGGCACTGAAATGACACACATTCTCTCCGCCATGATGTCCAGAGCCCAGAACTTGGTGCTGGATGCAGATGCGCTAAATGCCTTGGCACTTGATGCCTCGCTTCAAAAAATATTCAGGCAAAGAAAGCTGCGTCATAAAGCGACGGTGCTGACACCCCACCCCCTAGAGGCTGCTAGACTTTTAGGCATTGCCACACCACAGGTGCAAGAAGATCGGCTGGCGAGTGCTCAGAAACTCTCTGAGCAATTCCAATGCACTGTGGTTCTCAAGGGCTCGGGCACGGTGGTAGCGCAGCCCGGTCAAATCACGGCCATCAACCCCACAGGCAACGCCTTACTGGCCACTGCGGGCACCGGCGACGTGCTCGCAGGATGGATTGGCGCCTACATGGCGCAGGGTCTTGAAGCCTATGGCGCTGCCTGCGCTGCGGTTTGGTCTCATGGCTGGGTTGCAGACCATTGGAACTTGGGCACCCAAGGTCCGCTGACCGGATCCAAATTAGCGTGTGCCAGCTCAGGGACCTAATTGGCCCGCCTAGACTTTCGCCCCTTGCTCGTTTTACCATTTTTGTTTTGAGCTGCCGCCTTTTTGACGGCTTGCTTTAGCGCCTGAATAGGCGTTGGCAAGGCCTTGGTTTGAGCTTTTGGGGTTTTAGCCCCACGTTTGGCAGATGTTTTATGGGGCGCTGTTTCAGCATCAAAGCCGCCAGACTTGCCCACCGCCTTGTCTTTAAAGCCACGACTGCCCAGTACTTCATCGCCCCGAACCAGTCGAAAATCGATGCGTCTGCCATCCAAATCCACACGGCTGACCTGCACCTGCACCCGCGTGCCAATGGCATATCGGATGCCGGTGCGTTCGCCGCGCAGCTCCTGACGCGCTTCGTCAAAGCGGTAGTACTCGCCACCAAGTTCGGTGATGTGCACCAAGCCTTCCACGTACATCGCATCCAAGGTGACAAAAATGCCAAAAGATGTGGCAGCAGTGACCACGCCCGCAAACTCTTCGCCCAAATGTTCGCGCATGTACTTGCACTTAAGCCAAGCCTCTACATCTCGGCTGGCTTCGTCCGCTCGGCGCTCATTGGCGCTGCAATGCAAACCCGCTGCCTGCCACGCCAGCAATTCAGCGCTCATTTTTTTAGGTGTATCGCCTGAATGTTTGGCTTTGGCAGCTTCAGACTTTTCTAGGCGCTTTGACAAACGGGCATGCGCCTCGCCCGGGGTGGGCAAGGCAGGCAAGTGGTAGCTCTTCTTTGCCAATATGGCTTTGATGACTCTGTGCACCAACAAGTCAGGGTAACGGCGGATCGGGCTGGTGAAGTGCGTGTAAGCGTCATAGGCCAAGCCAAAGTGACCGCTGTTGTGCGGGCTGTAAATGGCCTGCTGCATGGAGCGCAGCAACATGGTGTGAATTTGCTGGGCGTCCGGACGCTCCCGGGTCGCCACCGCAATCGCCTGAAACTCGCCGGGCTTGGGGTCGTCGCCAATGGTCATACCTAAGCCAATGGCTTTGAGGTAATTGCGCAACAATTCATTTTTTTCGGGCGTCGGGCCTTCATGCACCCTAAACAGGCCCGCATGCTTGCTTTGGCCGATGAACTCCGCGCTGCACACGTTGGCCGCCAGCATGGCCTCTTCAATCAAACGGTGTGCTTCGTTGCGGGTGCGGGGCACAATTTTTTCAATGCGGCCGGTTTCGTCGCACAAAATTTGAGTTTCAGTGGTTTCAAAGTCCACTGCACCTCGCCTGGACCTTGCTGACAACAAGGCTCGGTACACGTCAGACAAATCAATCAAGTGCTCCACCAAGGGCTGGCGCCTTTGCGCCTCAGGGCCATGGGTGTTGGCCAAAATGGCAGCCACTTCGGTGTAGGTGAAGCGGGCATGGCTGTGCATCACCGCAGGGTAAAACTGGTACGCAGACACCTCGCCTTCGTGCGACACAAACATGTCGCACACCATGCACAGGCGCTCCACATCGGGGTTGAGCGAACACAAACCGTTGGAGAGCTTTTCCGGCAACATCGGAATGACGCGCCTTGGAAAGTACACGCTGGTGGCGCGCTCATAGGCGTCCACATCAATTGGGGTACCCGTTTCCACATAGTGGCTGACATCTGCAATGGCCACCAACAAGCGCCAACCTTGTACCGCCTGCTTGCCCCGGCCCTGGGTTGCCGGTTCGCAATACACCGCATCGTCAAAATCTCGAGCGTCTTCACCATCAATCGTGACCAAGGGCACATCGGTCAGATCCACTCGGTATTTCTTATCCTGCGGCCGCACCTTATCGGGCAAGCCACGGGATTGGGCAATACAAGCTTCTGAAAACTCATGCGGCACGCTGTACTTGCGCACGGCAATTTCAATTTCCATACCGGGGTCGTCAATTTCACCCAGAACCTCTTTAATGCGGCCAACCGGCTGACCAAATAGCGCAGGCGGCTCTACCAGCTCCACCACAACCACTTGCCCCGGCTTGGCCGAACCAGTGGCTCCTTTGGGGATCAGCACATCTTGCCCATATCGCTTGTCTTCTGGAGCCACCAGCCAAATGCTGTTTTCTTGAAGCAACCGGCCAATAATGGGGTGAATGGGCCGCTCCATAATTTCTAAAACACGGCCTTCAGGGCGACCTTTGCGGTCAAAACGAATGATGCGGGCTTTAACGCGGTCTTTGTGAATCACCGCCCGCATTTCGTTGGGCGGCAAGTAAATGTCGGACTCTCCATCGTCCCTCACCACATATCCGTGACCATCGCGGTGGCCTTGCACTACCCCCTCAATCTCTTCGAGCAAACTGCCGGCGTGTTCTAGTGTTTTGATAGAATTCTCTCTTTCCTGAAAGCCCAGGTGGCGGAATTGGTAGACGCACTAGTTTCAGGTACTAGCGAGTAACTTCGTGGGGGTTCGAGTCCCTTCCTGGGCACCAATATAAATGAACTCCATGACGCCCCCAGCGTCTAGCAAGACTACCTGTTAAATCGGAAGTGCCACCAAATCATGGCCTTCAACGCCCACCACTCGGGCCTGCGTGAAATCTCCCACTTTAAAAGTTTTGCTGATTTTTTCAGGCGATAGCAATTTCACTCCGCCATCAATTTCGGGGGCATCGGCATAGGTGCGACCCCATCCGCCCTTGCGTCCTAAGCCCGCTGCGCTGTCCACCAACACCTGCATGGTGGCACCCACGCGACGCTGCAATTTGGCCACCGAGACTTGCTCTGCAACCTCCATAAAACGCGCCCTCCGCTCCTCGCGCAAGCCAGCATGCAGCATGCCCGGCAACTCATTGGCCGCAGCGCCCTTGACTGGGCTGTAGGCAAAACAACCCGCTCGGTCGATCTGGGCCTCGAGCACAAAATCCAACAAGTGCTGAAACTCTTCTTCGGTTTCACCTGGAAAGCCTGCAATAAATGTGCTTCGCACCACCAGCTGAGGACATTGCTCACGCCAACGTTGAATGCGCTCCAAATTGCGTTCTCCACTGGCTGGGCGTTTCATGCGCTTCAACACATCGGGATGGCTGTGCTGAAACGGCACGTCTAAATAAGGCAACACCTTGCCGGTGGCCATCAAAGGAATGATGTCATCCACATGGGGATAGGGGTACACATAGTGCAATCTGATCCAAGCGCCATGCGCATCTGCCAACGCTCCCAAGGCCTCCACCAGTTCCAACATTCGGGTTTTGATGGGTTTGCCATCCCAAAACCCGGTCAGGTATTTCACATCCACGCCATAGGCCGAGGTGTCTTGGCTGATCACCAACAGTTCTTTAACGCCCCCTTCAAACAAAGCCCGAGCTTCGTTGAGCACATCGCCAATGGGGCGAGATACCAAATCGCCGCGCATGGAAGGGATGATGCAAAAGGTGCAGCGGTGGTTACAACCTTCGCTAATTTTCAAATAAGCGTAGTGCTTGGGTGTGAGCTTCAAGCCCGCCACCCCGAATGTTTGAGGCACCAAATCTACAAAAGGGTCATGGGGTTTAGGGCAATGCTCATGCACCGCATCCATCACCTCTTGGGTGGCGTGCGGGCCCGTAACGGCCAACACTGCAGGATGCAAAGACTTCACAAGGTTGCTGCCGCCTTCTGCGGTTTGAGCCCCTAAACACCCTGTGACGATGACGCGACCGTTTTCAGACAAGGCTTCGCCTATGGTGTCCAAACTTTCCTTCACTGCGTCGTCAATAAAACCGCAGGTGTTGACGATGACCAAATCGGCGCCGTCAAAGCTTTTGCTGGTTTGGTAGCCCTCAGCACTGAGCTGGGTCAAGATCAGTTCGGAATCGGTCAGTGCCTTAGGGCAACCTAAGCTGACAAAACCAATTTTGGGTGGCGATGTTTCAAGTGTCATGCGCCTATTGTCAACGTTTCAACCCGTCACCGTTGCAACCCGTTACCGCTTCAAACCAAACGCCTTGAACATCAACTCCGTTTGCGTCTGAATTTGGGACTGCATTTGCTCCTGCATTTGCGCAAACAGGTTCTTGGAAAGGTCTGCGTTGTTATTCAACGCGGCCTGCATCATGGGGGCTTGCATGTCTTGCATGGCCTGGATGTTTTTTTCCAAATACCCGCCCATAAAACCTTGCATGGCGTGGCCATAAAAACGGATGATGTTGGCCAACAAGGGGGCGGTGAACATAGGTGTACCGGCAGCCTCCTCCTCCAAAATGATTTGAAGCAAGATACTGCGGGTGAGGTCTTCAGAAGTTTTGGCGTCTCGAACCACAAACACCTGACTCGACATGACCATGTCTTTGATCTCCGTCAGGGTGATGTAGCTGGAAGTTTGGGTGTCGTACAAACGGCGGTTGGGGTATTTTTTGATGACCCGTTCTTTGCCTGATGCAGGTTCCGACGCCGAATTATGATCTTTTTCGTGATCTTGAGTCATACAAGCTGTCCTCCAAACCCAAACGGCGGGACGCCGAATGTAAGGTTCACATTCTAGGAACACTTACAAAGCTTCTGACCCCATGATTAACCCTGAAAGCTTGTAAAAAATCAGTAAAAATGGTGTCGGACTGGCAATCCAACTAAAAAACTGCGTGGTCTCCACGCACCGGTACGCCCTCGCTTTTTACCCACACTTCGTATGCCTCAAACAGGGTTTGAGTGCCGTGCGATGGCGTGGCCTCAGAGTCGTATCGGCCTGAGGCGGCGTCCCAAACCAACATGGATTCAGTAGCGTAGTAACGGCCAATTTTGGCCAGTTCGGCTTTGTCTGCTGCTCTTGGCCATATGTTTCCGACCCAGCTCAACACAACAATAATAAGGTCCAAAAAGCCAACCGGCACCCTCTTGAAGCGTGGTTTCAACCCGAGCAACTTGAACAAATGCTCGCCCTGCTGAAGCGGCGTGATGGCCGGGCCGGGCCCGCCTATGGGCAAGATTTGGTTGTGGCGGCTTTCGTCATCCAAGCACCCCGCCAAATAATCTCCAAGATCATCGTCGCTAATGGGCTTGCAAGCCGTGAGCTTGCCGTCGCCAAACAATAAAAAAGGCTTGCCGTCTTTAACCCGCTGGATTTGCCCAGAAAGCGACTTAAAAAACGCTGTGGGCCGCACGATGGAATACACCAGACCAGAGGCCATCAAGGCGCTTTCAAAAGCCAGTTTGGCCTGCTGAAAGACCAGTAATGGCTTTTGCACGCAAATGGCTGAGAGCAATACAAAATGCTTCACCCCCGCTGCCTGGGCCGCATGCAGCGCCACCACATGCGCTTGGTGGTCTACACGCCAAGCGTCTTTAGGCGAACCGGTTCTTGAGGCCATGCAAGACACTACGGCATCAAACGGCTCATTGGCAAAGCCATCTCGGCGGAGCGATACCGCGTCTGTCGCATCACCCCAGCGCAGGCTGGCTCCTGCAAGGCACATGGCCAAATGGGGGTCTGCCTCTAAAGAAACCACGCCTTGTCGAGGCCTAAGCAAGCACACCACTTGATGGCCACGCCGAACCAATGCACGCGCTGTGGCCATACCTATGGTGCCCGAAGCACCCAGCAACAGCACGCGCATCAAGAATCTAGTTTCTGAGGCCGCGCGAGTGCTGATGCACCGTTTCCACTAAGGCGTGCACATGCTCTGGCGGGGTGTACTGGCTAATGCCATGCCCCAAGTTGAAGATGTGCGTGGGTCCGCTGGTACGGGTGTTGGCGTGGGGCTTACCAAAACTGTCCAACACACTGCGCACCTCGCGGGCAATATGGTCGGGGGGGCTGAACAGCACATTGGGGTCTAGGTTGCCTTGCAAGGCTTTGCCCGGTCCACCCACTTGCCCGCCCACCTGCTGACGTGCCTTACCTAAGTTCACCGTCCAGTCCACACCCAGCACATCGCAAGACAGATCAGCCATTTCAGGCAACCACAACCCACCACCTTTGGTGAACACAATGCTGGGGATGCGCACCCCGTCATGTTCTTTTTTAACTTGTGCCAACACCCGAGCTGTGTAAGCCAAGCTGAAGGTTTGGAAAGCGCCATCGGCTAACACGCCACCCCAGCTGTCAAAAATCATCACGGCTTGCGCTCCGGCTTCAATTTGCGCATTCAGGTACTGCGCCACGGCATCGGCATTGATTTCCAGGATACGGTGCATCAAGTCGGGGCGGCTGTACATCAGGGTTTTGACATGACGGTAGTCGTCCGAACCGGCCCCCTCCACCATGTAACACGCTAGGGTCCAAGGGCTGCCCGAAAAGCCAATCAGGGGCACGCGCTCTTGCAAGGCTTTGCGAATGGAGCTGACCGCATCAAACACATAGCGCAATTTGTTCATATCGGGCACGGCCAAAGAGGCCACATCCGCTTCATTGCGCACGCTTTTGGCAAACTTAGGACCCTCGCCTTGCGCAAAACTCAAACCCAACCCCATGGCGTCTGGCACCGTGAGGATGTCTGAAAACAAAATCGCCGCGTCCAGCGCGTAGCGGTCCAGGGGCTGAAGCGTGACCTCGGTTGCATAGTCCACATTGGTGGCAAGGCCCATAAAACTACCGGCTTTGGCCCTTGTAGCGCAATATTCAGGCAAATACCTACCCGCCTGCCGCATCAGCCACACGGGGGTGTAGTCGGTGGCTTGGCGCAAACAGGCCTTGATAAAGGTGTGGTTGGAAGAAGATGGATTCATAAAGATAAAGCTCTGGCTAGTAAGGGCTTTGGTGAGTTTTGTGAGTGAGTGCGCCCTTGGAAATCAGTTGGGCTGCGACAGCCTCTCCAAGTGATGTGGCTAGAGCCAGCACATTGGTGTCGGCCAGATTCAAGGCGCATTGGTTTTTGGCCTGAATCAAAGGGGCGCCTTTGAGAGCGGGATCGCCCCAAGCTGCGTGTAGGGCTAAAGTACCGCTGTGCAGCGTCGCATGCGCTGCCAAGGGCATAGAGCAGCTGCCGCCCATGGCGCGGCTCACGCCCCGCTCTGCATACACCGCCACAGCCGTGGCCGCATCGTTTAAACCCGACAAGGTCTCCAGCAAATCCGGCCGGTCATCGGCAATTTCAATGCCAATGGCCCCTTGACCAGCGGCAGGAATCATGTGGTCTAGGGAAAACAGATGGGCAATGCGGTCTTGCAAACCCAGTCTTTTCAGACCGGCAGCGGCCAAAACAATGCCGTCGTACTGGCCTTTGTCGAGTTTGCTCAAACGGGTGTCCAGGTTGCCCCTTAAGGGTTCAATTTTTAAATCGGGGCGCAAGGCGCGCAGCAGCACGGTGCGCCTCAGGCTGGATGTACCCACCAAAGCCCCCGGTGGCAAGCTGTCTAGGCTTTCGTAGATGTGCGACACCCAAGCGTCTCTGGGGTCTTCTCGCGACAAAATGCACGCCAGCCTAAACCCGTCGGGCAGGTCCATCGGCACATCTTTAAGTGAGTGCACTGCCAAGTGCGCAGCTCCTTGGGCAATGGCAACTTCCAACTCTTTAATGAACAGCCCCTTGCCGCCAATATTGCTCAGCGGCACATCCAGTATTTGATCGCCCACCGTGGTCATGCCCAGTAACTCCACTTGGTGGTTTTGGGCTTCAAGAAGCTGCTTGACGTGATGGGCTTGCCACATGGCAAGACGGCTTTCTCGGGTAGCGATGGTGAGTTTCATGGGAAAAGCTGTAAACGACTTGGAGAGATTACACGAGGTTTGAACTGTTTTTCTTGTTAGATGTTACCCCATTGTCAATCTAGATTGACATGTGTTATTGTCTCACCTAGTTAACACATCCGCAGCAACATCTTTAGACCACACCTTTACCAACCATGGCTGTTTGGGCGCTAGGACTTAACCACAACACCGCTCCTTTGGACCTGCGGGGCAAGTTTGCCTTTGCCGTAGACCAAATGGGCGGGGCGCTGTCGGCGCTGCGTTCCAGCCTCCAAGGGCAAAGCGAAGCCACTATTTTGTCCACCTGCAACCGCACCGAAATTTACTGTTCCGGCTCGGAACTGCAAATCCCGCAAACCTTGCACTGGTTGGCCCACGAACGAGAGGTTCACCCCGAAGAACTCACGGCGCACACCTACCAACTGCACGAGCAAGACGTCACACGTCACGCCTTTAGGGTGGCCAGCGGGCTGGATTCTATGGTGCTGGGAGAGCCCCAAATTTTGGGCCAGATGAAAGATGCCGTGCGTGTGGCCTCAGATGCGGGCGCACTCGGCACCACGCTCAACCAGTTGTTTCAGCGCTCATTTTCAGTGGCAAAAGAGGTGCGCTCCACCACCGAAATTGGCTCGCACTCCATCAGCATGGCCGCCGCTGCCGTGCGCTTAGCAGGTCAAATCTTTGACGACCTGAGCCAAACCAAAGTGCTTTTTGTGGGTGCAGGTGAAATGATTGAACTTTGCGTCAACCACTTCAACGCCAAAAAACCAAGCGCCATCACTATTGCCAACCGCACCGTAGAAAAAGGCAGCAAACTGGCGCAAGCCCTAGGCGGCAGCGTGATGCAGTTGTCTGAATTACCTTTGCGGCTGCATGAATTCGACATTGTGGTCAGCTGTACCGCCAGCACTTTGCCGCTGATTGGCTTGGGCGCTGTAGAACGCGCCGTCAAGCTGCGCAAGAAAAAGCCCATGTTCATGCTGGACTTGGCAGTTCCGCGCGACATTGAGCCCGAGGTCAAGTCATTACGTGATGTGTACCTGTATAGCGTGGACGACTTGTCCAGCGTGGTGCAAGTGGGGCAAGCGCATAGACAAGCCGCCGTGAGCCAAGCCGAAAGCATCATTGATGTGGGGGTTAAAAACTTTCACCACTGGATGGAACAGCGCGGCAATGTGCCTCTGATTCAGCAGCTGCACTCCAAGGCCGATGCATGGCGCGAGGCAGAGCTGACCAAAGCCAAAAAGCTCTTAGCCAAAGGCGAAGACTTAGAACAAGTGCTGGAAACCTTGTCCCGTGGTCTGGTTAAAAAAATGATGCACGGCACCATGAGCGAGCTGCACGCTGCCACCTCTCATGACTTGCAACACATGCAAACCACGATTGAAAAGCTGTTTTTGCGCTCACGCCACTGAGTGCTTGGCCGGGAAATGCACACGTGCAAATTCTTGATTGACAACCCTACAATCTGTATGTTAACTTTGATTTACATACAGCAATGTCAACTTAAATTAACAATTAAGTGGCGCCGCTGAATAGCATTTGTGTCCATGGGGGACACAAATACCTCGTGCGGTTTGAGCACGTTTTGGAGTACTACAAGGAGAAATCCAATGTCTGATTCCCAGAAAGTATGGCCTACAGGGTTAACCGAGGCCGAATCCGAGGAAATACATAGAAACCTCATACAGGGCACGCAAATTTTCGGCATGATCGCCGCGTTTGCGCACCTGTTGGCCTATATCTATTCCCCTTGGCTGAAGTGAAAGAAGGAGCAACATCATGATCTACGGAAAAATGTGGTGTGTGGTCAAACCCTCGGTGGGCATACCTTTGTTCATCTCTGCTGTAGCAATTGCTTCGTTCAGCGTGCACCTCGCGATCGTGTCCAACACGACGTGGGTCAAGGCATTCTTGAACGGCAAAGCACCTGCTCCTGCAGTGAGTGCAGCGGCCCCGACGGGAAAATAACCAACGTTTCCCTTGGCAGGCTAAGTCGTTACCGTGACTTAGCCTGCATTTGCGCTCCATGACCACCAAACAGCCAAAACTCATCCATTTTTGGGCCGGTTTAGCCCCTAAGTTTTTGCCGTTTGCGGACGCCGCGTCTGAAGACTTGCCGTTGTCGCGTTTGTTGCGTTTGTCCTTGTTTCAAGTCAGCGTGGGCATGGCTATGGTGCTGTTGGTCGGCACGCTCAACAGAGTCATGATTGTGGAATTGCAGGTGCCTGCATCGATTGTGTCGATCATGGTGGCCCTCCCCTTGTTGTTCGCACCTTTTCGTGCATTCATTGGTTTCAAATCCGACAACCACCGATCTGAATTGGGTTGGAGACGGGTGCCCTACATGTGGAAGGGATCCATGGTGCAGTTTGGCGGTTTGGCCATCATGCCGTTTGCATTGCTGGTGCTGGCAGGTGCCGGGCAATCGGCTGGAGCACCAGTCTGGGTGGGCCTGCTAGGGGCTGCCATCGCATTTTTAATGGTGGGCGCGGGTTTGCACACCATTCAAACCGCCGGTTTGGCCTTGGCCAACGACTTGGCGGCTGAAGAATCCAGACCCAAAGTCGTGGGCCTGATGTACGTCATGCTCCTCGTGGGCATGATCGTGAGCTCTTTGGCATTTGGGGCGTTTTTGTCTGACTTTTCTCCTAGTGCACTCATTCAGGTCATTCAGGCCACGGCAGTCATCACACTGGCGCTCAATGTCATTGCCTTTTGGAAGCAAGAGCCCCGCAGCCGCTTGCGCCGCGGCAAGTTGGCCGTGGAGCCTTCCTTTGCCGAAGCTTGGCGCACCCTGACGCTGGACTCCAAAACCGCCAGAACCTTGGTGGCCATTGGCATGGGCACGTTTGCATTCAATATGGAAGACATTTTGTTGGAGCCTTATGGGGGTGAGGTGCTGAACATGAGCGTCAGCGCCACCACCTTGCTCACTGCCACGCTGTGTTTGGGGGGGCTGGTGGGCTTTGCGTGGGCTTCTAGGGTCTTGGGCCGAGGCGCAGACCCGTACCGCATGTCTTGGGCGGGCGTGTTGTTGGGTATTCCGGCCTTTTTGGCCGTGATTGCCTCGGGTTACCTCAATATGCCGTGGTTGTTTTCCTTAGGGGTGCTGTTCATTGGTATGGGCGGCGGACTTTTCAGCCACGGCACGCTCACCTCATGTATGAACCTAGCCCCCAAAGAACAAAGTGGTTTGGCGCTGGGCGCTTGGGGAGCTGCTCAAGCCACCGCGGGTGGTTTGGCCATGGCTTTAGGGGGCGTGGCAAGGGATGTGGTCAACCTCATGACCGACGGGGTCATGGGTTATGTGAGTGTGTATGGGATTGAAATCCTCATGCTAATCTTGACCGCCTATGTGCTGTATCCCTTGGTTGGGCAGCCACAAAAGAGGCTACTAACAGCCCAAAACCGCAACTGAACGTATTTTTTAAAGGAGATTGGTATGCAAATTCACCATATTTTGCTGGCCCTTTGGCTGCTCGTCGTGGTATTTTTTTTGATGAACTTTTTCAAAATCAAGAAGCCTAAACGCTGACTCTTAAGCCCTTTCAAGGGCTGTTGCTGGCCAGATCACCCTAAACCCTAGTCGGGCATACCCTGATGGCGTGAGGGTTATATTTGTTTAAGACTCTCAATCTAAACAACTTAAGGCGGATCGAAAATTCTGACGCTTGCCCCCAAGCGTTAGGCGTGTCACCGAAACGGACCATGGATCAGCGCCCCTCTCCGCGAAGCTCAGCCTCTGCACTTGCACCTGCCTCAGAAGACAGTTGCAAGGATTCGCTTCGTCACCTGATTGAATCCCAAATCATTCCGCGCCTTCTAGAGGCCACCGCCATGGAGCAGGCTTCTAATGATGCTCAAACGTTTCACGCACAGTATGTTGGCTCCCACCAAGACGTTGAGGCTTTTGCCCACAGCTGCATGGCCTTGGAAGCCACAGCCTCCAGCCAGTTTATGGACGACATGGTTGGGCACGAATTCAGCATTGAAAGCCTGTTTTTAAACCTCATCAGCCCAGCGGCACGCTGGTTGGGCGAGCAGTGGGAAAACGACACCCTAGACTTCACGCAGGTGACCCTGGCCTTGCAGCGCATGCACCACATCACCCACCAATTGGGCTACGAGTTTCAAGCCCCGGCGCACCAAACTGACGACCCCAAAAGTGTCATGCTGGCATCGGCTCCGGGCTCTCAGCATTTGCTGGGCTTGGTGATGGTGAGCGAGTTTTTTCGCAAAGGTGGTTGGCAAGTCACCCTTGAAATCACCAACACCGAACGCGAGCTCTTGCATGCCGTGGCGAACGAGTGGTTTGACTTGATAGGCTTGTCTGTAGGACTCCAAGAACAGCTACTTGATATGGCCAGCTTGATTTCTCGCTTAAAAAAGTTTTCACGTAACCCCAATGTTGGCGTGTTATTGGGAGGCCCTGCCTTTTTGAACCAACAGCACGACCCCCAATTTTTAGGGGTCGATGCGATTGCCACTGACGCCTCAGCCGCTCTGGACATTGCCGCCAACGTTTTGAAAGCCAAAGCCGCTCACTGACCGGGACCAACCCTAGGGTGTCGGCTCTATGTGTCAATTTAACTTGACATTTGGGGCCGGTTTGCAGAACATCTGCCCGACGTTTTTTCAAATGGGGCATGCCCCACACTGAGCATTGTTTATGGCCAAAACTTTTCCTTTTTCCGCCATCGTGGGTCAAGAAGACATGATCCTGGCCATTCAAATGGTGGCGGTTGACCCCAGCATTGGCGGCGTTTTGGTGTTGGGTGACCGCGGCACCGGCAAATCCACCACCGTTCGCGCTTTGGCCGATTTGTTGCCCCCCATTAAGGTGGTGGAGGGTTGCCCCTACGGCTGCGACCCCGAAGCCACCAACCCCTGCCCAAGTTGCCAGCAAAGGCTGCAGGGCAAAAGCGCCACCAAACTCAAGTCGGTGACCCGCGCTGTGCCCGTGGTGGACCTGCCCCTAGGTGCGACCGAAGACCGCGTGGTAGGCGCCTTGGACCTGGAACAAGCGCTGAGCCGCGGCGTTAAAGAATTTGCGCCGGGTCTGTTGGCCAAAGCCCACCGTGGTTTTTTGTATATCGACGAAGTAAACCTGCTGGAGGACCACATTGTGGATTTGCTGATCGATGTGGCCGCCTCCGGCGAAAACTTGGTTGAGCGTGAAGGACTGAGCGTGCGCCACCCCGCCAAATTTGTACTGGTGGGCAGTGGCAACCCCGAAGAAGGCGAACTGCGCCCTCAGCTCCTAGACCGCTTTGGCTTGTCAGTGGAAGTGCGAACCCCTAAAGACTTGGACTTGCGCATGCAGGTGGTGCGCCGCCGCGACGCGTTTGAGCGCGACCCCGAGGGCTTTAGAGCGCAGTGGGAAGACGCCAACGCCAAATTGCGCCAACGCATGCTCAAAGCCCGCAAAGCTGCAGGCCAGTTGGAAGTGAGTGATGAATTGTTGCGCTTGACCGCCCAACTCTGCAGCCAACTGGGCACCGACGGCCTCAGGGCCGAACTGACCCTGCTGCGCGCCATGCGCGCCTTTGCCGCCCTAAAAGGCGATAAACATGTCGGCACCAACCACCTGCGCAGCGTGGCGCAACTGGTATTGCGCCACCGTTTGCGGCGCGACCCATTGGACGACACCGATTCCGGCGTGCGCGTTCAAAGGTGCTTAGACGAGGTGGTGCCCGCTTGATAGGGTGCTGCGCCGAGCATGCCTGAGCCACAAGCCCCCACCGACACAGCCCGCGCCTGGAACGATGCGCAGTTGGCCTTGTTGGCCCTGCAAGTTGACCCCGTAGGTTTGGCAGGGGCCTGGGTACGCGCAGGGCACGGACCTGTTCGAGACCTGTGGTTGGGGCAACTGCAGCTGTTCATTTCGTGCACCAAGGTACCAGCCAACACCGACACCGAACGCCTTCTGGGCGGCATTGACTTGGCCGCCACTTTGCAAACAGGCCACTTGGTGCAGCAAATGGGGTTGCTCACCCAAGCTCAGGGGGGCTTGGCAGTGCTGCCCATGGCCGAGCGAGCGCCCAGCGGCTTGGTGGCCCAAATGGTGCAGCAACTCGAACACACCCCATTTGGCGTGGTGGCGCTCGACGAAAGCGATGAAGACGAAGCCCCCGTGTCAGAAAGTCTGCGCGACCGCGTGGCCTTTTGGCTGGACCTGCGGCGCACCACCTACGCCGAAGCCCAAGAGGCCCTAGAAGCCCTTAGCCCCAGCGAGGTAAAACGCGCACGGCACAGCTTGGCCCACCTGAGCGCCTCCGACGAACAAATACACGGCTTGTGCACCACCGCTTGGGCTCTTGGCATACACAGTCTGCGCGCGCCCCTGCTGGCATTGCGTTTGGCCAGCGTGCATGCGGCCCTGATGGACAAAGACGCGGTGGAAGACGAAGACCTCCAAGTGGCCGCTCGCATGGTGCTTGGCCCCAGAGCCACCCAATTGCCCGCCGCCAGTCCACCCCCTGAAGGCGAGCCCAACAACGTGCCACCGCCCGAACCGCCCCAAGAACCTCCCCAAGAGCCGCCAACAGAGTCAGGGGCCCAGAGCGAAGCTCCGCCCCCCAACGAGTCACCTGACCTTGAAGAACTCATGATGGCTGCTGCCATCGCCAACCTGCCGCCCAGAATGCTCGATCAGCTCATGCTGGGCTCGCAACCCACCGCTCGCACGCCCAACAGCGCTCAGGGTACCAGCGGACAAGCCCGCTCCGCCAAATTGCGCGGCCGGCCTCTGCCCCCGCGACGCGGGTCGCCCCATGCAGGCGCACGCATGCACCTGCTGGCCACCTTGCGTGCGGCCGCACCTAAACAAAAGCTCAGGTCCACCGGCCAAACCGCCCAAGAATCCAAAGGCTCCCAAAACCAGCGTAGGCCCCTGGTGCAAATTCGCTCCGAGGACTTTCACATCCACCGCTTTGAGCAACGCAGCAGCTCTTGCATTATTTTTGCGCTGGATGCCTCAGGCTCAGCCGCCTACCAACGCTTGGCCGAAGCCAAAGGAGCCGTTGAGCTGTTGCTGCAACAGTCCTATGCCCGCCGCGACAGCGTGTGCGTGATTGCGTTTAGGGGTTCCAGCGCAACTGTGTTGCTGCCCCCCACCCGCTCTTTGGTGCGGGCCAAGCGCGCCTTGGCAGGCCTGCCCGGCGGCGGCGGCACACCGGTAGCCTTGGGCTTGCAAGCAGCCTTGCAAACGGCACAAAACTTGAAGCGTCAAGGCTCCAC
>CAMAXR010000039.1 GCA_945862195.1 Hylemonella gracilis
TTCTTGAGCTGCCAAGGCTTGCGCTGTGCGCTCAGCCTGCCAAAGCCCGCGTTCGTTTAAGGGGATATCGGTGTGGCCTTGCAGCCGGGTGTCGGCGTTCCAAGCGGTCTCGCCGTGCCGTATGGCCAGTATGCGGGTGGTGTCCATCAAGCCTCTTGCGCAAACTCGGTGCGCACCGCAACCTGCGACAAATCAGATGGCGCTGAAAACGCTGGCGGGTCAAAGGCGGTATCGCCTTCGGGCTCGGGCATGCCGGTGGTGGTGAGGTGCTGAAAATCGTGCAGTTTGGCGTCCATCAGGTGCGAGGGCACCACGTTTTGCAGCGCGGTAAACATGGTCTCGGCGCGGCCTGGGTATTGTTTTTCCCAGTCGCGCAGCATGTTGCCAATTTGCACCCGTTGCAGGTTCTGCTGGCTGCCGCACAGCGAGCACGGGATGATGGGAAACTGCCGGTGTTCGGCCCAGCGGATCAGGTCTTTTTCGGCCACATATGCCAAGGGTCTGATGACTATAAATTCACCGTTGTCGCTGGTGAGCTTCGGGGGCATGCCCTTGAGCTTGCCGCCAAAAAACATGTTTAGAAAGAAGGTTTGCAGCATGTCATCGCGGTGGTGACCCAGCGCGAGTTTGTTGCACTTGAGCTGCCGGGCCACCTTGTACAGAATGCCGCGCCGCAGACGGCTGCACAGGCTGCACATGGTTTTGCCTTCGGGAATATTGCGCTTGACGATGGAGTAGGTGTCCTGCGTCTCGATGTGAAACTCCACGCCCAGCTTGGCCAAGTATTCGGGCAGGATGTGGTCGGGAAACCCGGGCTGCTTTTGGTCGAGGTTGACGGCCACAATCTCAAAGCGGATCGGCGCGCGCTGCTGCATTTTGAGCAGGATGTCGAGCATGCCGTAGCTGTCTTTGCCACCCGACATACACACCATCACCCGGTCGCCCTCTTCAATCATGTTGAAGTCCACAATCGCCTGCCCCATCTGGCGGCACAGGCGCTTTTCGAGCTTGTGGGTTTCGTAGGCAGCGCGTTGCGTTTTTTCAAAGTTGTCGGCTTCAGGCTCGATCCAGAGCTTGTCCATAAGAGGTCCTTTCGTGTTCACCACTGACCGGTTTCGGCGTGAATGGCCACTTCGCAGTCGTCAAAAATTTGGAGCTTCACAATTTTCACCCGTACACCCAGCACACCGGGCAGTTGCAACAGGCGGTTGGCCAGTTTGCCAATCAGGCTTTCGAGCAGGTTCACGTGTTCGGCCGTGCATTCGTTGATGATGATTTGCCGCACCTTGCGGTAATCCAACACATGGTGAATGTCATCGTTTTGGGGCAGCAGCGGCTGGGGGCCGAGGTTGAGTTCGGCGTCCACCTGAATCGGTTGGGGGGCTTTTTTCTCGTGGGCCAAGATGCCCAAGCTGGCATCAAACTTCAGGCCCCGCAGGCTTAAAGTTTGTCGGGCGGTGTTGGGTTTGACTAAAAACACTTGCACCCCCACGGCATTGCAGTCAGGGTATACATCGGGCTTGCAGGTCGACAAGCGCACCGCTTGCACTTTGGGGTGCGCCAGCAGCTCGCGGGCCACGTCGTCGCACAGGGTTTCTTGCAACTCCATGTGGCCACGCGCCACACGCTGAGCAATCACTTGGCGCACAAAGTCGTAGTCCACCACCTCGTCAATAAGGTCGCTGTGCGAGGTGCTGTGGGCGTAGTCCACGTACAACTCCACGTCAAACCACATGCGTTGGGGGGCTGTTTTTTCAAAGGCATGTACGCCAATGTTCACCAGCACTTCGTGTTGGCGCAAAAACAGTTGTCGGCAGTGCTTCAGCCAGTCGAGTTCATTCATACGTGTTTAGGCCAGAAACATCACGTCGCGGGCCAAGGGAATCAAATGCTGCCCATTGTCCACGCACAAGGTGGTGCCGTTGATGGACGCGGTTTGCGCCAAAAACACACAGGTGGCGGCCACGTCGTCGGGGTTGATGGGGCGGCGCAGCAGGTTCACCTTGCTGGCGCGTGCAAAGTTGTCGGCATCTTGCGGGCCACTGGGGTACAGCAGGCCTGGTGCCACACCGCACACCCGCACGTGCGGCGCCAGCGCCTGTGCTTGCAAGGCCACTGCGCGCTCCAGTGCCAGCTTGCTGACGGTGTAAGAAAAATAATCAGGGTTGAGGTTGAACACCTTTTGGTCCAGGATGTGAATGACCGCGGCGTCAGCTGCGGGGGGCATGTCGGGATGCGCGGCAGTTTGCGCAGCTTGCTGAGCAGCTTGTTGTCTTGCCAGCTCGCGCGCCAGCAACATGGGCGCCATCAGGTTCACGTCCATTTGCTGGCGGGTCAGGTTGGGGTCAAAGTCCAGACCTTGGTCAGGCTCAAAAAGGGAGGCGTTGTTGACGATGGCCCTAAGGCTAGGGCATTGCGACTGGATGTGCGCCATCATGCCCAGCACTTGGTCTTGCTGCGACAAGTCGGCCTGCACCAGGTGCAGGGTGTGCCCTTTCTCGCCGAGTTCGGCTTGCAGGGCTTGTGCAGCGGCCTCGGACCTCGAATAGTGGCACCACACCTGCCAACCCGCCTTAGCAAAATGCCGAACCAAGGCCTGACCCAAGCGGTGGGCGCCCCCTGTGATCAACACATAATCGGTCATGACACCCAGCTTTCAAGGAACATAAGGCCTTGATTATCAAACAGCCTCTCCACCAGCCTCTAGACGAGCGCATCAGAGCGCACTGCAAGCAAGCGGGCGGCTGGCTGCCGTTTGACGCGTTCATGGCGCTGGCCTTGTACGACCCGCAAGACGGCTACTACAGCGGCCACCGGCCCAAGCTGGGGCTGATGCCCCAAAGCGGCAGCGATTTTGTGACCGCACCCGAAATGTCGGCCCTGTTTGGCCAAACGCTGGCCGCGCAGGTGGCACAAGCCTTGGAACACACCGGAACCCGAGAGGTGTGGGAGTTTGGCGCAGGTTCTGGCGCATTGGCTTTGCAGCTGCTGGGCGCGCTGGGAGAGGCTGTGGAGCGCTACACCATTGTGGATGTGTCGGGCAGTTTGCAGGTTCGCCAGCAAGCGTTGCTGCAGCGCTTTGGCACCAAAGTGCGCTGGCTCAGTGCCTTGCCCGACACCATCAGCGGTGTGGTGGTGGGCAATGAAGTGCTGGACGCTATGCCCGTCAAGCTGCTGGCGCGCAGCGGCGGCGTGTGGCACGAGCGCGGGGTGGCGACCCCGCAGCTTACTGACAGCCAAACCCAGGGTTGGGCTTGGGCCGACCGCCCGACTACTCTTCGCCCGCCACTGGGCATTGAGGGCACACACGACTACGTGACCGAAGTGCACCCCCAAGCTGAGGCATTTGTGCGCACCTTGGCCGACAAACTGGAGCGCGGGGCGGTGTTGTTGCTGGACTATGGCTTTCCTGAGGCCGAGTACTACCACCCCCAGCGGCACATGGGCACCTTGGTGTGCCACCAATCCCACCAAATGGACGCCGACCCCCTAAGCGATGTGGGTGCCAAAGACATCACCGCTCATGTCAACTTCACCGGGGTGGCGCTGGCCGCCCAAGAGGCCGGGCTGCAGGTGCTGGGCTACACCAGCCAAGGGCGGTTTTTGCTGAACTGTGGGTTGGCCCAGTTGATGGAGCAGGCCGATTTGCCCACCAGTGCCCAAGCTGCCAAATTGGTAATGGAGCACGAAATGGGTGAATTGTTTAAGGTGCTGGCGTTGTGTGTGGGCGAGCCTTGGCCAGCCTTAGGATTTGCGGCGGGTGACCGCACCCACACCCTTTAGCTGGGGTGATGGGTTTAGGTGATCCGGCGCGGCAAGCGCCTGCCTAACGTGGCGTTTACTTAAAACCCACCCGATCCAACATTTGCTGCACCTTGATTTGGTTCATGCCTACGGCGCTGATGGGCATCAACTCGCTTTTAAAGTCGCCGCCGGTCATGGCTTTAAGGGCGGGGTTGTCCAGTTTCAGGCCTTTGACTACGGGCCATTCGTTGTTGCCGTTGGCAAAGTGGTTTTGGGCTTCGGGGCTGACGAGGTATTCCAAAAACTTCACGGTGTTGGCTGGGTTCTTTGAATAACGCGCCACCGCACCACCAGCCACATTCACGTGCGTGCCCCAGCTTTGTTGGTTGGGAAACACCACGCCCACGCGCTCGACCACCGCTTTATCGGCTGGGTTGGTAGAGCGCATCAAGCGCGCCAAGTAGTAACTGTTGGTCACTGCAATGCCGCACTCACCGCTGGCCACGGCTTTGATTTGGTCTGTGTCGCCTCCTTTGGGTTCGCGGGCCATGTTGTCGACCATATCTTTGAGCCAGGCTTCAGTTGCCACCGGGCCAAGGTGTTCGGTCATCGCGCCAAACAAGCTCAGGTTGTAGGGGTGCGAGCCAGAGCGGATGCACAGCTTGCCTTTGTTCTTCGGGTCGGCCAGTTCTTCGTAGGTGTCCACGTCTTCGCGTTTGACTTTGAGCTTGTCATACACCACCACGCGTGCGCGGGTGGACAAACCAAACCAAGCTGTGCTGCCTTTGTCTGTGGTTTTGGCGCGCAGTTGAACGGGCACTGCGGTTTCTAAGGTTTTGGACATGACGGGCAAGAACATGCCATCGACTTCACCTTTCCAAAGGCGAGACGCATCGACCAGCAAGATCACATCGGCGGGGGATGCGGATCCCTCGGCTTTGAGGCGGGCAATGATGCCGGCGTCATCCGAATCAACGCGGTTGATTTTGATGCCCGTGGCCTTGGTGAAGTCCTTGTAAAGCGCTTCGTCGGTGGGGTAATGGCGGGCTGAATACAAATTGATCACCTGCTCGTTGGCCCATGTCGAAGCGCTGAAAAGGCCAGTGGTGAGTGCTGTGAGAGCAGAAAGTGCCCACGAAAAAACAGTGAACGTGCGGCGCATGAAGCGACTCCAAGTTGAAAAGCTTGAGCGCAGTTTAAATCAAATGCGAATCATTATCATTAGAGGCAGGTCATATGCCCTTCTCAAGGCTCAGGTTTTATTTCCATGGCTCTGTAGCAGCTAGCAAGTGCCTGAGCAATTGCGCTTAGGATCAGCAACATGATGCTGCGTTGGGTATTGATCTTGTTGCTGGTGCTGTTGGTGGTGAACGCCTTTACCCAGTTTTTTCAAAAAATGGGCTTTGGCAAATTGCCGGGCGACTTTAAGTTTGAGCTGTTTGGCCGCACTTTTTTTGTGCCCTTCACCACCAGCGCCTTGCTGATGCTGGCGGTCACTGGGTTGGCTAGGTTGGTTTAGCCGGGTGGCGTTGCGCTAGTTACTCAGGTGGCAGAGCCTCTTGCAACGCTTTAACCCGCGCCACATGAATCAGATCTCCCACTTCTTTGCCGCTTAGGCCTTGCGCCATAGCGGTCTCTGCCACGGTTTGGGTGGGCAAATCCAGCACCACGTTCAGGGCGTGGCTGAGGCGCTGGGCTTGGGGGTAGTGGGCTACGGGCAAGGGGGGGTGTTGCACACAGGCGCAGGCTTGCAGCACCCAAGCAAAGCGTTCGGGCTTGCGCAGGGCGTCGCAGCGTTCCAGCAGGCGCACCACTTCGGCCGCCTCCAAGGCGCCGCTGGACTGTAGGTGCGCGTGTTCGCGGGCCACCACTTCTGCCAATTCGCGGCATTCCACCGGCACTCTGATGCGCTCGCACAGGGCCTTGAGCAAGCGCGGGTTTGTGATTGCATTTGGCTCACCTGTGGCGTCGGGCTGAGGGCGTTGGCCTAATGTGTGCGTGAGGCAAGCAAACCGCACCGCCAAAGGCAAGTTCCAAAGCGCTGCGGTGTCCACCACGCGCTTCAAGTGCTCCCATGCATCTGACGTGTCTTGCGCGCGCAGCTCGGGCAGGATACGCGCCAAGGCGCCGCAGCGGTGCAGCACATCCAGCATGCGGGAGGGGTGACGCTCCATCAGCCCACGGCTGAGCTCTTGCCACACGCGCTCGGGCACCAAGTGGTCGGCCTCGCCCTGTTGCACCATGTCGCACATGATCTTTTGGGTTTGGGGGTGGATGCTGAAGTCGCTGAACCTGGCGGAGAGTCTGGCCACCCGCAAAATGCGCACAGGGTCTTCGCAAAAGGCAAGGGTCACGTGGCGCAGCACGCGGGCGCGCAAATCGGCTACGCCGTTAAAGGGGTCGCGCACAAGGGCGGGCTCAAAACTGCCATCGGCGGCCAAGGCACTCTCAGAAACTGCAATGGCGTTGATGGTCAGGTCGCGCCGCGCCAAGTCTTCTTCTAAGGTGATGTCGGGCGAGGTGTAAATAATGAAGCCACGGTAGCCGCGCGCGGTTTTGCGCTCGGTGCGGGCTAAGGCATATTCTTCGCGGGTGTCGGGGTGCAAAAACACCGGAAAGTCTTTGCCCACAGGGGTAAAGCCCAAAGCCGTCACAGCTTCGGGCGTACCCCCCACGATGACCCAGTCGCGGTCTTGAACGGGCAGCCCCAGCAGGGCATCGCGTACCGCGCCCCCCACCATAAAAACCTGCATGCCCGACATTGCCATGGCGTGAGCTAACGCTTACCGACCCCGCAGTACGTCCAGCTGCGAGGTGGTGCTGAGGTAGAGCGGCGCAATGCTGCGCACGCTGCTGGGGGTGATGCACAAGTCTTTTAAACTGGGCAAGCGGCCTGTGGCCACGTTGTCTACCCGCATGGAGTCTAGGTTGTCGGGGCTCATCAGGGGCTCGCCCGGGGCCAGTTGCATCAAGGCCGCTTGGATGCGCCCCATCCACATCGGCAAGCCCACCACAGGGCGGCCTTGGCCGTTGGCAATGCCCGCCCACTGCCCCGCGCCTTGCACCAACTGCTTGAGGGTGAGCACTTCGGGCCCGCAAATTTCAAAGGTTTTGCCTACCGTGTGGTGGGGGTAGTTCAGGCAGTACACGATGGCCTGAGCCAAGTCTTCAACCCAAGCAGGTTGAAACCGCGCCTGCGCGCCCGCCAAAGGCACCAAGGGAAACAAGCGTTGCAAGCTGGCAAACACATTTAAAAAACGGTCGCCCGATCCAAACAGCACACTGGGGCGCAACATGGTGAGTTGCATGGCGGGCTGGTTTGAGGGCGATGTGGGCACCTTAGAGGCCGCCAGCAAAGCGGCTTCGCCCAGCGATTTGCTGCGCAGGTACATGCTGGGCAGGGTGTCTGGGTGCTGGGCGTCTGCGCCCAAAGCGCTGATGTGCACCAAGCGGTGCACGCCTTGCGCATGGCAAGCTTGGGCCAACTGAGTGGGCAAGGTGACGTGCACCCGCTCAAAGTCTGCAGCGCTGCCATGCAATATGGCCACCAAATTCACCACCGCATCATGACCGGCCACCAAGCGCTGCAGCTCAGCCGGGTGGTGAATGTTGGCCTCAAGCAGGGTGACCTTGGGTTGCGTGCTCAGGTGCTGCGCATTGCGCAAGCGCCGGGTGGGTACGGTGATGCGCCAAGGGTGGGCGGCCAAGTGCTCGCAAAGGTGCCGCCCCACAAAGCCGGAGCCGCCCAAGATCAGTACTTTTTGAAATCCATCAATCATGTGGTGCAGAGTGAAAAGTTAAGGCAAGTAAGTTAAGGCAAATCTTCAGCCAGCTCGCTTTTGCCCGGGCGCAGCGGGCCCACGGTGCCCAAGCGGCTTTTAAGAGACTGGGGCTTTCCGCTGATCAGAGCTGCGTACACGGTGGTGTTGGCTAACACTTTTTTAACGTAGTCGCGCGTTTCGTTAAATGGAATGTTTTCGGCCCAAATCGCGGCCTCGATGTTGGGCGCGCCATCTTGCCCGCGCCAAGCGCGCGGTCTGCTGGGCCCGGCGTTGTAGGCAGCCGCGGCCATGGGCATGGAGCCATCAAAGTTGTCCAACACCAGCTTGAGGTAGCCCGAGCCAATGGCGATGTTGGTGTCGCGGTCAGTGATTTGGTGCGGCTTAAAGTCGGTCAGACCAATCCGCTTGGCGGTCCACCGCGCGGTGGCGGGCATGACCTGCATCAGGCCAGCAGCACCCACGCTGGACTGCGCGTCCATCACAAAGCGGCTTTCCTGGCGAATCAGGCCATACACATAAGCGGGGTCTAAATCAATTTTGCGGGCGCGATCCAGCACGGCTTGCTTGAACGGCATAGGAAAACGCTGCTCCATGTCCGCCAGTAACTTGGTGCGGTCGCTGGTGTTGATGCAGCGGTCCCACACCTGTTGGTCGCAGGCCAGTTGGGCCGCTGCCAGCAGCTCGCGGTCACTCAGGCCGCCAGGCTGGTGCAGGTTGACCTGATAGTTCCATTCGCGCACGCCCTCAGAGCGCAAACCGTTTTGAATGGCATACAAAGCCCGCTTAAGGCCGGGGCTTTGGCGTGCAGCGTCTTGCTCGGCGGCCGTTAAAGGCTCGGGTTTGGCGGGCAGCACAATGGATTTGCCCAGTTCTTCCAAGGCCAGTTGTTCGTAAAAGCCTTTGTAAGAGGCTATGGACTCCAGCAACAATTTGGCCTCAGCCGCAGCCTCGGGTTTGCCAGGAATGGCCTGCAAGGCGCGGGCGCGCCAGTAGACCCAAGAGGGGTCTTGGCGCAGCGGGTCGGGCAGGGCTTGTAGGGCGTTGAGGGCTTCGGTCCACACGCCGGCTTTCAGTGCGGCGCGCACCTTCCAGAGCAAATGCTCGGCGTGCATGAACTCGTCTTTGCCATGCGCAAATTGGTTCAGCGCGCCGTCTTGCAGCTTCATGGCCAAGCGTTTGCCAATAACGCCTGCAATCCAGCTGCGCTCCTCGGTGCTGAGCTGGGTGCGCCAGCGCAGTTTGTTGAGCTCGTCCATGGCGGCGGTGGTGTCGGTCACAGCCAGCCGGATGAGCGCCAGCGTCACCAGTTCTTTGGTTTTGGGGCGCAGGGCGGTGATTTTGTCGTCCAAAAACCGCACGGGGTTGCTGTAAATGGCATTGACGCTGGCCACCCAGTCGGGGTTGAGCAGGCCCACCGCTTGGGTGGCAATGCGGGGGCGGTCGTTTTCAAAGCCTAAACGCGCGCGCAGCCAAGCCGTGTGGGGTTTTAGGGCGCCAGCATGGAGCATGTAATCGGCGGCGGCGGCGCAGGCATCGTCGGCTTCTTTTTGGCTCAGCCACAAGTCTTCCACTGCAGCGGCATGGCTCGGGTTGCTTTGAGCCAGCAGGGCATAGCAGCGCACTTGACGGTCGTCACCCATGCGGAACTTGGCGTGTTCGGGCATAAAGGCGGCCCAATCGCGGCGGCGGCCCAACACCAGCAACCAGTCGTTGCGCAACCGGTCTTCTTGGTAGGAACCGGCGTACCGGTTCAAAAAGGCTTGAACTTCGTCGGCAGAAGCCACGTCCAGCCGCGAGCTGAGCTCCCAATAAGCCGCCCACGGTTCCAAAATATGGCCGCGCGCTTTGGGCAGTAAGGCGGTGAGCTGCTTGCGGTCGCCCCGTTTAAAGGCCGCCTGCATGTCGTTGATGATTCGGTCACTCGCGGGCTCACTGGGCTTGCTGGCGGCTTTGTCGCTGGCTTTGGAAGGGGCCTTGTTACTGGCCAGTGTGCTGAGGTGTGGCACCATCAGCAACGCGGACACCGCACAAAGCGCGGCGGCTCGGGACTTCAGATGAACTAAAAACTGCATGCAGGAATTATGGACACATCGAACGACAAAAGCGCTCAGGCCAAAAAAATCCTTCGGCAACAGCTCATTGCAGACCGCCAAGCCATGCCCGATCGCGCCGTTCGAGCCACCATGCTGCAGCAGGTCATGCGCATTTGGCTGGTGGGCAGAACCGACACAGTGATAGGCGCTTACTGGCCCATTAAGGGCGAATTTGACCCGCTGCCGGCCTTGCACCGCTGGAAAGAAGACGGCGAACTGCTGGACGAACCCTTGCGCAGGCGCATTGGTTTGCCGGTGATCGACAAAGTTAGCAAAACCCTCACATTTCACGTGTGGTACCCCGGCTGCCCCATGGAAGAAGACGCCTACGGCATTCCCAAACCCAAAGACACCGACGTGATTCAGCCCACTTTGTTATTTGTGCCCTGTGTGGGCTATGGGCCGGGCGGCTACCGCCTGGGCTATGGCGGCGGCTTTTACGACCGCACCTTGGCCACCCTGCAACCCAAACCCGTGACGGCGGGATTGGGCTTTACCCAAGGCTTTGTGGACGACCTGGAGCCCGAGTCGCACGACATACCGCTAGACGCCATCTTGAACGACCATGGGGTGGTGTGGCCGGTTTGAGCTTTCGATAAGTCTTATTTGCCTTTAACCAACATTCGGGCGTCTTGTTCGTATTGGTTCAAGTTGGCCACCAAGGTTTGGCGTTGTTCTGCTGAGGTGCTGTTGTGCATCTCGGCCAGCGTGCGGCAGGCGTGGGCTTGCCAAAGCTCTACCCGCGCCTTGTAAACCGGGTCGGGAGACTCCTGGCTGCGCACCAGCAGAGCCAACATTTCGGTTTTGACGTGGCTGGCCCGGTTGCCGCTGCCTGCGTGTTCGCCCAAGGTGGTCAGCATGTCTTGCTGGCGGCGTTGGCGCTCAATCCAAGCCAGGCGGGGGTCAAACGGAGAGGTGCTGATGCTTTGGCGCAGCACCTTGAGCTGGGGTTCTTCCAGGCGGCCGTAAAAGTCCTCAAACCGGTCCACGGTCTTTTTGAGTCGAAGCTTGGCCAAGTCGGCAGCGGGGCCGTCAAGCCACTGTTTGCGCCACTTGCGGTTGTCGTTTTCAAACTCCTTGGCCAAGGTGCTGAGCTGCTCGGGCTGCAGTGTAGGGGCCCAATCGGCCAAAGTGTCGGCAGATTGCACCAGCAAGCGTTTGGCTGCCGCTTGTATTTGCTCGGAGATGTCGCAGGCTTGTTGGGGGGTAATAGGCCCTTCCACCACCTTTTGCATGCGCGCCAGCAGGTCGGCATAGGCGGGGAGTTCCTGTTCGCGGTGCCAGGCGTGCAGCTTGGCCAGCCCGCTTTTGACGACCACAGTTTGGGGTTTAGAAAAATCAAAGTACCCGTCCAGCCACCAGTAGCTTAGGTTGGGGGCTTGGTTGTAGGCCACCTGAATCGTGCTGCAGCCCGACAGCATCAACAGCGACGCGGTGAGAGCCCCTAAAACCACGTGTCCACAAATTGCCTTGCGCTTGGGCCGGTTTGCTCCCAACCCAGAAGGTGGCCTAGCCTGAGCCTGTTGGCTGTGCCGCCTAGAATGGCCGCTGATGTAAACCAAGCAAAATGTCCAGAACTTAGAACATAAAAACGTGATGTCAGAACTCAATTTGGCGATGGATGTGGTCATCATGGCAGCAGGCAAAGGGACCCGCATGATAAGCAAGCTGCCTAAAGTCCTGCACCGCCTGGCCGGAAAATCCCTTATCTTTCATGTGCTGGACACCGCAGCGGCCCTTTCGGCGCGCCAAGTGGTGGTGGTGACCGGCCACGCCGCAGAGGCGGTGGAGTCGGACATCAGCCAGTACCCTTTATGCCAAACGAGCCCGCTAAGTTCGGCGCACCCGTCAATCCCAGCGCAAGCTAAAACTGCAGACCCTGCGCCCCCCAATGTGAGCTTTGTGCGCCAAGAACCGCAACTGGGCACAGGCCATGCCGTGCAACAAGCAGTGCCCCACTTGCCCGACGACGGTTTGGTGGTGGTGCTGTCGGGCGATGTGCCGCTCACCCAAGCCAACACACTCAGGGCGTTGATGGCGGCCAGCCAGGGCGACAAGTTGGCCCTGCTCACCTTGAAAATGCCCGACCCCACGGGCTATGGGCGCATAGTGCGCAACCCCACCACCCAAGCGGTGCAAGCCATCGTGGAACAAAAAGACGCCACGCCCGAGCAGATGGCCATTGGCGAGGTGTACAGCGGCATCATGGCCGCACCCGCTGCGTTGCTTAAAACTTGGCTGGCCCGCTTAGACAACCGCAACGCCCAAGGCGAGTTCTACCTGACCGACGTGGTCAAGTGGGCCGTAGCCGATGGTGTGCCGGTGGTGGCGCATCAAATCCAAGACGCTCTGCAAGTGGCGGGCATCAACAACCCGGCCCAGTTGGCCGAGCTGGAGCGCGCCCATCAGCTGCGGCTGGCCCAAGCCCTCATGTTGCAAGGCGTTCGGCTCGCCGACCCGGCGCGGCTGGATGTGCGCGGCGAGCTGGTATGCGGGCAAGATGTGGAAATTGACATCAACTGCGTCTTCAGCGGCCGGGTGGTGCTGGAAGACGGCGTGCGCATTGGGGCGCATTGCGTCATCAGCCAAGCGCATGTGGGTAAAGGGGCGGTGGTGCACCCCTTTACCCACATAGAAGGTGGCGCCAGCCCTAAAGATCAGGTGGACGTGGGCGAAGGCGCGCTGATTGGCCCCTTTGCCCGTTTGCGCCCCGGTGCGCAGCTGGGCGCCGAAGTGCACATTGGTAACTTTGTAGAGGTCAAAAACTCGACGATGGCCAAGGGCTCCAAGGCCAATCATTTGGCCTACGTGGGAGACGCCCAGTTGGGCGAGCGGGTTAACTATGGCGCGGGCAGCATCACCGCCAACTACAACGGCGCCCACAAGCACCAAACCGTGATTGAGGCCGATGTGCACATTGGCAGCAACTGCGTGTTGATCGCCCCCATCACCATTGGGGCAGGCGGCACCGTAGGCGGGGGCTCCACTATCACCAAAGACACAGCCCCTGGCGTGCTGACGGTGGCGCGCGCCAAGCAAGTGAGCTTGCCCAACTGGAAGCGCCCTCAAAAATCTTGAGCCACCCCATGCAGCAAGCACCCCCCACCAACTCTGTTCACCCTCTACACCCTGCTAGCCCTGTGGATCCAACTGTTTCCGAAGTGCAGCGCCTGCGCTTGGAGCTGGAACGCACCCAGGCGGCTTTGGGCGACTTTGCCTACACCGTGTCGCACGACTTGCGGGCCCGTGTGCGGCATGTGCTGGCCTACACCCAGTTGGCGGTGGAAGATTTGGGGCCCGCGCTCTCTCCCGAGGTGCAGGGGCACCTGAACACCGTGGCCGAGGCGGCGACTCAAATGGGTTTGCAAATTGACGGGCTCATGACATGGGCGCAGCTAGACCAAGTGGAGTTACGCCCCACCTCGTTGTGCTTGAGCCAAATGGTGCAAGAGGTGCGCCAATCTCTGGAGCCCGAAGCGGCGCAGCGGCAGTTGCGATGGAGCTTGCCCAGCCACTCCACACAAATTCACGCTGACCCGCAGTTGGTACGCGACCTGCTGCATCACCTGCTGTCCAACGCCCTCAAATTCACCCGCACCCGCCCCTTGGCTGAGCTGCACATAGGGTGGGAACATGAACAAGACCATGCCCCCACTGCACCGCTGTGCCGTGTGAGCGTGCGAGACAACGGCGTGGGCTTTAAAACCGCCATGCAAGACAAGCTCTTTCAGGTGTTTCAGCGTTTGCACCCCCCACATGAATTTGAAGGCGTAGGCCTAGGCTTGGCTTTGGCTAAAAAAATTGTGGAGCGCCATGGGGGCCGCATTTGGGCCGAAGGCGCACCCGATGCGGGTTGCTGCGTGCGCTTTACCTTGCCCCTGTGTGCGCAGCCAAGTGCATAGCTTTTTTACGGTGTTGATGTACAGAAAGTCTTAATCTATGTGTGGCATTGTCAGCGGAGTTTCGCACCGCAATATTGTTCCGGTGTTGGTGCAGGGTCTGCAGCGTTTGGAGTACCGCGGCTACGACTCTTGTGGCGTTGCAGTTCATGCAGACGGCGCGTTGCGCCGCGCCCGCAGCACCTCGCGCGTGGCCGAGCTGTCCGAGCAAGTGGCGCAGGGTTCCATCCAAGGCACCACCGGCATTGCGCACACCCGCTGGGCCACCCATGGCGCCCCCGCGGTGCACAACGCCCACCCGCATTTCAGCCAAGGCCGCGTGGCTTTGGTGCACAACGGCATCATTGAAAATTTTGAAGAGCTGCGCGAGCAGTTGCAGCTGCAGGGCTATACCTTTGAAAGCCAAACCGACACCGAAGTCATCGCCCATTTGGTGGACTTTTTGTACGCGGGCGACCTGCTGTCTGCTGTGCAGGGGGCGGTTCTGCAACTGCGAGGTGCCTACGCCATAGCGGTGTTCCACCTTGAGGAGCCGCACCGCGTGGTGGGTGCGCGAGCAGGGTCGCCGCTGATTTTGGGGGTGGGGTCCGACCAGACCGAACACTTTTTAGCCAGCGACGCCATGGCCCTGGCCGGTGTAACCGACCAAATTGTTTATTTGCAAGAAGGCGACGTGGTGGACCTGCAGCCCCAAGGTTTTCAGGTGTATGACCCTCAGCAACAGCCCGTGGAGCGCTTGCCCCAAACCGTACACGCCCACAGCGGCGCAGCCGAGCTGGGCCCCTACCGCCACTACATGCAAAAAGAAATTTTTGAACAGCCCCGCGCCATTGCCGACACCTTAGAAGGCTTGGAGGCCGTGGTGCCCGAGCTGTTTGGCCCTCAGGCCGCGCAGGTTTTTGCCGAGGTGGACTCGTTACTTATATTGGCTTGCGGCACCAGCTATTACAGCGGCTGCACCGCCAAATACTGGCTCGAAAGCGTGGCGCGCATTCCCACCCAAGTGGAGGTGGCCAGTGAATACCGCTACCGCGAGTCGGTACCTAATCCGCGTACCTTGGTGGTCACCATCAGCCAGTCGGGCGAAACCGCTGACACCTTGGCCGCTCTGCGCCATGCCCAAAGCTTGGGCATGCACCACACACTCACCATTTGCAACGTGGCCACCAGCGCCATGGTGCGTGAGTGTGCACTAGCCTACATCACCCGCGCGGGGGTGGAAATTGGCGTGGCCTCTACCAAAGCCTTTACCACCCAGTTGGCAGCTTTGTTTTTGCTCACCTTGGCCTTGGCCCGCGTGCGTGGCACCCTAAGCGATGCAGACCACAAGCAGCACTTGCACCAGATGCGGCATTTGCCCGTGGCGCTGCAAGCGGTGCTGGCGCTAGAGCCCCAAGTTATGGCGTGGGCTCAAGACTTCACCCGCATGGAAAACGCCCTGTTTTTAGGCCGTGGCTTGCACTACCCCATAGCCCTAGAAGGAGCATTGAAGCTCAAAGAAATCAGCTACATCCACGCCGAGGCTTACCCCGCGGGCGAGCTTAAACATGGCCCGCTGGCCTTGGTGACCAGCGCCATACCCGTGGTGGCGGTGGCGCCTAACGACGCGCTGCTTGAAAAACTCAAAAGCAACCTGCAAGAAGTGCGCGCCCGCGGCGGCGTGCTGTATGTGCTGGCCGATGCCGACAGCCACATTGAAAGCGGCGAAGGCGTGCATGTGATCCGCATGCCCGAACACTACGGCGCACTCTCACCCCTGCTGCACGTGGTGCCTCTGCAGCTGCTGGCCTACCACACCGCCTGCGCCAGGGGCACGGATGTGGACAAACCTAGGAA
>CAMAXR010000040.1 GCA_945862195.1 Hylemonella gracilis
TGGCCGTGGCTGATTTCTTCGTCGCTGGCAGCACGAACATCCGTTACCGAAAGGCTGAACCTTAGGGCTTTACCTGCCCAAGGGTGGTTGCCATCCAAAATGACTTGGGGACCTTTTATTTTCATCACCTGAAACACATGGGTTCTGCCGTCTTCGGTTTGACCTTCCAGCTCTCCGCCCACTTTGACGCCCGGGGGGAACTCTGCCTTGGGGATGGTGCGCACCAAAGTTTCATCTCGAATCCCAAAGGCATCTTCTGGGGCCAGCACCAAAGTGGTTTGAAAGCCCGTGCTTTGACCATCCAAGGCCTCCTCAATTTTGGCCAAGGTATTGCCATAGCCGCCATGCAAGTAAACCATAGGATCTTTAGGGTTGGAAAGCACATGCCCCAAATTATCAAAAACCTTGTAAGTTACGGTCACGGCTGAGTTTTTTTCGATCTTCATCATGTGTAGGGTTTGGGTCTCATATATCGACAAGCAAAGATTATCAACGCATGAAATAATCAGTCCATTCAGAAACATTGAGAGGAACTTGCATGACCACTACCCATCAGCGCATTGATGAGCTTGTTAAAAACCATGATGTGGTTTTGTTTATGAAGGGAAGCTCCAGCTTTCCGATGTGCGGCTTTTCTGGACGTGCGATTCAAATTTTGAAATCATGTGGTGTGGACGCCAAAACTCTAAAAACCGTCAATGTGCTGGATGATGCCGAAATTCGTCAAGGCATTAAGGAATTCAGCAATTGGCCCACCATTCCTCAGCTGTACGTCAAAGGCGAGTTTGTGGGTGGCTCCGACATCATGATGGAAATGTTTGAAAACGGGGAACTGCAACAGGTGATTCAGTCTTAACTCTCTAGCTTCCAGCTTCGTTGGGCCGCCATGACCGCATCGGGATAAGCGGCCTTTCCCCTTGAGCCGTTGTACCTGCCCAAGGCCATCCCCAGCTGGCCTTGTTCGATTTCCAGGTAATGTCTCAAGATCACGCAACCAAACCTAAGGTTGGTTTGCATGTGAAACAGCTTGGACGCGTCGCCGTCTCCAAGCAGCCGAACCCAAAACGGCATGACCTGCATAAAGCCACGTGCCCCGGCAGATGAGACCGCAAATTTTCTGAAGTTGCTCTCCACCTGAATCAGCCCCAGTACCAGAGAGGGCTCCAAACCCGAGCGCTTGCTCTCGTACCAAACGGTTTGTAAGAACTCCTGCCGCAAAGCAAAGTCGGGCTTGCGTTTTTGAAGACGCTCATCCATGTAGCCCAACCATTTGAGGTAGTGCTTTCGAGCCTCGAGGTGCGCAAACTCAGGAACAGGTGGCGCGTGGTTGGCCACAGAGGCGCTCAGGGCAGTGCGCACAGAGTCGATCAATGGTTCTTCCAGCTGAGTTCCGGCAAAAACAGGGGCGCCGAGTCCGCTCAAGCTATCGCCCCAAGGAGACACATACATGCCCACCAGCCCAAGCGTCCACTTGGTACTGGAGAGTGCCCACGCTCTACGGGACATGTCAGACCGAAATTCGGGCCTTTAAGTAAGCCTGTATCTCTGCTAAGGGCACCTGGGTGGCGGTTGCATCGCACCGGTGCTGGTACTCCAACTTGCCTTCTTTGAGTGTGCGCTCGCCAATGGTGATGCGGTGGGGCACGCCGATGAGCTCCCAGTCGGCAAACATGGCGCCGGGGCGCTCACCACGGTCGTCCAGCAATACATCGAGGCCTTCGGCCATCAGTTGTACGTAAAGCTGCTCGCTAGCGTCTTTGACCTCGGCGCTGCGGTCCATGCCAATGGGGCAAATCACCACGGTAAACGGCGCAATGGCATCCGGCCAAATGATGCCGCGCTCGTCATGATTCTGCTCAATAGCCGCAGCCGGTAAACGCGTGATCCCAATGCCGTAGCAGCCCATTTCCATGAACTGGGGCTTGCCGTTCACGTCCAAAAAGGTGGCGTTCATGGCGCGGCTGTATTTGGTGCCGAGGTAAAACACATGCCCCACCTCGATACCGCGCTCAATCGCCAACACGCCTCTACCGTCAGGAGACGCATCGCCCTCGACCACGTTGCGGATGTCGGCCACCAGGTCGGGCTCGGGCAGGTCGCGGCCCCAGTTCACGCCGCGGATGTGGAAGTCTTCTTCATTGGCGCCGCAAATCCAGTCGGTCAGCACGGCGACGTCGCGGTCCGCCACCACGCGCACCGGCTGGCGCAGGCCAATCGGCCCGAGGTAGCCAGGCTTGGCGCCAAAGTGCGCCTCAATTTCCGGCACGGTGGCAAAGCGAAAGCCCGCCATGCCGGGCAGCTTGCCGACCTTGACTTCGTTCATGTCGTGGTCGCCACGCAGCAGCAGCAGCCACACCTGCGTTTTTTTGACAGCGCCCTGCTCGTCCAGTTCGTCGGTCGCAAGCACCAGCGATTTCACCGTGGTGGTGAGGGGCACTTGCAACAGGGCCGCGACGTCCGCGCAGGTGCTCTTGCCTGGCGTTGCTACTTTTTCCAAAGCGGCTTGCGCAGTCGCTTCGGGCGCCGCACGCGAAACCGGAGAAACTGGAGTCAGGGCTTCAGCCTTTTCCATGTTGGCCGCGTAGTCGCTGGTGGGGCAGTAGACGATGGCGTCTTCTCCGGTCGCAGCAATCACTTGGAACTCTTCGCTCAAGTCGCCACCAATCGCGCCGCTGTCGGCGGCAACCGCGCGGTAGGTCAGGCCAAAGCGGTCAAAAATCCGGCGGTAGGCTTGGGCCATGATCTGGTAGCTGGCCTTGGCGGCGTCCTGGTCGCGGTCAAAGCTGTAGGCGTCCTTCATGATGAACTCGCGCCCACGCATCAGGCCAAAACGGGGCCGGCGTTCGTCACGGAACTTGGTCTGAATCTGGTAGAAATTTTTGGGCAGCTGCTTGTAGCTCTTGATTTCCTGGCGGGCGATGTCGGTCACCACCTCTTCGCTGGTGGGCTGTACCACGTAGTCACGGTCGTGACGGTCTTTGATGCGCAAGAGCTCGGGGCCCATCTTGTCGAAGCGGCCGGTTTCCTGCCACAGCTCAGCGGGTTGCACCACGGGCATGGTCAGCTCCACGGCGCCAGCGCGGTTCATTTCTTCGCGCACGATGGCCTCCACTTTTCGAATCACGCGCAGGCCCATGGGCATGTAGCTGTATATACCGGCGCCCAGTTTTTTGATCATGCCCGCCCGCATCATGAGTTTGTGGCTCACGACCTCGGCGTCTGCGGGAGCTTCCTTCAAGGTAGAGACGAGAAACTGGGAAGCTTTCATGGAGAATTGGGGTGTTTGACCTTGATGCACGAGAGCAGCCGTGCATAATGGTCTTAGTTTAAAAATTTGGGATTTGATTATGCTTGACAGAGATGGCTTTAGGCCTAACGTCGGCATCATTCTGCTCAACCAAAGGAATCAGGTTTTTTGGGGCAAACGGATACGCACCCATTCGTGGCAGTTTCCTCAGGGTGGCATTGACCGGGGCGAAACCCCCGAGCAGGCCATGTTCAGGGAGCTGAACGAAGAAGTCGGGCTACAACCCGAACATGTGCGCGTTGTGGCCCGCACCCGAGACTGGTTGCGCTATGAGGTGCCAGACCATTTCATCCGCAGGGAATCACGCGGCCATTACAAAGGTCAAAAGCAAATTTGGTTCTTGCTTCAGCTTATGGGCCAGGATTGGGACCTGAATCTCAGAGCTACTGAGCACCCAGAGTTTGACGCTTGGCGCTGGAACGACTACTGGGTGCCCTTGGACATGGTGGTGGAGTTCAAGCGGGGCGTGTACGAAATGGCCTTGACCGAACTGGCACGTTTTTTACCCAAGCAAGACCAACGCTTTCGCTATTTGCGCCAAGGCGCACGTCCCCGACACGAAGACTCCGGTTCGGATGAGTTCCATGCGAGCTGAGTTGAAGCGCTGGGCTGCGGCTGCCCTTATGTTGATCTGCTGCCCTTGGGTTTTGGCAGAAACTTCTAACTGGAAAGAGGTCCCAACCCAGCCCGCACCTGCTTGGAGTAAAGCCAACCTCATTCCCATTGATTTGCGTTCTGCAGGCAGTTTGGTGTTTGGGGTAGACCCCCAAACTATCAGCGTCGGCAGTGATGAGGTGGTGCGTTATGTGATGGTGGCCTACAACCCTGAAGGCAGCACCAATGCCTTGTTTGAAGGCTTGCGCTGCAACACCAGCGAAATCAAAACCTATGCACGCTCCAGCACTGTAGACAAATGGCAAACGGTGGCACAACCTGAATGGGCGCCCCTTGACCCCACCAAAGCGTCTCACCGACATGCCATTGCGTTGGCACGGCAAGGTTTTTGCGAGGGGGCAAGTCTTGGGGCACGCAACGCGGCAGAACTCGTCAAGCGGCTCAAGTCAAGCCGCAATCCATAACCTGCTTAAGCTGACTTTGCAGCCGTAATGACCATGTTGTCGCGGTGCAGCATTTCAGGCTCAGCCACGAACCCCAACAAAGCCTCAAACTCTGAAGACGCTTTGCGGCACAACAATCGGGCCTCGGCACTGGCGTAATTGGCCAATCCCCTTGCAATCTCTACACCCGCAGCATTCAACACTGCAATAACCTCGCCACGGGAAAATTCACCCTGCACGCTGACCATGCCAATAGGCAAAAGACTTTTACCCTCACTGAGCAATTTTTGAGTGGCGCCTTCGTCTATACAAACCGAGCCGCGCAGTTGCAAGTGGTCGGCCATCCATTGCTTGCGAGCTTGATTTTTAGCAGTGCTGGCACTTAAAAAAGTGCCAATAGCTTCACCTTGGGCTAATCGCAACAGCACATCAGGCTCACGGCCCCAGGCAATGACCGTAGATGCACCGGAGCCAGCCGCTCGCTTGGCCGCCAAAATTTTGGTGAGCATGCCGCCTTTACCTAAATGCGAGCCCGAGCCACCCGCCATGGCCTCTAAAGTGACGTCCCCAGCTTGAGCGGTCTGCACTAACTTAGCGGAGGAGTCATTGCGTGGATCAGCGGTGAACAAGCCTTGTTGGTCGGTCAGAATGACCAGCCCATCCGCCTCCACCAAATTGGCAACCAAAGCACCTAAGGTATCGTTGTCGCCAAACTTGATCTCATCGTTGACCACGGTGTCGTTTTCATTGATGACCGGCACCACACCCAGCTTGAGCAGGGTCAGCAGCGTGGAACGGGCATTCAAATAACGCTCCCGATCGGCCAGGTCGGCGTGGGTCAAAAGCACTTGCGCGCTCCCCAGACCCTGAGCCCTCAAGTGAGTCTCGTAAATTTGAGCCAACCCCATTTGTCCCACCGCAGCAGCCGCCTGCAATTCGTGCAACTCGTGGGGACGGGTGTCCCAGCCCAAGCGCTTCATGCCTTCTGCAATAGCGCCACTGGACACCATGATCAGCTCACGCCCTTCTTTGACCAAAGACGCTAACTGGCGACACCATTCGCCAATGGCTTGATCATCTAGGCCCCGACCCTCGTTGGTCACCAAGCTGGAGCCTACTTTGACGACCAAGCGGCGCGCCTGAATCAGACTGTTTGGAAAAGGCATTGCGGTTAGAAAACTGTCCCTCATGGCGCCATTAAACACCTTCAGATTTGGCGTCTTTTGAAGCAATAGGGGTGGTTACGATAAAACGCGGATCTGTTTCAGCTGGCGGGTGTTCCACGTCGTGCTGCAGCTGAATGTGTTTAAAAACGTCACGCACCAACTGCTCGCAACCCTCGTGCGTGAGGGCGGAAATTTCAAACACCGGCCCCTTGTAGCGCATGCGCTTCACAAAATCTTTGACCCTAGCGGCGCGCTCTTCGGTCGGCACCATGTCTAGCTTGTTAAGCACCAACCAACGCGCCTTTTGAAACAAGGCGGCATCGTATTTTTTGAGCTCACCCAAAATGGCTTTGGCTTGCGCTACGGGGTCTATGCTGTCGTCAAACGGCGCCATGTCAACCACATGCAACAACAACCGCGTGCGTTGCAAATGGCGCAAAAATAAATGGCCTAAACCCGCCCCCTCGGCGGCACCTTCAATCAAACCGGGCAAATCAGCCACCACAAAACTTTGCTCTGGTCCAACCCGCACCACGCCTAAATTGGGGTGCAGAGTGGTGAAGGGGTAGTCGGCAATGCGGGGACGGGCATTGGAAATGGCAGTAATGAGGGTGGATTTGCCCGCATTGGGCATGCCCAGCAAGCCAACGTCAGCCAAAACCTTGAGCTCCAGCTTTAAGCTTCTCCGCTCGCCAGGCCACCCTGGTGTTTTTTGGCGGGGTGCACGGTTGATGGCGCTTTTAAAGCGCATGTTTCCAAAGCCGCCATCACCTCCCTTGGCAATGGTGATGACCTCCCCAGGAACCAGCAGCTCAAACAACACATCGCCGGTTTCAGAGTCGGTGATGATGGTGCCTACAGGCATTTTCAACACGATATCGTCGCCCGCAGCGCCAAACATATCGCTGCCCATGCCGTGTTGTCCGCGCTTGGCTTCAAACTTGCGGGTGTAACGAAAGTCCACCAGAGTATTGAGGTTGGAGTCTGCTATGGCAAACACATGGCCACCACGGCCACCATCACCACCGTTGGGGCCGCCAAACTCTTTGTACTTTTCGTGCCGAAACGAGACGCAGCCGTTACCACCATCACCTGCGGCAATGTCGATTGAGACTTCGTCAACAAATTTCATAAATGAAAAACCCCGCGACTTGCGCAGGGTTTTTTTAAGGTGATTGCAGAGAGAACTTACTCTGCTGCTGCAATATTGACCGTTTGTTTGTTCAGCGCACCTTTGGTGGTGAAGTGAACTTGGCCATCCACTAAAGCAAACAAGGTATGGTCTTTGCCAATACCAACGTTGATACCGGGGTGAAACTTTGTACCCCGCTGACGCACGATGATGGAACCAGCGCTAACTTGTTCACCACCAAAAGCTTTAACTCCAAGCATTTTCGGCTTGGAGTCACGTCCATTGCGCGTTGAGCCGCCGCCTTTTTTCTGTGCCATGTTGCTTACCCCTTAAGCAGAAATTGCACCAATTTGCAGCTCTGTGAACTGCTGGCGGTGACCTTGACGTTTCTGATAGTGCTTACGACGACGCATTTTAAAAATGCGCACTTTGTCGTGCTTGCCGTGAGCCACCACAGTGGCTTTAACCGTTGCACCGGACACCAAGGGTGTGCCCACCTTGAGTTCGCCGCCGCTACCGACAGCCAACACTTGGTCGATCACAATCTCTTGGCCTACGTCCGCAGCAATCTGTTCTACTTTAATTTTTTCGCCAGCAGCAACACGATATTGTTTGCCACCGGTTTTTATGACCGCGTACATGTTGACCTCTTTTGTAAAAGAATCTGCAGACGAATTTCCACAGAGCCAAATATTCTATCAGCTTGGCATCAAAATGTCATTTTTCTGCGCCACGCAGCCTTTAGGGACAAAGTTGTTCCCCAAGCTTCGGTAGACTTGCTGGTTACATTCATCCAATACTGCCGTGATTTCTCAACCGTCCGCCCAGCCTTTAGCCCTGATTTCTGCTGACATGCAAGAGGTGGATCGGGTCATTGTGGATCGGCTGAATTCTGGCGTGCCGTTGGTTGCACAGGTGTCGCAATACATTATTTCGGCGGGTGGCAAACGCTTGCGTCCGGCCCTGCTGCTGCTCACCAGCGCAGCCCTTGGGCATCAAAGTGACAACCGCCACCTGCTGGCCGCAGTTGTGGAATTCATCCACACCGCCACCCTGCTGCACGACGATGTGGTGGACGAATCCACCCTTAGACGCGGCAACCCTACCGCCAACACCGCTTTTGGCAACCCCGCCAGCGTGTTGGTGGGAGACTTTTTGTACTCGCGTTCATTTCAAATGATGGTGCAAGCCCAAAACTTGCGCATTATGGAAGTGCTGGCTGAGGCCACCAACGTGATTACCGAAGGGGAAGTTCTGCAACTCATGAACATGCACAACGCCCAGCTGGACGAGGCGGGTTATCTGCGCGTCATTCGCTCTAAAACTGCCAAATTGTTTGAAGCCAGCGCCCGTGTAGGCGCGGTTTTGGCTGGTGCACCAGATGCCATCGAAACCGCTTGCGCCCAATATGGACAAGCTTTAGGCACAGCGTTTCAAGTCATTGACGACGTGCTGGACTACGCTGGAGACGCCGCAGTGATGGGCAAAAGCCTCGGCGACGACCTGCGCGAAGGCAAAGTCACCCTTCCCCTGATTGCCGCTATGCAACGCGGCTCACCTGCTCAGCGCCAACTTATCCAAAACGCCATTGAACAGGGCTCTGTTGACAGTTTGAGCAACGTCATTGACATTGTGAACAACACCGGCGCACTAGAGGTGACACGCGAAGCCGCCGCTGCTGAAGCCCACAAAGCTGTGGCCTACGCACAGGTACTGCCAGCCTCGAGTCACAGGGACGCTTTAGTACACCTCGCACAACAGCTTTTGGAACGTCAAATCTAGGCAACTTGATCCAAGTTCTCATGGTTGTAACGACTAAGAACTGCCACAAACCTCAGCCAAGATAGCAGGTAGATTCATTTTTCTACCGATCTTTTATGGCTGTTGCTGCTCCACCCACTCGCCGTAATGCCCCACTTGCCTTGCCCGGCTTGGGCAGAGCCCTCGTTCAGGCAGGCATGTTGGATCAGCAAGCGGCTGAAGCCATTTTTCAGCGGGCTGAAGATCAGCGCACCAGCTTTATCGCCGAACTCACAGGATCCGGTGCATTGTCAGCTTACGACCTGGCTCATAAGGTATCTGAAGCCTTCAGTACGCCGCTCATTGATTTAGACGCGGCCGCGCCGCAAAAGCTGCCCAAAGACCTGTTGGACGCTAAGGTGTGTGCAGAGCTGCGTGTGTTGGCGCTGAGTAAGCGCGGCAACCGCTTGATGGTGGCCACGGCCGACCCGTCTGACCAAGCCGCGGCAGAACGCATCAAGTTTGCAAGCGGACTGCAAGTGGATTGGGTGATTGCTGAGTACGACAAACTTTCCCGCTGGGTGGACATGTTGGCCAAGTCCACCGCCGAAGTGCTGGACTTTATGGTGGGCGACGACGTGCTGCTGGATGAGTTTGCAGCCGACGGCCTCAGCGATGGCCCCACCAGCAACAGCGAGGTGGACGATGCCCCAGTGGTGAAGTTTTTGCAAAAAATGCTGGTGGACGCCATTGGCATGCGGGCTTCTGACCTGCACTTTGAGCCTTTTGAGCACCAATACCGCGTGCGATTTCGGATTGACGGCGAACTGCGCGAGGTGGCCAACCCCCCTGTGGCCATTAAAGACAAGCTCGCCTCGCGCATCAAGGTCATTTCTAAACTAGATATTTCCGAAAAACGCATTCCGCAAGACGGCCGCATGAAGATGAGCTTTGGCAAAGACCGCGCCGTGGATTTTCGGGTGAGCACTTTGCCCACGCTCTTTGGCGAAAAAATTGTGATCCGTATTTTGGACTCCAACAGCGCCAAACTGGGTATTGATGCCCTAGGTTACGAGCCTGAAGAAAAAGAACGGCTGCTCAAAGCCATTGCCCGCCCCTACGGCATGGTGCTGGTGACCGGCCCTACAGGCTCGGGCAAAACCGTGTCGCTCTACACCTGCTTGAACCTGCTCAACAAGCCTGGCGTGAACATTGCCACGGCCGAAGACCCGTCTGAAATCAACATGCCGGGCATTAACCAAGTCAATGTGAATGAAAAGGCAGGCCTAACCTTTGCCGCCGCACTCAAGTCTTTTCTACGCCAGGACCCCGACATCATCATGGTTGGCGAGATTCGCGACCTAGAAACCGCCGACATTTCCATCAAGGCGGCCCAAACCGGGCACCTGGTGCTCTCAACCCTACACACCAACGATGCCCCTGCCACACTGACGCGCTTGCGCAATATGGGCATTGCCCCTTTCAATATTGCATCGAGCGTGATTTTGATCACCGCCCAGCGTTTGGCACGCCGTTTGTGCGTGGCCTGTAAAGAGCCCGCTGAGCTGCCCGAATCGGCCTATTTGGACGCAGGATTTGAAAGTCATGAGCTCGATGGCAGTTGGGTCAGCTACCGCCCTGTGGGCTGCAGCGCTTGCAACAACGGCTTTAAAGGGCGCGTGGGCATTTACGAAGTGATGCCCATCAGCGAAGACATACAGCGCATCATTTTGCGAGAGGGCTCGGCACTCGAAATTGGCGAGCAGGCGCGCCAAGAAGGGGTGCGCAGCTTGCGCCAGTCCGGTCTGCATAAAGTAAAGCTGGGGTTGACCTCTTTGGAAGAAGTGGTGGCAGTGACCAATGAGTAAAGCCTCAGGCAATGCCAGTGCCGTCTCGTCGGCTCAAACCTCAATATATGAATGGGAAGGCAAAGACCGCCAAGGCAAGCCCGCTCGTGGCGAGGTCCGCGCCGCCGGAGAAAACCAAGTGCAAGCCCATTTGCGACGCCAAGGTCTGGTACCCATCAAAATCAAAAAACAGCGGCTTGGTTCGGGCAAGGCCATTAAAGCCAAAGACATTGCACTGTTCACGCGTCAACTGGCCACCATGATGCAAGCGGGCGTGCCACTGCTGCAATCGTTTGACATTGTGGGGCGCGGCCATGCCAACCCCAACGTGGCGCGCCTGCTCAACAACATTCGCACCGATGTGGAAACCGGCTCATCATTGAGCGCGGCATTTCGCAAGCACCCACACCAGTTTGACAACCTGTATTGCAACTTAGTGGAGGCGGGCGAGCAGGCCGGTATTTTGGACAAGTTGCTCGAACGTATGGCCACCTATATGGAAAAAACCGAGGCCATCAAATCCAAAATCAAATCGGCGCTGATGTACCCCATTTCGGTGGTGTTGGTGGCGCTGGTGGTGGTCGCGGTGATTATGATTTTTGTGGTGCCAGCTTTCAAAGAAGTGTTTGCGTCTTTTGGTGCCGACTTGCCCGGCCCCACTCTGATGGTGATTGCCATGAGTGAGTTTTTTGTGGCGTATTGGTGGCTCATGCTGGGAACTTTGGGTGGGGGCCTTTATGCCTTCATTCAAGCTTGGAAGCGCAACGAGCAGGTGCAAAAGCTAATGGACCGCTTGGTACTGAAAATTCCTGTTTTTGGCGCCCTGATAGAAAAGTCTTGCATAGCGCGCTGGACACGCACCTTATCCACCATGTTTGCGGCGGGCGTTCCCCTAGTGGAGTCACTGAACTCGGTGGGTGGCGCTTCGGGCAATTCGGTGTTTTCGGACGCCACTACGAAAATACAGCAAGAAGTGTCCTCGGGCACCAGTCTCACGGGGGCCATGACCCAAGCCAACGTATTTCCGAGCATGGTGTTGCAAATGTGCGCTATTGGCGAAGAGTCCGGATCGCTGGACCACATGCTGGGCAAAGCAGCAGACTTTTTTGAAGCCGAGGTGGACGACATGGTGGGCGGCTTGTCCAGCCTGATGGAGCCCATCATCATTGTGTTTTTGGGCGGCCTGATTGGCGGCATTGTGGTGGCCATGTACCTGCCCATCTTCAAAATGGGACAGGTGGTTTAGCCACGCTGGATCTGGCTTTTTAAGCTGGGTATTGATCTAGACGCTTCAAAAACGCCACGCCGGTTTCGCGGGTACCCAGTTTGCCACCCACATCCCGCGTGCATTCGTGGGCGGCAATGCAATCCGCCAGCACCTGCTCCATGACGGCGTGGGCCCGCACAAATGCCGGCAAGGCCTTGCGCTGCCCAAACCAGCTCATCAACATGCCTGCAGACAAAATCAGCGAGAACGGGTTGGCGATGTTTTGACCTGCAATGTCCGGGGCTGATCCATGTGCAGCCTGCCCCATAGCGTGTTGCGCACCGGCATTGATTGAGCCTCCCAGACCTAAGCTGCCCGACAACTCCGCGGTGAGGTCGGACAAAATATCGCCAAACATATTGGTGGTCACGATCACATCAAAGCGAGCAGGCGCGCGCACCACGTGCGCCATCATGGCGTCCACAATAAAGTCATCGATGGTGACCTCCGGAAACTCGCGGCCCACCTGATGGCAAATGTCAATAAACATGCCGTCCGCAATGCGCAGCACATTGGCTTTGTGCACGATGGTCACGTGTTTTTTTCGGGTCATGGCCAGCTCAAAAGCCGATCGGGCAATCCGCTCGCAGCACAGCCGCGTGATGCGCCTGA
Organism: Hylemonella gracilis; assembly: GCA_945862195.1. Classification (GTDB taxonomy): domain Bacteria; phylum Pseudomonadota; class Gammaproteobacteria; order Burkholderiales; family Burkholderiaceae_C; genus Hylemonella; species Hylemonella gracilis_C. Next base: position 12,130 of record CAMAXR010000040.1, read on the forward strand.
GCGACACCACCACATCGGGCGTGACCAACATTTCGCTACCGCCGGATTCCATATTGCGGTCAGCGTAAAAGCCCTCGGTGTTCTCGCGCACCACCACCAAGTCAAACTCGCCCAGCCGAACCGGCAAACCGGTGTAGGTGCGTGCAGGGCGAATATTGGCAAACAAGTCCAAGCTCTTGCGAAAAAACTTGGAGGGGTTGATTTCGCCACGAGATTCGTCCTTGAACTCGTAGGTGGACATGGGGCCCAGCATCATTCCATCGGCCGCCTGCACTTTGGCCAAGAGCTCTGGGGTCACGGTAGCGCCATATTTTTTAAGACTTTCATGGCCAGCCACGTCGTGGTCTAGGCTCAGCCCCAGACTGAATTTTTCAGATACAGCCTTAAGCACCTCCACCGTCACGGCCATAGTTTCTGGGCCAATGCCGTCTCCGGGCAACACCACCAGCTTCATCTAATCTTCACCTTTATAAAAACATATATAACCGATAACGCCAGCAGTTATATGGGCGTTATCGGTTATTCAATCACCACACCCGCCACACATTAATTAGTCTGCCTTGGCGCCTGTACGCCGGACTATGTCTTCCCATTTCAAAGACTCAGCGTGAACAAAATCTACAAATTCATCTGAACCCAAAAATCTAGGCTCAATTCCAATCTTTGAAAGTCGAGCCACTACATCGGGCCTTGCCAATGCGTTGGCGGCTATCTTGCTTAAACGATTGACAATATCTTGTGGCGTACCAGAACGTGCCCCGAGTCCAAACCAAGATGTAGCCTCGAAGCCTGTCAACCCAGACTCCGCAATAGTTGGGATATCTGGAGCAGCCGAAATTCGCTTGGCTTCAGCAACCCCAATTGCGCGAAGTTGACCGCTACGCCAATGAGGGAGCACTGTGCTGGTATTCAAAAAGCTCATTGATACGCGACCAGCCAGTAAATCAGTAGTCGCTGCTGCTGCTGAACCCTTATAGGGAATATGAGTTGCCTCGACACCAGTTTGAAGCTTGAGAAGTTCCATGGCAAGATAACCAGTGGACGCGATGGCCTGAGAGGCGTAGTTAACCTTCCCATCTTGCTGCTTCATCCAAATAAGCAGTTGCTTAAGATCATTTGCAGGTACTGAGGGGTGTACAACCAAAACCAATGGAGACACTCCTAACATAGCCACTGGAAGAATATCTTTTTTTGCATTAAATGGCATAGATTCCATAATGCTTGCATTGATACTGAATGGTCCCGCTGGGGCTACAAAAAGCATATGTCCATCAGCCGGCGCCTTGAGCACAAGGTCAACCCCAATATTGCCGTTAGCACCGGGGCGACTTTCGACAACAAAAGGCTGCCCCAACGACTTAGAGAATTCCTCTGCAAGAATTCGGGCAAAAATATCTACGGAACCGCCGGGCGGGCTTGTGGAAATAATGCGTACTAATTTGCTAGGCCACAAGTTCTGCGCGTAGACCGAGACTGAAAGTGATAAAAACATCACAACGCAAATAAAACGTAATGCAAATTTCATTGACCACTCCAAATGTCTAAATCCAGACCAAGCTTATACCTATGGGCACTTACAAAGTGCCGTGGCGCTGAATAGAAGCCGACACAAAACCATTGGCTTTCAAGTCTTCTACAAACTGACTCAAAAATGCGTGCGCTTCTGGGCCGCGGCTTTTGGGCGTGCCCATAGCCTGCTGAATGTCCATAAATCTGCCGGGCAACAAGCGCAGCTCGGCATGGCGCTTCATGTCGGCTTGCAGCTGTTGCTTCACGCCAGCGGCCACTTCCAAGTTTTGGGTCACAAACATGTCCACCACGCTGGGGGATGTGGGTGCACGCAACAATTGGGCAGCCTTTAAAGCCCGGCTCAGGTACAAATCGTAGGCACTGCCCATACCCACTACCACTCTGATGCCCGAGCGGTCTACCTCTTCGTTGCTTTGCAGGCGCGAATCGTTGCGAACCAGGTAGCAGCCCTCAATCACCACATAGGCTTGGGTGAAGGCAATGCCTTCTCCGCGCAAGGGGTCGATGGCAAAAAATCCAATGTCGGCCTGTTCGTTTTTGACAGCCTCCACAGATTTGCCTGCGGCATCAAACACCACCATCTCCATCTCAACACCCAAACGCTCTGCAAAGGCACGGGCAAGATCGACAGATATACCCACAGGCACCCCACTTGAGAGGTCGCGGTTGGCCAGTATGGGATTACCCAAATTGATGGAGGCACGCAGTTTCCCGGTGGGGGCAAGCGCTTTCAATAAGCCCGCAGGTATATTCGGTGTCATGTTCTGTATTTTTAAAGTTGCAGGAGTGTAGCCGTGCTGCCAAGTACAGACTGGGCACAGTTTTCAGCCGAATGGCGCAACATTTTGGTGCCAAGCGCAGCCTTTTTGGGCTTGCTGATCGGCAGCTTTATAAATGTGGTCATCCTGCGTTTGCCGCGCATGTTGGAGCAAGAGTGGGCCAAGGAGTGTGCGGAGTTCAATGGACCAAAACCAGACTTAGAAAGTGCCGCTACTGCCGCAAATACCCCGTTCAACTCAACTCCCCTGGCCCCCTACAACTTGGTCACGCCGCGCTCCCAGTGCCCTGTCTGCCAACAACAGATTCGTTGGTTTGAAAATATTCCGGTGTTGAGTTTTTTGTTACTGCGCGGGAAGTGCGCCACGTGTAAGCACCCCATCAGCTTGCGCTACCCCCTGATAGAAATTGCAACCGGCTGCATCTTTGCTTACTGCGCGGCGCGTTGGGGCCTCTCGCCCACTGCAGGGGCGTGGGCTGCTTTTATGAGCTTCCTGCTTGCTTTGGCGTTGATAGATTGGGACACCACCTTGCTGCCCGACAACCTCACTCAGCCCCTGCTCTGGGGTGGGCTGGTGGCCTCTGCTCTGCAATGGACTTCTGTGT
>CAMAXR010000041.1 GCA_945862195.1 Hylemonella gracilis
AGATTTGCCGGGCCGGGGCTCAGTTTTGACGGTCTTGAGCTCCACTTTCAGCTCTGGTGGAAACCGCTTGGCATAGTCGTCCCACGCAGTCTGTGCCCAGTCGGGCACACGCTGACCCACCGCTACGACCAGCAACCTCACCGAAATCAGTCCGTGCGTTTGCGGGTTTTGGCTGTAGCCTTAGCGGGTGCTTTCGTGGCGGGCTTAGCCGCCGACTTTGGAGCTGTCGTTTTGATCGCTGTTTTGAGCATTGTTTTGGCGGGGGTCTTTCTGGGCGCGGCTCTCTTCTCTGCAACTTTTTTGGCGGCAACTTTTTGAGCGGCGTTGCGCTTTTCTTGGGCTTTAGAGGGATATGCCAACTCAACACCCTGCTTGGCCGCGCTAGAGCGCTTTAAGCCCGTTTTAGCCGCAGGCTGAACCGCCTGCCTGACCGTTTGTTTGGTCGGTAGTGCGGGCTTGGCCGCTCCAAACTTCAGGCGCACGGGCTTATCACCCCACAAATCTTCCAGGTGGTAGTACTGGCGAATAGCGGGCTGCATGATGTGCACCACCGCCTGCCCACAGTCCACGATGATCCATTCGCCGTTTTCCTCGCCCTCCATGCGCGGCTTGGGGAAACCGGCATCACGCACTGCATCGCGCACACTGGAAGCCAGCGCCTTGGTTTGCCGGTTGGAGGTGCCTGAAGCAATCATGACCCGCTCAAACAAAGGCGACAAGTGCTCGGTATTGAACACCCGAACGTCTTGAGCTTTCACGTCTTCCAAGCCATCGACAATGGCGCGTTGAAGTTTTTGAATGTCTTTTTTATCTGCGGTGGTAGTGGTCATCAGGTGCCAGGTGGGTGCGTGGAATACAAGTGGTGTTCTTCAATATAGCGTGCAACCGGCTCACATACCAGCGGCGTGATGCCACGGGAGTCCAAATCGGTGGCCACGCGCGCTCTAATTCCAGTGGCACTGATGTCCATCAAAGGCATGTTCAAGCGGATAAACCGGTGAGCCATTTGCTCAGTAGGCATAAATTGGGTTTGTTGACCCGTCAGTCCGTCGCGGTCGGCTACACAAATGGTCGCAAAATCCAGTATCTGCTCCCAATCCTTCCAAGTGGGCAGAACATCGGCCTGATCTTTGCCCATGACCAAAAACAACTCAGCTAAAGGCTGTTCAGACTGAATTTCGCGCAAAGTGTCTAGGGTGTAAGAAGGACCGGGTCTCAAAATTTCTCGCTGGTCAATGGTCAGCCGGTCTAGACCCGCAAAATTGAGTTGGGCCATGGCCAATCTGTGGTGAGCAGGGGTTAATGGGCGGGATTTGTGCCAAGCCTGCCCCGTGGGCAACACGTGTAAGGTGTTCAGTTGCAGCTGATCTAGCGCCACTTCCGCCAGGGCACGGTGCGCCAAATGTGGTGGATCATATGCGCCACCAAACACGCCGACTTTAAGAGAAGTGCTTGCCGTCACTGAGCAACCCAATCCCTGCGAGGCAGGAAACGGGTGTAAAGCGCTTCTTCGTGGGAGCCTGGCTCTGGTTGCCACTGGTAAGCCCAGCTGGCCAGTGGCGGCATAGACAGCAAGATAGATTCGGTTCGACCGCCTGACTGCAGGCCAAAATGAGTACCGCGGTCCCACACTAAATTGAACTCCACATAGCGACCGCGCCGGTACAACTGAAAACCCCGCTCTCGCTGGCCATAAGGTGTGTGGTGCCGCCGCTCCACAATCGGCATATAGGCTCTTAGCAATCCGTCGCCTACAGCGCGCAACATGGCAAAACTTTGGTCAAAGCCCAATTCTGAGAAGTCATCAAAAAACACGCCCCCCACGCCGCGGGCTTCGTTGCGGTGTTTTAAAAAGAAGTAATCGTCACACCAGGTTTTGAACCTCGGGTATTTGTCTTGCCCAAACGGGGTCAGGGCATCGCAGCACACTGTGTGGAAATGAATGGCGTCTTCGTCAAAACCATAGTAAGGGGTCAGATCCATGCCCCCGCCAAACCAGCACACCCCCCGACCATTGGCGTCTTGAGCAGACAACATTCGCACGTTCATGTGCACAGTCGGAACATAGGGGTTGCGAGGGTGAAATACCAAAGACACACCCATCGCCTCGAAAGGAGATCCTGACAACTCAGGTCGGTGCTGGGTGGCTGAGGGAGGCAGCTTGGGGCCTCTTACAGAAGAAAAACCACATCCTGCACGCTCAAAAACTGGACCGCCTTCCAAAATTTGAGTCAGGCCATGACCTTGCAAAGGCTCGCCCGGTGGTTTTTGCCAGGCATCCGAGCCGAAACTGGAACCGTCTTTCTCTGTCACAGCCGTAGTGATGCGTTGCTGCAAACCTTGCAGGTAGTGGCGAACAGCAGCGGTGTCGGGCTGATCAACAGTCGGTTTCAAATCAGAGACGTCTCGAAATTTAGTTTTTAAGTGCGCGGTGACCGATGTCTTGTCGGTACTGCATGCCATCAAAGTGTACCCCTTTGGCAAGCTCGTAGGCCCTTTGCTGGGCTTGCTTAATGGTGTCGCCCAAAACGGTCACACAAAGAACACGCCCGCCCGAGGTGACGAGCTGATCAGCCTCAAACAAGGTGCCCGCATGGAAAACCATGGCGTCTTGCTGGTCCTGCGGTAAACCAGCAATGGCATCACCTTTGCGCGGATTCAGTGGGTAACCGGAAGCCGCCATCACCACACCTAGAGCCCAGCGGCGGTCCCATTCGAGATCCATACGATCCAAAGCACCTGTGGATTCTCCATTGGGATCAACTTCTGTGGCGGCCAGCATCACATCGAGTAGGTCGGTTTTGAGGCGCATCATGATCGGCTGGGTTTCGGGATCACCCATGCGGCAGTTGAACTCCAAGGTTTTGGGAGCACCCTGGGCATCGATCATCAAACCGGCATACAAAAAACCGGTGTAAGGCACGCCGTCTTGGGCCATGCCCCGGACAGTGGGCCAAATAATTTCACGCATGGCACGGGCGTGCACCTCAGGGGTCACAACGGGTGCAGGAGAGTACGCGCCCATACCCCCGGTGTTGGGGCCTTGGTCGCCGTCATGCAAGCGCTTGTGGTCTTGGCTGGTGGCCAGCGCTAAGACACTTTTGCCGTCACATAGCACGATGAAACTGGCTTCTTCGCCTTGTAAAAATTCCTCAATCACCACGCGCGGCACCACTAGGCCACTGGGGTCGGCGTTGTGGGACACCCCCAGGGTGTTGTCCAGCAACATAAAGTCCACCGCCTCGTGGGCCTCCTGCAAGGTTTGGGCCACCACCACGCCTTTACCAGCAGCCAAACCGTCGGCCTTGACCACAATAGGCGCCCCCATGCGGTCTATGTAATCGTGCGCAGCCTTGGGGTCGGTAAAAGTGTCGTAGGCGGCAGTGGGAATGCTGTGGCGCTTCATAAACGCTTTAGAAAAGGCTTTGGAAGACTCCAGCTGAGCCGCGGCGCGCGTAGGACCAAAAATCCGCAAACCATGGGCACGAAATTCGTCCACCACACCTGCAGCCAATGGAGCTTCTGGCCCCACCACGGTGAGACCAATATGCTCGACCTGAGCCCAAGCCCTAAGGGCCTGCACATCCGTCATGGGCACATTAAAAAGATGGGCATCACGCTGCGTGCCGCCATTACCTGGGGCCACATACACGCGCTGCACATTGGGAGACTGGGCCAATTTCCAAGCCAAAGCGTGTTCGCGACCGCCGCCACCTATCACCAGAACCTTCATGCTGAGAGCTTTCTTTTACAGCGCTGCGTTGTGGAACACATCTTGAACATCGTCCAAATCTTCCAGTGCATCCAAGAGTTTTTGCATGCGCACTGCATCGTCTCCGGCCAGCTCAATGTGGTTTTCGGGTCGGAATGTCACCTCCGCCACTTCCGGTTTAAGCCCCGCGGCCTCTAAGGTGTTGCGCACCGTCTCAAATTCAGCGGGGCTGGTTAACACTTCAATGGCACCGTCTTCATCAGCCACCACATCGTCTGCGCCCGCCTCCAGAGCCACTTCCATCACGCGGTCTTCAGAGGTGCCCGGGGCCAAAATCATTTGGCCGCAGTGCTTGAACTGAAACGACACCGAACCCTCAGTGCCCATGTTGCCGCCGTATTTGGAAAACGCATGGCGCACCTCCGCTACCGTGCGGACTCGGTTGTCGGTCATAGTGTCCACAATGACCGCTGCGCCGCCAATGCCATAGCCCTCATAGCGGATTTCTTCGTAAGTCACACCCTCTAGGTTGCCGGTGGCCTTGTCAATATTGCGTTTGATGTTGTCAGCGGGCATATTGGCCGCTTTGGCCTTGTCAATGGCCAAGCGCAAACGCGGGTTGGCGGACACATCAGCCCCACCTGAGCGGGCCGCCACCATGATTTCACGAATGATGCGGGTCCAGACCTTGCCGCGTTTTTCGTCTTGTCGCCCCTTGCGGTGCTGAATATTCGCCCACTTACTGTGACCAGCCATGTCTTACCTTAAAAAAAAGCATCTGCGGCCAACTTATGTCGGCCTTGCCTTGGGTTTGATTGTACTTTTCAACTCACTTGCGCCGGGCTCTGCGAACCCCAGGCAAAGCTTCCACAGAAGCCAACACCCTTTGCAAGCGGCTGGCATCACTGACCTCCACGGTCAAGGTCATCCAGGCCACCCCTTTAATGGTTTGCGTCTGGGCGCCTGTGACATTGAGTTTTTCTTTGGCAAACACCTCGGTTACATCGCGCAGCAAACCTTGCCGATCCTGAGCTTCAACCGTCACGCCCACGGTGTAAAGGGCCGGCTCATGAGGAGCACCCGCCTTGCCCAAGCCCCAATCCACTTCCAGCTCCCGCTCGGGGTGGCGCAACACCATCTCGAGCAAGTTGGTGCACTCCGACCGATGCACGCTCACGCCCTTACCCCGGCTGACAAACCCCCGAATGTCGTCAGGTGGCGCCGGTTTGCAGCACTTGGCCAGCTGAGTGAGCAAGGAGCCCACCCCCACCACCAGCACGCCGCCTGCTGAAGCATTGCTGCGCGAGCGCTTGAGCAGCGGCTGATCCACCAGTGGCTGGCTGGTGTCGGGCGAGCGCCAAAGCTGCTCTATGAGCCGCAGGGAAAATTCGTCCTTACCCACCGATTCAAATAGGGCATCGGCTGAGTCAAAGTTCAATTGCTCGGCCAAATCATCCAAGCGCATGGAGGTTTTACCTTCACGCTGGAGCAGTTTTTCAACAAGTTCCCGACCACGAGCCACAGTGTCTTGTAAGGCTAGCGCATTGAACCAAGCCCGCACTTTGGACCGAGCTCGGGGGCTGGCCATAAACCCTAAGTCAGGGTTGAGCCAATCTCTGGAAGGGCCTTGGGCCTGACCGCCCGCCCCCTCTTTGACCGCCAAAATCTCAACCGTTTGACCATTTTTAAGCGGCGTGTTCAAAGGCTGCAACACCCCATCCACCTTTGCCCCCCTACAGCGGTGACCTAAAAGGGTGTGGACGGTATACGCAAAGTCCACCGCGGTACTGCCTTGGGGCAACTCCACCACCGCCGCATCGGGTGTCAACACATAAATTCGGTCGTCAAAAATAGCGGTTTGGGCAGACAAGTCACGCTGCCAATCCAACAGCTGACGCAGCACGGCAATTTTGGCGTCGTAAGCGCTGTTGGCGTTGGCGCCCTCGTACCCTTTCGCGCCCGCTTCTTTGTAGACCCAATGGGCCGCCACGCCATGCTCGGCGTGTTCGTGCATCTGTTGCGTGCGAATTTGAATTTCAATAGCCCGGCCTTGAACATCTCTCACCACGGTGTGCAGAGACTGGTAACCGTTGACCTTGGGCCTGGCAATGTAGTCGTCAAATTCTTCGGGTACGGGCTGAAACTGCCCATGAACCCAGCTCAAGGCGGCATAACAGTCGCTCACCTGGGGTACCACCACACGTAAGGCGCGCAAGTCAAACACCTGCTCAAACCCCAATGACTTGCCGCGCATTTTTTTCACAATGCTGTAAATGTGTTTGGGCCGCGCGAACACTTGGGCTTGAACGCCCTGCACCAGCATGTCGGACTCCAGCTGCGCGCGCAGATGCTCCAAATGCAACTCGCGGTCCGCACGTTTTTCGTCCAGCAAGCGCGCAATCTGGTGGTAGGTGTCGGGTTCTAAAAATCTGAACGACAGGTCTTCAATTTCCCACTTCAAGTCCCAGATACCTAGGCGGTTGGCCAGCGGTGCAAATACATTGAGAGACTCTTGTGCCAATTCAGGGGAAGCGGGCTTTTTGGACGCCGCAAAGTACCTTAGCGTTTGCAAGCGGGAGGCCAAACGCAGCATCACCACCCGCAAATCGCGCGAAAACGCCAACAACATCTTTCGGATGTTTTCGGTTTGCAGGCTTTGCGGAGCCCCTCGCGCTTGGCGCTGAATCTGAACAAGCTTGGTGGTTTCCACCGCCAAGTCGGCAAAACTTTCGCCAAAGGCCTTGGCAATGACCTCTCTGGGTTTTTGCAAATAGGCCGTGGCGTATACCAAGTAAGAAGCAGCCTGCAAGACCTCAGAGCCCCCTACGTCACGCAACAAAGCGGCTACGCCATCTGCATGAACTAAGGTGGGCTCTCCCGTGTCAAGGCACTCGCCTACAAAAAGCGGCTCCGCAAAGGCGCGAGCCCGCAATATCAAGCCAAGCTCTGGCTTGGTTGGGTCCACCATCACAAGCTGTTCAGGCACCTGTTGCCAAAAACTGAATCACCGCCTCCAGCTGGTCAAGGGCAATGAATGTGGGCGCATGGCCTACGCCTTCAAACTGCACCAACTGGGCCCTAGGGCCGCGGCGTGTCATGTCCTGGGCGGTCTCGAGAGAAAGCAAGTCGGAATCCATGCCTCGCATTAACAAGGTGGGCGCTTGAATGGCGTCAAACAACTGCCACAAAATGGCTTCTCCTGCAGCGGTTGATTCGGGGGTTATGGCTGCAAAAGGTAGGGCAATGTTCGGGTCGTAATGCATTTTGAAGCCGCCTTCGCCATCCGGGCGCAGCATGGGGCGCGTTAAAGCCAGCCATTGTTCAGGCGTGTGGGGGCCAAACCCTTTTGAAATATGCCCCAGTGCATCTGCCCCCTGCTCCACCGTTGCAAAACGCACCGGCTTGCCCAAATAGCTGCCAATGCGCTTCAAAGCCTGCCACTGCAACACCGGCCCCACATCGTTGAGCACCAAATGTTGGAGCTTGAAGTTCATGTCGTTCAAATGGCCGTTGGCTTGGGCTTGCTCCATGTGAGGCTGCAAGGCCCCCAATGAACCGGCAACGGCCATACCGATCAGCCCTCCCATGCTGGTGCCCACCCAATCCACGGTTTGGGGCTGGAGCGCACGCAGCAATACCAACATGTCTGCCGCATAGGTTGGCACCTGATAGAGCATGGGGTCGCTCAGCCATTCGCTGTAGCCGCGACCCGCCACATCTGGGCAAATCACGCGCACAGGGTCTGCGGCGCACTCCAACAAGGTGCGAGCCAAGACATCAAAGTCCCGCCCCTGACGCGACAAACCATGCACACAGATCACCACATGACGGGCAAGTGGGTCGCCCCACTGCCAATACGCCATTCTGTGTTGCCCATTGGGGCTGCTGGCGTCAGGGCAGTTGATGAAATGCAGTGTGGGTTGAAGCATGAACAGAAACAACAGACAGAGATAATGAACCTGCATCGTAATTCAACCTTTAAGAACCGAACGCAGGAGAAAACAAGTGCTCAACGCCATGCTCACAGGAAAAACCGCCTTGGTCACAGGCTCCACCAGCGGAATTGGCTTAGGTATTGCCAAACAATTGGCCAAACAAGGCGCCAACATCGTGCTTAACGGCTTTGGTGACCATCAAACACCCTTAGCAGATATTCAGGCTTTGGGGGTTCAGGCGGCCTTCCACGGAGCAGACATGAGCCAACCTACCGAAATTGAGGCCATGATGCAATTCGCTGCCATCACTTTCGGGCGCGTGGATATTTTGGTGAACAACGCAGGCATTCAGCACGTGGCGCGGGTGGAAGACTTTCCCCCTGAGAAATGGGACGCCATTTTGGCCATCAACCTGAGCAGCGCGTTTCATGCCAGCCGTTTGGCCATTCCGGCCATGCGCGCGGCCGATGGTGGCAAAGGCTGGGGTCGCATCATCAACATTGCCAGCGTGCATGGCTTGGTGGCCTCTGCCGAAAAAGCCGCCTACGTGGCGGCCAAACATGGTCTGGTGGGCCTAACCAAGGTCACCGCACTGGAAACTGCGACCACCGGCATCACCTGCAACGCCATTTGCCCGGGCTGGGTACTTACTCCCTTGGTGCAAAAGCAGGTGGACGCCAAAGCCGCCGCTCAAGGCATTTCCAACGAAGAAGCCACGCGTCAACTTCTAGGTGAAAAAGAACCCTCTTTGCAGTTCACCACGCCCGAAGAATTGGGCGATTTGGCCGTGTTTTTCTGTTCTGCAGCAGGGCAAAACATTCGCGGTGTGGCTTGGAATATGGATGGCGGCTGGGCGGCACAGTAAGCCGTCAACCGAAAATCAGCACCACGGCGCGGGCTTCCATACTGAGGCCTTCGCCCACAGGGCCCAACTTTTCAGCGGTTTTGGCCTTCACGTTCACCTGCTGCGCCTCAAGATTCAAAATTTGGGCAATCTTTTTGCACATAGATTCCATATGGGGCGCCAGCTTGGGGGCCTGCGCCACCACCGTGGCGTCAATATTGCCAATCTGCCAGCCTTGCTGTTGCACCAAAGCATAGGCTTGGGCCAGCAACTGGGCGGAATCTGCGCCCTTAAAACGCGCATCGGTGTCTGGAAAATGCCGCCCAATGTCACCTAATCCTGCGGCTCCCAATAAAGCATCGGTGATGGCATGCAGCAAAGCGTCTGCGTCTGAATGGCCCAGCAAACCCTTGGTGTGGGGAATATGAACACCCCCCAAGATCAAAGGGCGGCCTTCGACCAGTTGGTGGACGTCCCAGCCTTCGCCAAGGCGAAACCTTGGGGCGGCAACTGCCTTGCTTTTCGAATGCACCAGCAGCACGCTTTCTGCCAAGGCAAAGTCTTCGGGGTAGGTCACTTTGAAGTTTTGCATGCTGGACGCTACCAGTTTGGGGTTGTGGCCAGCAAGTTCCATGGCACTGGCTTCATCTGTCACGGACAAATGGTGGGCATCTAATGCACCCAGCAGGTCGCCCAAGCGAAACATTTGGGGCGTTTGGGCCAGCCACTTGCCGTCACGATCCAAAGTGTGCCCGATATGGTCTGCGCCATCAGAGTTCACGGCAAGGCGGTCGAACTTCGCTTGTTTGAGCGTGTCGGGCAAAGGCAAGGCCAATATGCCGCCCACAGGGTCTGTGACACAGGCTTGCATCAAGCGCTCAATCAATTCAGGGGTGATCAGGCAGCGAGCGGCATCGTGCACCAGCACCCAGTCCTGTGTTTGGGCACCCAGTGACGCCAAGGCTTGCAGGCCGTTGTGCACGGTTTGGGCACGCGTGGCGCCCCCGCAAGCTGCCAGGCCCCAGCTGGAGGCTGTATCTTGGCTCAACCATTGAGGCTGCCGGGTAAAAAAATCGTCCTCAGGCGACACCACCAGTAGGGTGTGTTGGATGTGGCCCACCTTCGCAAAAGCTTCTAGGGTGTGCACGACCAAGGGCTTGCCCGCCAACATGGCGTATTGCTTGGGTCCTTGGGTGCGGGCCCGACTGCCAGAACCAGCACACGGAATCAGGGCCCAAAACTTGGGTGTGAAAGGTTTTGACTCGGTAGCTTTGGGCTCGGAGGCTAGGGTAGGTGAAGCAACAGTGCTCAATTGAGTTTCACAAATTGAAGGTCACGAACTTGAAGGGGCTGCTTGGATCTTAAGCGCAACTAGAATTCAGCTCACTCTTATGCATCGTCTCCCGATGCCTGCGCATGGATCTTCCCAAACTTCTGACCGGCAAGCGCTTTAGCCTCACACGCCCCATTGGATCAGCCGATGCGCTGTTTTTGGCACGCCTAGGCCAACGCGAAAAAGCATCTGGCCAGCTGCTAGCCATCGTCACAGCCGATGCCACCGATGCCCAGCGCCTCATGGAAGAAATGGCTTTTTTCGCACCCGACCTGAGTTACGCCATGTTTCCGGACTGGGAAACCCTGCCCTACGACACGTTTTCGCCCCACCAAGACCTCATCAGCGAGCGGTTGGCCACCTTGTGGCGCTTGTACAACCACAGCAAACAAGCAGCTTCCAAGCCCCCTGCAGCAACCACACCGGCTGCGTACACAGTTTCCACCACACCTGTGCACGCCAGTGCTGCCCAGCCCATCAGCACCGATGTGGTGCTGATTCCCGCCACCACCGCGCTGTACCGACTGGCTCCGCCCAGTTTTTTAGCGGGCTATACCTTTGAATTCAAAGTCAAGCAAAAGTTAGACGAGTCGCAGCTTAAGGCCCAACTGACGCTGGCAGGTTACCAGCACGTGACCCAAGTGGTGAGCCCTGGCGAATACGCCGTGCGCGGAGGCCTGATCGATTTGTTCCCTATGGGGTCTTTGGTGCCCTATCGGGTGGACTTGTTTGACAACGAAATCGACTCCATCCGCACCTTCGACCCCGACAGCCAGCGCAGCCTGTACCCGGTTCCCGAAATCCGGCTGTTGCCCGGTCGCGAATTTCCCATGGATGATGAGGCGCGAGCGCTGTTTCGCCGCCGCTGGCGCGAATTACTTGAAGGCGACCCTACCAAGAGCCGCATTTACAAAGACATTGGCAACGGCGTGGCCACAGCAGGTATTGAGTACTACTTGCCCTTGTTTTTTGAACACACCGCCACAGTATTTGACTACCTGCCCTCAGCCACGCTGGCACTGCATGGCAACCTAGAACCCGCTTTTCAGCGTTTTTGGCAGGACGCGCGAGACCGTTTTCGTCTCGCGCAGGGCGACCCGGAACGCCCCGCTCTGCCGCCTGAGTCTTTGTTTTTGACCGAGGAACAGTTTTTCACCCACACCCACGCACACGCCCAACTGGTTCTGCGTGAACCCACTCCTGAGAGCAAAGAGTGGGAGCACTTTGACACCCTAAACCACTTGGCTGTGGTGCGTGGCGCCGAAGACCCGCTGGCTGCGCTTAAAGCCCACATCAGCCAGACCCCGCATCGGGTTTTGCTACTGGCTGAAAGTGATGGACGGCGAGAAAGCCTGCTCGATTTTTTGCGAGCGAGCCAGCTGAGCGTGCCCGCTTTTGAAACGCTAGAGGACTTCCAAACCAGCACCGAGCGCGTGGGCATGGCCACGGCGGCACTGAGCAGCGGCTTTGGCTGGCCCGAGGCGGGTTTAGATTTGGTCACGGAAACCGAACTTTTTGCCACAGGCTCCACCGCGCGCCGACGTAAAAAGCAAGAGCAGGTCAGCGACGTAGAAGCCCTGATTAAAGACCTCAGCGAACTCCAGCTGGGCGACCCCGTGGTGCATTCTGCACACGGCATTGGCCGTTACCGTGGGCTGGTCAATATGAGCGTGGGGCAAATCCAGGCCGATGGAAGCCCTGCGCTGCAAGAGTTTTTGCACCTAGAATACGCCGACCAAGCTGTGTTGTACGTCCCTGTCAGCCAGCTGCAGCTCATCAGCCGCTACACCGGCGTGAGTGCCGATGAAGCGCCACTGCACCGCTTGGGTTCAGGCCAGTGGGAAAAAGCCAAACGGCGCGCTGCCGAGCAAATTCGAGACGCAGCCGCTGAACTGCTCAACATTTACGCCCGCCGCGCTGCTCGCGAAGGCCATGCCTTCAGGTTTTCAGCTAAAGACTACGAGGTGTTTGCCAACGACTTTGGTTTTGAAGAAACCCCCGACCAGCGCGCCGCCATTCACATGGTGATTCAGGACATGATTTCCCCCCAGCCTATGGACCGACTGGTCTGTGGCGATGTGGGGTTTGGCAAAACCGAAGTAGCCTTGCGGGCCACGTTTGTAGCGGTCACGGGTGGCCGACAAGTGGCGCTTTTAGCCCCCACCACTTTGCTGGCAGAGCAGCATTACCAAACGCTCGTGGACAGGTTCAGCAAATGGCCCGTCAAGGTGGCTGAAATGAGCCGCTTTAGGTCCACCAAAGAAATCAACGCGGCCCTTAAAGGCATTGCCGACGGTACGGTGGACATTGTGGTGGGCACCCACAAACTGCTTAGCCCAGACACCCATTTCAAAAACCTGGGGCTCCTCATCATTGACGAGGAACACCGCTTTGGCGTGCGCCACAAAGAGGCCATGAAAGCCCTACGAGCTGAGGTGGACGTGCTGACCCTCACTGCCACACCCATACCCCGCACCTTAGGCATGGCTCTGGAGGGGTTACGCGATTTGAGCGTGATTGCAACAGCTCCGCAGCGGCGCTTGGCCATCAAAACCTTTGTGCGCACCGAGGGGCAAGGCGTGATTCGCGAAGCCGTGCTGCGCGAACTCAAACGCGGCGGGCAGGTGTACTTTTTGCACAACGAGGTGGAAACCATTGAAAACCGCCGCGCCAAGTTGGAAGAACTTTTGCCCGAAGCCCGCATCGCCATTGCCCATGGGCAAATGCCCGAACGCCAGCTGGAAGCCGTGATGCGTGACTTTGTGGCCCAACGCTATAACCTGCTGCTGTGTTCCACCATCATTGAGACCGGCATTGACGTGCCCACCGCCAACACCATCGTGATTGCCCGAGCTGATAAGTTTGGCCTGGCCCAACTCCATCAGCTGCGGGGACGAGTGGGTCGCAGCCACCACCAAGCCTATGCCTACCTCATGGTGCCCGACATTGAGGCCCTGACCAAACTGGCCCAACAACGGTTGGACGCCATTCAACAAATGGAAGAATTGGGTTCTGGCTTTTACCTAGCCATGCACGACCTGGAAATTCGGGGCGCAGGTGAGGTGTTGGGCGAAAACCAAAGCGGCAATATGTTGGAAGTGGGCTTTCAGCTCTATAACGAAATGCTCAGCGAAGCGGTGCGCTGCCTCAAAGAGGGCAAAGAGCCAGACCTGCTTTCGCCCATGAGCGCGACCGCCGACATCAACCTGCACGCCCCTGCCCTGCTGCCCGACGACTACTGCGGCGACGTGCACATGCGCCTGAGCTTGTACAAAAAGCTCGCCACCGCCAAAAATACCGAGCAAATAGACGCGCTCATGGAGGAAATGGTGGACCGCTTTGGCAAACTGCCTACCCAAACCCAAACGCTGATTGACGTGCACCGCTTGCGCGTCATCAGCCAGCCCTTTGGCGTGACCAAGGTCGACGCCGCACCGCACCTGATCACCCTCACCTTCAAAAAAGACGCCCCGGTAGACGCCATGCGGGTGATGGAGCTGGTCCAAAAAAACCGGCACATCAAACTAGCGGGCAATGAAAAGCTGCGGATTGAGCGCGAGCTGGAAGACCCTAAAGCCCGGGCGCATTTGGTGCGGGATGTATTAAGGAGTTTGGGTAAGCCACAAACAGCCCATTAAGTTGGACAATCAGCAGCAGAACATGAGCCACACCCCATTTGCCCTTGGCCTCAACATTCAAGGCTTTACACCGCCATTGAATCTGTGCGACTTCAAGCTGATTGCCTTTGACATGGACTCCACGCTCATCAATATTGAGTGTGTAGATGAAATAGCCGATGCAGTGGGCCGCAAGGCAGAGGTGGCCGCTATTACCGAAGCGGCGATGCGCGGTGAAATCACAGACTTTAAAGACAGCTTACGGCGCAGGGTCAGCCTGCTCAAAGGCGTCACGCTGGGTGACCTAGAGGCGGTCTACCGTGACCGGCTGCAGCTCAATCTGGGTGCTATAGAACTGGTCCAAGCCTGTAAGGCTGCGGGGCTCAAAGTGCTCTTGGTCAGTGGGGGCTTTACGTTTTTTGCGGATAGAGTGTGCGAACGGCTGGGCATTGATTTCAGCCGCGCCAACGTGCTGGAAATGACGCCGTCATCTATGGCAGCACCAGGAGCTGGAGCTCCCCTTGAATCTGAACTCACAGGCCAATTGGTCAACCAACCTTGGGGGGATATTTGTGATGGACTTGAAAAACAGCGCATGCTGTTGCAAACCTGCGAAGACTTGAACATCACCCCCCAACAAGCCATTGCGGTGGGCGATGGCGCCAATGACCTGCCCATGATGCTCACCTGCTCGCAAGCTGGCGGCCTGTCGGTGGCGTTTCATGCCAAACCCAAGGTGCGTGAGCAAGCCATGGTGTCTATAGAGTCCGGCGGTTTGGACCGGCTACTGGAAGTGTTTGGGCCCATCCATTAGTTTTATGTGAGCCACCCAAACCCGCATGTCCACCAAGCGATTCGAAACCCTGACCATTGAGCAACTCCGCAATTTGGCGGGTGGACACCTGTTAATCAAGCCCGATCCAGAAGCCCAGTTCCATTTAGGTCAGCGCTTTGCACAAGGCAAAGGCGTTGAAAAAGACGAGACACAAGCCGTTTATTGGTTTCATCGTGCAGCTGACTTGGGACATGCCGAAGCTCAGCGCAACCTTGCGTTTGCATTTTTAAGTGGCAAGGGCGTTGTCAAAAACCAAGCCGAGGGCGTGCGCAGGCTGCGTATAGCGGCGGAAGCGAGCGATGTGGCTGCGCGCAGACAACTGGGCTACCACTACGCCACCGGCACTGGGGTGCCAAAAGACGAAAACGAGGCTGTGCACTGGTTCCGCCTAGCGGCCGATCAGGGCGACAAATTTGCGCAATACAACTTGGCCTTTGCCTTTACCAATGGCCGCGGCGTATCGGCCAGCCCTAAAGACGCCGTGCGCTGGTACCAAAAGGCCGCCGAACAAGGGATGCCGCAGGCTCAGTGCGAGCTGGGTCTGATTTATGAGCATGGCTTAGGTGTGCCCGTGGACTATGAAAAAAGTGTCTATTGGAGCCGCCTTGCAGCCGAACAGCAGTACGCCGAAGCCTGCTGCAACCTAGGGTGGCTGTATGAAAACGGGCTGGGTGTGGCCCAGGATTTAGAGCAAGCACAGCATTGGTACGAA
>CAMAXR010000042.1 GCA_945862195.1 Hylemonella gracilis
AGCGCACCCGTATCAAACGGCAGACCCCTAGGGGTCTGGGCTAAAGGCCTGCTGTTAAGCGGCCAGGGCCAAGGTTTTCACCTTGGCTGACAGGCGGCTCTTATCGCGAGCTGCCTTGTTTTTATGAAAAATGCCCTTGTCGGCCACGGTGTCCACCACGGCCTGCATCTTGGCAAAAAGTTCGGTTGCTTTGGTTTTGTCGCCAGCTAAAACGGCTTTTTCGACGTTTTTAACAGCGGTTCGGTACTTGGAGCGCAGCGATGTATTGGCCGCGTTAAGTTTGATGTCCTGACGTGCGCGTTTGCGACCTGAGGCCAGGCGCGGGTTTTTTTTCTTGGGCTTTCCAGATGCCATGAATTAAGTTCCTTGTGTCTGTGGATGATTTCAGCAGAACTGAGCATTCTAGCAGCAGCTACACTGCCGAGGTGAATCTTTTCAAAGCTGCATCCACTGTTTCTTTGCTCACGCTGGCTTCTCGCATCACAGGGCTTGTGCGTGAGTTGCTCATGGCCGCTACCTTTGGCGCCAGCGCCCTGACCGATGCCTTTAACGTTGCGTTTCGCATTCCCAATTTGTTTCGCAGGCTGTTTGCCGAAGGCGCGTTCAGTCAGGCGTTTGTGCCAGTGCTGGCCGCATCTAGGGCGCAGCAGGGAGATGCAGCCACCCACATGCTTATTGACCACGTGGCCACGGTGTTGTTTTGGTGTTTGATGTGCGTGAGCGCATTAGGAGTGGTGGCCGCTCCTGTATGGGTGTATTTCATGGCCAGTGGCTTGCAGCAAACGCCCGACGGCTTTGAGGCCGCTGTGGTGATGACGCGTTGGATGTTCCCTTACATTGCCTTTATGTCGCTGGTGGCCTTGGCCTCGGGCATTCTCAACACTTGGAAGCAGTTTGCGGTACCTGCGGCCACGCCGGTGTTGCTCAATGTAGCCATGATCATGGCCGCCTATTGGGGCGCTCCTTGGTTTGCGGAACTGGGCATTGAACCTATTTATGCAATGGCCGCGGGGGTGATGGTGGGGGGCGTGTTGCAGCTGGGTATTCAAATACCGGTTTTAGCCCGCTTGAATTTACTGCCTTCTATTGGGTTCAGCCTGCAAGCCGTGCGCGCGTCCATGGCTGATGCGGGAACACGCCGAGTGCTCAAGCTCATGGCCCCCGCACTTTTGGGGGTGAGCGTGGCGCAAATCTCTTTGCTGATCAACACCCAAATTGCCTCGCACTTGGTGCCCGGCAGTGTGAGCTGGCTCAGCTATGCCGATCGGCTCATGGAGTTTCCAGTGGCCATGCTGGGTGTGGCGTTGGGCGTGGTGCTGATGCCGCAACTTGCTGCTGCCAAAGCCAGCGAAGACGCCGCGCACTACTCTGCCATGCTGGACTGGGGCTTGCGGCTCGTGGTGCTGCTCGCTGTGCCCAGCGCCTTGGCTTTGTTGCTGTGCGCACAACCACTGGTGGCCACGCTTTACCACTATGGTGCGTTCAGCGCGCGCGATGTGCAGCAAACCTCTTGGGCGCTCATGGGCTGGGGGGCAGGTTTGGTGGGGGTGGTGGCGGTGAAGGTGCTGGCCCCAGGCTACTACGCCAGCCAAGACATTCGCACACCCGTGCGCATTGCGGTGGTGGTATTGGTGCTCACGCAGCTGCTCAATCTGGTCATGGTGCCTTGGTTGGCCCATGCAGGTTTGTCGCTTTCTATTGGTTTAGGGGCGCTCATCAACGCATTGTGGTTGCTTGTGGGCTTGCTGCGCAAAGGCAGCTACCAACCCTCGCAAGGTTGGGCACGTTTTGGTTTTCAGGTGGCAGGTGCTGCCGCACTCATGGGTACATTTTTGTTTTGGGCCAATCAGGCGTTAGATTGGGTGGCCCTTAGGGCCCAACCATGGTGGCGCATCGGGGCTTTGGGCAGCATGGTGCTGTGTGCGGCCACTATTTATTTGGTCAGCGCCAGATGCTTGGGCCTGCGTTGGTGGGAGTTCATTAAAAAATGAAATTTCAAGTCCCTACCCATTTGGAGTACTTCAAGTCTTTGGTTCAGGGGGATGACGGCTTTCCCTTGCTGGAGGCGGCCGTGTGTCTGGCGCAAGATGTGCACCCCGAACTTGACGTGCAAGATGTTTTGGCACAAATGGACGTGCTGCTGGAACGTATCAAACGCCGCATGCCTGAAGATGCCTCGGCCATGCACCGTTTGCGCAGCCTCAACCATTTTTTTTACGAAGAACTTAAATTTGCAGGCAACCGCAACGACTTTTACAACCCCAACAACAGTTACCTGCATGAGGTGCTGCGCAAACGCTTGGGTATTCCTATTTCATTGGCGGTGTTGTGGTTGGAACTGGCTCAGGGCTTGGGTTTAAAAGCCCATGGGGTGAATTTTCCGGGACACTTTTTGGTCAAAGTGTATTTGTCTCAGGGCCAGGTGGTGCTGGATCCGCTTACCGGTCAGTCATTGAGCCCATCACAACTCATGGAGCAACTCGAGCCCCATTTGCAGCGTATGGGCCTGCAAGGTGAGCTGGAGATGCCACTGGGCCTGTACCTTAGAGACGCCGCACCCAGAGCCATCATTGCCCGCATGCTCAACAACCTGCGCGAGATTCACTCCATGCAGGGGCAAGATTTTGCTTTGACAGAAGTGCAGCGGCGGTTGGATGTTTTGGGCTGAGTTGGGTCCTCAGCTCAATTAATCCGTTGAACTTACTGCCAAGGATCCACCGAGCAATGCATGGCGCTCTGATCGCCTTCGCGTCCCACTGTGAGCAGTGCCTCTCGAACAGAATTCAGTCCAAAACTGTGGGTGCACATTTTGTGAAATGGATATTTCCCTGAGGCGATCAGTTGAATGCCAAGCTCCACGGCTTGATGGCTGTGACCGCGAACGCCTTTTACAGTCAGACACCTTTTGAAGAGAAAGTCGCTGTCAAACTGGGGTATGGGCTTTCCCTTGCGTCCACAAATCAAAAATCGTCCCCCTTTGCGAGCCAAATGCAAGCCAGCAATAAGGGAGTCCGGCCCACCAGAGGAGCAGTCAATCACCAAGTCGGCCATAAGGCCAGCGGTGAGGTCGGCCACGGACTCCAGCAAGTCTTCGCGCTCGATGTTGATGACATGGTGCGCGCCCATTTCTTTTGCCAAGGCCAGCCGGTGCGAGTCCACTTCTAAGCCGGAGACGATGATGCAACTGGCGCCAGCTTCCCGTGCTGCACACACGCAGGCCAGACCTTGCTGTCCTGGTCCTTGGATCACCACGACAGAACCTAAGGTGGCGCCCCCTTGGAACACCGCCCACTCCACACCATTACCTAAGGGCAAAGCCAGCGTGGCTTGGTCGGCAGGAATGTCAGAGGGCACTTTATGAAACACCGTATTGGGGTGCAGATACTGCTCTTGAGAAAACCCTCCCCACAGACTCGGTTGCACGCTGATCGGGGTAGAGCCATAACGAATGCCCGTGCCCACCAATGTGTCGGTGGCGTCACACAACCGGTAATCTCCCGTGCGGCAATAGTGGCAATGCCCACAAGGCAAGTACTCTTCTAAGGCTACACGGTCTCCCTCTTTCACGCCCCAGCGCTTGGCTGCCGAAACCCCCAAACCTGTGACGTATCCGACGGTTTCATGCCCAAGAACAAGCGGTCCCTTGCTGGCGGGGTAGTTCAAGAAATAAGGCCAATCGCTTCCACAAACCCCAGTTTTTTCAACTTTAAGGATTCCGGTGTCGGCTTGAATTTCTGGACGGTCAAACTCGCGCAGCTCAACTTGTTTTTGAGTCAGCGCCACTGCTGCAAGGATGGTGTTTGGCATCAGTTCAACGCTAAATAGACTTGATGGTGGTTCCCGCCCGTACTGCCAACTCTGTTTTGAGCTCTGGGTAAGAAAGGTTCACGGGGCCCACAAATGATGCCGATCGGACCCGATGCGTTTCCGGGTCAAGGCCTGGAGGGGCTGTGCCTTCGGCCTGATCGGTTGCCGCTTGTATCAAACGGCGGCGCGCTTGAACGATCGCCAAATCGGTTGAAACTAAGCGCTCTTTGGAGCGATCCACAATGGCCCCCATGCTCTCTTGCAATGAGCCATCCTGCATGGCAATGCCTTTGACGCCACTGAAGTAGCGGCCAGACTTTTGCCCTTCACGATCGATAAGGTAGTCATTTCGTTTGTTGGCAACAGGCGTGAAGGTGCCGGGAATAAGAGCCGCAAATGCTCCGTCTTCGTGCTTCATGGCGTGTAACTCGGCTTCTTCTAGAGGCCGTGTGGGGTGATGCGCCCATGTCCAAACAATGCAGTTCTCGTCATCAATAGGTACCCAGCCGTGACCGCGCAGCGCATTTTCGCCATACGGGGGAATGATGGTGTACCAAGGCATGATCCACGGCGTTATCCGCCAGTAGCATTTTTCAGAGTCAATGGCCCGCTTCACCGCAATCAGCAAACCGCCCTCGGATGGGTTGACCTCAAACATAGGCCGCTTATTGGCGATGTACTTGGCGCCCGATGTGCCGACGTGCAGGGGGTCTGTCGCGAGTTCGCCGCTGTGCAACCAAGAGACATGGCTGGAGTCAATGCCTCCCTCCATGGCTTGAAGGTAATTGTTTTCTTGAATGCGTTTGCCTACATAGCGATGCGCATCGGGCACCGTGGCCCATTCGTACTCAGGCAAGGGGGGTTGCAAATCCGCAGGACCCATATAAGTCCAAATCACGCCACCACGCTCAAAGCAAGGGTAGGCATCCAGCTTAATTCTTTCGCAGAGTTTGCTGGTTTCGGGCTCGGAGGGGATTTCAACGCATTGGCCTGTGACGTCAAATTTCCAGCCGTGGTAGGGGCAGCGAATGCCCCCTTCTTCATTGCGACCAAACCAAAGCGACACGCGTCGATGCGCACAAAACTCATCGAGCAAGCCCACCTTGCCGCTTGAATCCCGAAATGCAATCAAAGATTCAGACAGCAGCTTGACTCTGACGGGTGGACAGTCAGGGCTGGGCAATTCATTGGCTAGCAACGCTGGAATCCAATAGCGGCGAAAAAGCTTGCCCATAGGGGTGTTAGGCCCAGTTTGGGTCAACACATCATTTTGGCGACCGATAGCACTCATCTGGCTTCCTTATTCGGGGGTGATATTGGCTTTTTTAACTACCTGCGTCCACATTTTGAGATCGCGCGCCACCAAGGCTTCTAGCCGCTCGGGCCTACCTCCGGCTATGAAAACGCCCATCTTGTCCAAAGCGTCTTTGATATCGGGTTGAGCAAATAGAGTATTGATCTCTAAGTTGATTTTGTTTAGCGTGCTGTTGGGCGTGCCCGCTGGTGCCATCACACCAAACCAAGCGTCACTGACCACATTGGGAACCCCCGCTTCTGCCATCGTGGGCGTATTGGGTAGCGGCGCCACGCGCTCAGCGCTCAGCACGGCCAGTGCACGCATCTTGCCGCTTTGCACCAAAGGCAGGGCGGTTTGCAGCACCACCACGCCCGCTTGCACGTGCCCTGCGGCGAGGTCATTCAAGGCGCCTGACATGCTTTTGTAGGGCACGTGAAGCAGCTTGATTCCGGCCTCTTGCATAAACAATTCCATGGTCAGGTGTTGCACACCTCCCACCCCAGGAGAAGCATAGTTCAAGCTGCCTGAGGGTTGCTTTTTGGCATAGTCCACGAACTCCCGAACACTTTTGGCTGGCGTGTTGTTGGTTACCACCAGCACCAATGGGCTGGCACCCATCAACACAATCGGCGCAAAACTTTTTAGCGGATCGTAAGGTGTTTTATCCCTTAAGGCCGGTAAGGTGCTGAAGGCCGTGGCAGCAAACAAAATCACATGCCCGTCTGGGTTGGACTTGGCAGCGGCTTCGATGCCTATTAGGCCGCCAGCACCCACTTTGTTTTCCACCACGACGGGCACATTCCAGCGCTGCCCAAGCTTGGGGCCA
Source organism: Hylemonella gracilis (assembly GCA_945862195.1). Taxonomy (GTDB): domain Bacteria; phylum Pseudomonadota; class Gammaproteobacteria; order Burkholderiales; family Burkholderiaceae_C; genus Hylemonella; species Hylemonella gracilis_C. The sequence goes on from CAMAXR010000042.1 coordinate 5,931, forward strand.
AGTAGGCGAGCCAGCTGGTCCCCCGTGGTTCCAGCAGATGAGGGCACAATGAATTGAACGCTACGGCTGGGAAATTCTTGGGTAAAGCCAGAAACATGAGCCAGTGCAACCAGCACCAGCGCAACAAGCCGATTACTTTTCATAGGGAATCTATTGGTAAGTCAGTCAAAGCCTTAGATTTTGGAGTGGCTGGAGTTGGATTTGAATCCGTGATTACCCTTTTAGTGTCTGGTTGAGATCTAAACTCCTCACATAACTCAAAGGGGCACCATGAACCGTTTCACTTCTAAAGTTGCCATTGTCACCGGCGCGGGCTGTGTGGGATCTGGCTGGGGTAATGGTCGTGCCATGGCAGTGCGTTTGGCCGAGGAGGGCGCGCAGGTGTTTGCGGTTGACCGCGACCCCGAGCGTTTGGCCGAAACCCTTGAGCTGGCCGGTGATGCCCAAAGCGCTATCACCACCTACGCCTGTGATGTGACCAGCTCCGAAAGCATTCAGCACATGGTTCAGGCCTGCCTTGAAAAGTTGGGAACCATCGACATCCTCATCAACAACGTGGGTGGCTCGGCGGCTGGAGGTCCGGTAGAAATGAGTGAAGAGGTGTGGGACACCCAAATCAACGTCAATTTAAAAAGCGTTTTCCTCACTTGCAAATATGTGCTGCCCACCATGGTGGCCAAAAAATCCGGGTCCATTGTGAATGTGGCGTCCACCTCTGGCATGCGTTGGACGGGTAGCGCGCAAGTGGCATATGCCGCCACCAAAGCCGGGGTGATTCAGCTTTCCAAAGTGGTGGCTGTGCAGCATGCGCCCGACGGCGTTCGTGTGAACACCGTGGTGCCTGGGCAGCTGCATACCCCCATGGTGGAGGTGAGGCTGGCCAAGCAGCGTACAGGAGGCGATGTAGAGTCGCTGCTGGCTTCGCGCGTTAAGCGCATACCGCTTGGCTTTATGGGCGACGGACGCGACACTGCCAGTGCGGCGCTGTTTTTGGCCAGCGAAGAGGCGCGCTTTATCACCGGCACTGAAATTGTGGTGGACGGCGGTATGACCGCCCGCTGCGATTGAAGTCCATTCACAAACATCTACACCTAGGAGACCTTTCGATGAAACTCAAACCTCTGCTTACAACCGTTGCGGCACTTTGTCTGGCGTGCGCTGCTTGGGCTCAGCCTGCGGGCAAGCCTGTGCGCATCATCGTGGCTTTTGCTCCGGGTGGCCCCGTGGATACCATGGCTAGAACCATTGCCGAACCCTTGGGCCGTAGCCTGGGGCGTTTGGTGATTGTGGAAAACAAGCCCGGCGCCAGTGGTGCCATTGGTGCCAACGAGGTGCTCAAATCAGACGCTGATGGCACCACCCTATGGCTCACCAGTGTGGGGGCGGCCGCCATTAACCCGGCCCTGTTCCCTAAGTTGTCCTACAACATGCAAAAAGACTTTGCGCCCGTGTCGCTGGTGGCCAACAACGTGGAAGTGTTTGTGGCCAACATCAACAACCCATCTAAAGACGTGGCCGAATTTGTGGCCACGGCGCGCGCCAAAAAAGAGCCCACCCCGATTGGCTCTTCCGGCAAAGGCAGCATTCCCCACTTGGCTTTGTTGCAGCTGGAGCAATCCACGGGCGTGGACATGCTGCACATCCCCTACAACGGCATGGCCCCAGCCATCAACGACTTGTTGGGCGGGCAAATTCAGGGCTTTTTTGCAGATGTACCCGCGGTGATGGGCCAAATCAAAGGCGGTCGCATGAAGGCGCTTGGCATGGCATCTAAAACCCGCCATCCCTTGTTGCCCGATGTGAAAACCTTTGAGGAGCTTGGCTTTAAGTCGGTGGACACCAACAACTGGTACGCCCTGTTTGTATCTTCCAAAACACCGGCGGATGTGGTGCGTTCGCTCAACAAAGCCGTGGCTCAAGCCGTGGCAGACCCCGCAGCCAACACCAAAATGACGCAATCTGGCGCTGAACCCAAAGCATCCACCCCTGAAGAATTAGCCGCCTTGCTCAAGTCTGATACAGACAAATGGGCGGTGCTCATCAGGGCCCGAAACATCACCGGCGACGAATAAGCAGCGCATAACAAGCAGCCCAGAACAAGCGCTCGATTTAAGGTTTTTCATGTCCTCATCCGCACCATCAGAAGTTGTTGTTCAAACCTACACGGACTACCCCAGTGCCGCGCAGCTGGTGCTGCCCCCGTTGGCTTGCGACAGCCATGTGCACGTGTTTGGGCTTAGAGCGCGCTTTGCTTATGCAGAGCCCCGTTCCAGCACGCCCGCTGAGGCGCCCAAAGAAAAATTGTTTGCACTGCACCGCAAAATGGGCATCAGCCGTTGTGTCATCGTGCAATCGGTGGTGCATGGCCTTGACAACGCTGTGGTGCAAGACGCCATAGAGGCCGGAGGCGGACACTATTTGGGCGTGGCTCTGGTGGATGTGGACGTGGCTCAGCAGGAGCTCAAGCGCCTGGCCAGCTGCGGGTTTAGGGCGGTGCGCTTTAATTTTATGAAGCACCTCTCAGGCGGCGCGTCAGTAGAAGATGTGCTTAAGCTCACCCCCCGTTTGGCTGACTTAGGCATGCACTTACAAGTGCATTTTCAAAGTGAGCTGGTGCATACCGTGGGCCAGCAGCTGTTGGCCAGCGCCGTGCCCGTGGTGGTTGACCATATGGGGCGGGTTGACGCCCAACTGGGCGAACAGCATGCCGACTTTCAAGCCCTGATGCGCTTGCTGGATCAGCCGCATATGCATGTCAAGGTCAGCGGCATTGACCGTATTGAAGCCACCGCTCGGGCGGGCTCAGGCTACCCACTGGGCGTGCAATTGGCTAAACGGCTGGTGGAGCGCTTTCCTAAGCAATGCGTTTGGGGCTTGGACTGGCCTCATCCCAACCACACGCATGTGCCCGATGATGGGGAACTGGTCAATGTGTTGGACCGCATTGCGCCTACGCCTGAACTGCTTAAGGGTTTGTTGGTGGACAACCCGCAGGGGTTGTACCGCTTCAGTTAACCAGCACAGCCGCACCGCCGCCGCGCGGTGCAATCAAGCCAATGGTGTGCACCTCTTGGCCTAAGGCTTGCAAGGTGCTTGCTGTGGCTGGAGCGTTGGCAGCATCCACCACCAGCGCCATGCCAATGCCGTTGTTGAAGGTGCGGTTCATTTCCAGGTCGCTGATGCCTGCGGTTTTTTGGAGCCAATCAAACAACTCGGTTTGAGGCCAAGCGCTGCGCGTGAGGTGCGCGGCAAGGTGGTCGGGCAGTACGCGCGGTATGTTTTCGAGCAAACCACCGCCCGTGATGTGCGCCAAGGCTTTGATGGGGTGTTTAGCAAGCGCTTCCAGCACCGGCTTGACATACAAACGGGTAGGCTCCATGAGCGCTTGGCGCAGCGGCTTGCCGTCCAGCATATTGGGCAGATGGCCTGCGGCGCGCTCTAGGCATTTGCGCACCAGCGAAAAACCGTTGGAATGCACGCCGCTGGACGCCAAGCCCAGCACCACGTCGCCAGCTTGCACGGTTTGGCCTGTCAGGATGCGCGACTTTTCCACCACGCCCACACAAAAGCCTGCCAAGTCGTATTCGCCGTCAGGGTACATGCCGGGCATTTCAGCGGTTTCGCCGCCAATCAGGGCGCAGCCCGATGATTCGCAACCATGGGCAATACCGCCCACTACGGCAGCGGCTGTGTCCACATTCAGCTTGCCGCAAGCAAAGTAGTCCAGAAAAAATAGGGGCTCCGCACCTTGCACCAGCACGTCGTTCACGCTCATGGCCACCAAATCGATGCCCACGGTGTCGTGCATGTTCCACTCAAAGGCCAGCTTGAGCTTGGTGCCTACACCGTCAGTGCCGCTCACCAAAACGGGTTCTTTGTAGCGTTTGGGCACCTCAAATAAAGCACCAAAACCACCAATACCTGCCATCACGCCTTCGCGCAGGGTTTTTTTGGCAAGGGGCTTGATGCGCTCTACCAAGGCATCGCCTGCGTCAATGTCGACACCCGCATCTTTGTAGGACAGGGGGGTGGTGGGGGATGCAGGAGATGCAGGTGTGGTGCTCATAATGGGGCGCGCTTTAGAATTTGTTTGATTTTAAGTCTTCCCCCATGTCCTTAACCTCCCCGCCCAGAAGTCCTTTGCCTGTCAATTGGGTGGTGTCGGCTTTGGTGGCTTTGGGTCTGCTGTGGGGCCTTTGGTTTCTTGCCCCTGTGCTGACACCGTTTGTGGTGGCCGGTGTGGCTGCATACGTGCTCAACCCCTTGGTCAACAAGCTATGCCGCTCAGGTGGCGGTTACTTGCCGCGTTGGCTGGCCGTCTTGGTGGTGGAGTTGGGTTTTGTGTTGGTGGTGCTGGGTGTGTTGCTGCTCTTGGTACCCATACTCTCCCATGAATGGCCGCAGCTCAAGGCGCAACTCCCGGTTTTACTGGAGCGGCTGGACGATGCGCTGCAACCCCTGCTCAAGCCATGGGGCCTAGAGGTGTCGCTCAACCTGCAAGACCTTAAGCTGCAACTCATGGCGTATTTGAGTTCCAACCGAGAGGAGTTGGCAGGTTCTGCTTGGTCCTCTTTGAAGATTGGTGGCAGCGTGTTGCTGGCTTGGGTGGGCAACGTGGTGCTGATTCCGGTGGTGCTGTTTTATGTGCTCATGGACGGCGCGCAGTGGTGCCAACGTTTGTTGAAGTGGGTACCCCGCCGTTGGTCTGCGGAGGTGAGCAGTTTTGTGAAGGAGTCAGACGAAGTGCTGGGCCAGTATCTGCGTGGACAGTTGCTGGTGATGCTGGCTTTAGCCGTGTTTTACAGCGCAGGTTTGGCGCTTTTTGGTTTGGACTTGGCCTTACCACTGGGTTTGTTTACGGGGTTGGTCAGTTTGGTGCCTTACCTGGGTTTTGGTTTGGGGTTGTTGCTGGCGGCTTTGGCTGGTTTGCTTGAATTTGCCCCGGCGGGACAACTCATGCATGTGCTATTCATGCTGGTCACCGTATTTGGGTTGGGCCAATTGCTGGAAAGCTTTGTTTTAACCCCTCGCTGGGTGGGCGAGCGCATAGGGCTGCACCCCTTGGCTGTAATTCTGGCGCTGTTGGTCTTTGCTCAATTGTTGGGTTTTATAGGGGTTCTGGTGGCCTTGCCTGCCAGCGCCGTGGTGTTGGTGGGCATTCGGCGTCTGAAAGCGTGGTTGCAGCAAAGTGACGTCCTATGAAGCAAATGGCTTTGGATATTGGTTTGGCGCTTGCGCCGAGCTTGTCTAACTTTATTCCCGGCCCCAACCTTGAGGCTTTGCGCCATCTTCAAGTGTGGGCGTCTGCTGGTTCAGGAGTTGCCGCACGTTCTCCAGTGCCTACATATTTATGGGGCGCTGGGGGTTCTGGCAAAACCCATTTGCTCTTAGGGGTGGCGCAAGCTCTGAAAGAGCAGGGTTGCAACGTGGGCTACTTGAGCAGCCAAGACCAAGAGCCGCCTGTCTTTGATGAGCGCTGGTCCGCAGTGCTGCTGGACGACGTGCACCTGTACACCGCAGTGCAGCAGCACGCCGCTTTTGCTTGGTTTGTGCAGGCGCAGTCTCAGCAAGCGGGCGTGGTGGCCGCAGGCGAATTGCCTCCCGCAGATTTAAAACTGAGAGAAGACCTGCGCACCCGTTTGGGTTGGGGCCATGTTTGGGCGCTCCAGGCGATGGGTGACGACGAGCGGCGTGCCGTGCTCATCTCTGCTGCTGCGGAAAGAGGCCTTAGCCTAAGTCCCGAGGTGGTGGACTTTATTCTCACGCGGTTCAGCCGCGACTTGGGGCACCTGATGCAGCTGCTTCATCACTTAGATGCTTATGCGCTCCAGGTGCAGCGCAACATCACCATCCCTCTCATTAAGGACATGCTGCAAGACTCATGAGTTCTGAACCTCAACGCTTGGCCCTGTTTGACCTGGACCACACCCTTTTGCCCATGGATTCTGACCACGCTTGGGGCAACTTCACCATCAGCTTAGGCTGGACCGACCCTGTCACTTTTTCTAAGCGCAACGACGCGTTTTACGACCACTACAAGCAAGGTACCCTGAATGTGCACGACTACGTGCGCTTCGCCACCGAAGCCACGCGTCTGCAAGGGCCGCAGCGTGCTTGGGAAGCTCGGGACCGTTTTATGCGAGACATCATCACACCGGCCATTCAGCCGGTGGCCTTGAACCTCATTGCTCAGCACCGCGAGCAGGGGCACGGTGTGGCCATCATCACCGCCACCAATGAGTTTGTGACCCGACCCATCGCCGACGCTTTGGGGGTGCAACACCTCATTGCGGTGCAGTTGCAGCAAGACGCCTTGGGTTGGATGACCGGAGAAATTGAAGGTGTGCCGTCGTTTCGCGAGGGCAAAGTGCTTCGTATGCAGCAATGGCTGGCGCAACAAGGCTTGGAGCGCCGCGCGGTGCACATCACCTTTTACAGCGACTCCATCAACGATTTACCGCTTTTGGAACAGGCCGACCACCCTGTGGCCACCAACCCTGACGAGCGTCTGCGCGCTTTGGCGCTGGAGCGGGGATGGCGTATCCTTGAGCTCTTTCCTACATGATTAAAAAATTCATCGACAAACTGCTGGGCAAATCCGACCCAGCGCCCCGCTCAAAAAAATCCGGCCATGCCGATTTTGGCAAACGACGCGAACTGACCTTCAGTGACCACCGCATTGATGTACAGCTGGTAGACGAGCGCGCCATGGACGTGGTGCGCACCCTCAAGCAGAGCGGTTTTGAGGCTTTTATTGTGGGTGGTGCGGTGCGCGACCTGTTGCTGGGCCTGCGCCCCAAAGACTTTGACGTGGCCACCAACGCCACCCCTGAGCAAGTCAAAAGCTTGTTCCGGCGCGCCTTCATTATTGGGAGACGTTTTCGCATCGTGCACGTGGTGTATGGCCGCGGGCGTGAACACGAGGTGATTGAGGTGTCCACATTCCGTGCTTACTTGGACAACGCTGCCGCCGAACAAGTGGCCGGTAACGAGCGCACCAGCAAATCTGAGCTGGCCGGCATGAAGCATGCGGTGGACTCCAGTGGCCGTGTGTTGCGCGACAACGTGTGGGGCCCGCAAGACCAAGACGCTGTGCGGCGCGACTTCACCATCAACGCCATGTACTACGACCCGCAGCGTCAAGTGGTGGTGGACTACCACGGCGGCTTTAAAGACGCTCAAAAGCACACCCTGCGCATGATTGGCGACCCCGCCACCCGCTACCGCGAAGACCCTGTACGCATTATTCGGGCGATTCGTTTTGCCGCCAAGCTCAGCGGCTTGGGGTTCAAAATTGAAAGCAAAACCGCCAAGCCCCTGGTGGCCATGAAGTCCTTGTTGGCCGATGTGCCGCAAAGCCGCTTGTTTGATGAAATGCTCAAGCTGTTGCAAACCGGTCATGCTCTTGCCACTGTGGCGCAGCTGCGTTTGCTAGGCTTAGACCAAGGTATTTACCCCTTGTTGGATTTGGTGGTGGCGCGGGCAGACCACCCGTTTGTGAATGCCGCATTGCAAGACACCGACCGCCGAGTGTCTGAAGGCAAACCCGTGGCGCCGAGTTTTTTGCTCGCTAGCGTCCTTTGGGCAGACGTGCGCGATGGTTGGGCACAGCGGTTAACGCAACGCATGCCGTCTTACCCCGCCTTGCAAGCGTCTATTGACGAGGTGTTTGACGCCCAAATTGGTGATGTATCGGGCCGGGGAAAACTGGGCGCCGACATGCGCGAAATTTGGATGATGCAACCCCGCTTCGACAAGCGTTTGGGTGCCTCACCCTTCAGTTTGGTGGAGCAAGCGCGCTTTAGGGCGGGTTTTGACTTTATGCGGCTCAGGGCCGAAGTGGGCGAGGTGGATGTGCTGCTGGCCGACTGGTGGCAAGAGTTCAGCATGGCTGACGACTCTATGCGGCAAGACCTGATGGAGCAGGTAAGGCAAGAGCAAGGCGTTCAACGGGCCCGCGCGCCACGCTCAGACCGAGGGGCAAGCCGTACTTCTGCAGGTTCAAGCCCCCTTGAACCTGGCGAAATGTCTGAGTCTTCATCAGACGCAACTCAGCCGCACGACGATGCCGATAACGCCCCCAAAAAGCGCAGACGCCGCAGACGCCCACCCCAAGACCGCGCTGAATAAAGCTGCAGACGGCACAGTGCACCGGGCCTACGTGGGCTTGGGTGCCAATTTGGGCGATGCGGTGGCTACTTTGAGCCAAGCCATTCAAGACTTGCAAGCGCACCCCAAGGTTCTGAGTCTGCGCGCCTCCAGCTTTTACGCCTCAACACCGGTGGAGGCAGATGGCCCTGATTTTGTAAATGCCGTGGTGGAGCTGGACACCACCTTACCGCCTTACGAGTTGCTCGCAACATTGCAACAGCTGGAGCACAGTGCAGGACGGCAACGGCCTTACCCCAATGCCCCGCGCACTTTAGATTTGGATGTGCTGTTGTACGACGACCTGCACATGGCAGACGCAAAGCTCACCATTCCGCACCCCCGCATGTGGCAACGCGCCTTTGTTTTATGGCCCTTGCAAGAGCTGGCGCCAGACCGAGTGTCGACTGATCATTTTGCGGCGGTGGCTTCCCAGCGTGTTGACAAGATGCGGTGTTAAGCGTTTTCCCGCTATCAACCCCTATCTTCGATATCTATGCGGGTTTTTCATTAGATTTTCTTAGCCTATTAAATGGCTTAATTCAAAGAATTAAAAAGTAGGGGCGGGCCCTTTGGCAACTGTTTGGCTCACGCCCCAACTGTGTATCACCCATAGGAGACATCGATGGCTCAGATCAATTTAAAAGTCAATGGCAAGGCCCGTAAGGTTGATGCCGACTCAGACATTCCCCTTCTTTATGCGCTGCGTGACAACTTGGGACTCAATGGCCCTAAGTTTGGCTGTGGTCTGGGGCAATGCGGTTCGTGCACCGT
>CAMAXR010000043.1 GCA_945862195.1 Hylemonella gracilis
CCGCTGGCATTGCGCCAGTTGTTGACGTCTTGTGCAGCTGCAGCAGTAGCCAAAGCGGCGGTTGCGATCAGGATGGCGACTTTGTTCAGTTTGTTCATGATTCTCCTCAAACGGAAAAGACTGCAGCTCAGCTGCGAAATAAAGAACCAGCACTCATAAGTAACTAAGTTCAACGGAATTAACAGGTGAATTCTGCCACATGCCATCAGCACACCCTACTTAGTGTTCGCCCTAGTGATTGATATGGGTCAAATGAACCAGCTTCAAAACTTTGGGTGTTGCATGGAAACTACAGCCCAAGCTTGCAGCTGAACGAAGTTTGTAAGGATTTGATGCAGTTTGACACAAGGCCAGCCTAAGCAGACCAGCTGGGATAAGGGCTTTAGAATCAGCCCCTTTGCTACGCGACTGACTGCCTGCGCTCCATGACCCAATTTGCCAAAGAAACATTACCCATCAGCCTGGAAGAGGAGATGCGCCGCAGCTACCTAGATTACGCCATGAGCGTGATCGTAGGCCGAGCACTACCAGACGCACGAGACGGCCTCAAGCCTGTGCACCGCAGAGTTTTGTTTGCCATGCACGAGCTCAACAACGACTGGAACCGCCCTTACAAAAAGTCGGCGCGTATTGTGGGAGACGTGATTGGTAAGTACCACCCGCACGGCGACCAGTCTGTGTACGACACCATCGTCCGAATGGCGCAAGACTTTTCCATGCGCCATATGCTGGTGGATGGACAAGGCAATTTTGGCTCAGTAGACGGCGATAACGCCGCCGCCATGCGGTACACCGAAATACGCTTGGCCAAAATTGCCCACGAAATGTTGGGCGACATTGACAAAGAAACCGTTGATTTCGGCCCCAACTACGACGGCTCCGAAAAAGAGCCCTTGGTGCTGCCATCGCGCCTGCCCAATTTGCTCGTCAATGGCTCGGGAGGTATTGCGGTGGGCATGGCCACCAACATCCCACCACACAACTTGAACGAAGTGGTCAACGCCTGCTTGCACCTCCTGCGTAACCCACAAGCACCTGTGGAAGACCTGATGGAGATTGTGCCGGCCCCGGACTTTCCTACCGCCGGCATCATTTACGGCATGCAGGGCGTGCGCGAGGGCTACCGCACCGGCCGCGGACGCGTGGTCATGCGCGCCAAGTGCCACTTTGAAGACATCGACAAAGGCCAGCGCCAATCCATCATCGTCGATGAGCTGCCCTACCAGGTCAACAAAAAGACCCTGCTCGAACGCATTGCCGAGCTGGTTCACGAGAAAAAAATAGAAGGCATCAGCCACATTCAAGACGAGTCCGACAAGTCCGGCATGCGGGTGGTGATTGAGCTCAAACGCGGCGAGGTGCCAGAGGTCATCCTCAATAACCTGTACAAGCAAACCCAGCTGCAAGACACCTTTGGCATGAACATGGTGGCCCTGATCAATGGGCAGCCCAAGTTGTGCAACCTGAAAGACCTGATTGAAGTCTTTTTGGACCACCGCCGAGAAGTGGTGACGCGCCGCACGGTATTTGAGCTTCGCAAAGCCCGAGACCGAGGCCATGTGCTGGAAGGCTTGGCAGTGGCTTTGGCCAATATTGATGAGTTCATTGCCATCATCCGCAACGCACCCACGCCGCCTGTGGCCAAGGCCGAGTTGATGAACCGCTCTTGGGACAGCCAGTTGGTGCGTGAAATGCTTACCCGCGCCCGCGCAGACGGCGGCGTGGTCAACGCCGACGACTACCGCCCCGAGGGTTTAGACAAGGCCTACGGCATGAGCACCGAGGGTTTGTACCGCCTGTCTGACACCCAAGCCCAAGAAATTTTACAAATGCGTTTGCAGCGTTTGACGGGCCTGGAGCAAGACAAAATCGTGGCCGAATACAAAGAGGTGATGGGTGAAATTGAAGACTTGCTCGATATTTTGAGCAAGCCTGAGCGGGTTTCCACCATCATCAGCGACGAGCTGACCGCCATCCAGCAAGAGTTTGGTCAAGGCAAGGTCGGTCAGCGCCGCAGCGAGGTGGAACACAACGCCCAAGACTTGGCCACCGAAGACCTCATCACGCCCACCGACATGGTGGTCACGCTCAGCCACTCGGGTTATATAAAAAGCCAACCTCTAGGGGAATACCGCTCTCAGCGGCGTGGAGGCCGGGGCAAACAAGCCACCGCCACCAAGGAAGACGACTGGATTGACCAGCTCTTTATTGCCAACACACACGACTACATCTTGTGCTTTTCCAACCGTGGACGCTTGTACTGGCTCAAAGTGTGGGAAGTGCCAGCGGGCTCGCGCGGATCACGCGGCCGCCCCATCGTCAATATGTTCCCATTGGCCGAGGGCGAAAAAATTACCGTGGTGCTGCCCATTACCGGTGAGATGCGCACCTTCCCTGCTGACCGTTATGTGTTTATGGGCACCTCTAAAGGCACCGTTAAAAAGACGGCGCTGGACGAATTCAGCAACCCGCGCAAGGCCGGCATCATTGCCGTGGACTTGGACGAGGGTGACTTTTTAATCGGCGCAGCCCTGACCGACGGACAACACGATGTGATGCTGTTTTCCGACGGCGGCAAAGCCGTGCGCTTTGACGAAAACGACGTGCGCCCCATGGGCCGCAATGCCCGCGGGGTGCGCGGCATGATGCTTGAAGAGCACCAAAGCGTGATTGCCATGTTGGTGGCCGAGCAAGACAGCCCAGCTGCCACAGAGGCCACACATGAGTCTTCAACAGAGGCTTCTGCAGACACGCCCCGTACCAGCGTCCTCACAGCTACCGAAAACGGCTACGGCAAACGCACCCCCATTGGTGAATACACGCGCCATGGCCGCGGCACCAAGGGCATGATTGCCATTCAGCAATCGGAGCGCAACGGCAAGGTGGTGGCGGCAACCTTGGTCCATACGGATGACGACATCATGCTGATCACCGACCGGGGTGTGTTGGTGCGTACCCGCGTTTCTGAAATTCGCGAGTTGGGCCGGGCCACACAAGGCGTGACGCTGATTGGCTTGGACACAGGCTCCAAGCTCAGCGGCTTGCAGCGCATCGTAGAAAACGACGCTACCGACTTAGACCCTGCCGCGGGTGACGCCTCTGATGGCGACACCATGCCAAGCGATGAGCCGCCCGTTTAATTTTTCAGCGGGTCCCGCTGCCCTGCCAGTCGAAGTGCTGGAGCAAGCGGGCCAAGACATGCTCAACTGGCCGAATGCCCAAGGCCAGCCCTCGGGTATGAGCGTCATGGAAATGAGCCACCGCGGCAAAGACTTCATGTTCATTTACGAACAGGTTCATGCCAACCTCAAGCAAGTACTGGCGGTACCCGACCACTTCAAAATCTTGTTCATGCAAGGTGGCGGCATCGGCCAAAACGCCATCGTGCCGCTCAACCTCAGCCGCGCGGGGGTGTTGGACATGGTGGTCACGGGCAGCTGGAGCCAAAAATCCTTTGCTGAAGCGGGTAAATATGCCCAAGTGCACTTGGCTGCATCAGACGAAGCTCAAGGGTTTTGCCACATACCAGAACCCAGCACTTGGAAGCTGAGCCCGCAGGCCAGTTATGTGCACATCTGTTCCAACGAAACCATCCATGGCGTGGAGTTTCATGAGCTTCCCCATCTTGAGGCTTTGGGCAGCACAGCGCCCTTGGTAGTGGATTTTTCTTCGCATGTGGCGTCCAGGTCGGTGGACTGGTCACGCGTGGGCCTGGCTTTTGCTGGTGCTCAAAAAAACCTCGGGCCGGCAGGCCTCACGCTGGTGGTGATGCGAGAAGACCTGTTGGGCCATGCCCTAAACATTTGCCCTAGCGCCTTCAATTACGATTTGGTGGCGCGCCACGACTCTGGCTTTAACACCCCGCCCACCTTCGCTATTTACATCATGGGTTTGGTGTTGGAATGGATTCAGCGCCAAGGCGGCGTGGCCGCCTTGGAAACCACCAACATCGCTAAGGCACAACTGTTGTACGAAGCGATCGACCAGTCCAAGCTTTACGAAAACCGCGTGCACCCCAGCTGCCGCTCGCGCATGAATGTGCCTTTCTACCTGCGCCAAGAGTCTTTAAACGCGGCCTTTTTGGCAGGCGCCCATGATCGGGGGTTGTTGCAACTCAGGGGGCACAAATCGGTGGGCGGCATGCGCGCCAGCCTTTACAACGCCATGCCCATGCAAGGCGTTCAGGCGCTGGTGGCCTACATGCGAGAATTTGAAAAAGTTCACGCCTGAAAACCTTTTACGCCTTCACTCCCTTTCCCTCATCTTTCACCCCCCAACTCAGCCCTTTGCCCAATGGCCCGCACTTTGCCTGAACTTCGCACCTGCATCGATGCGGTGGACCAGCAGCTCTTAGCACTGCTGAATGTACGTGCCCAGTTGGCACACGAGGTGGGTGAACTCAAAAAATTCGAGGGCTCTGCCGTTTACCGGCCCGACCGCGAAGCTCAAGTGATTGCGCGCTTACAGCAACTCAATTCGGGCTTGATGAAGCCCGAAGGCATTGCCCATATCTGGCTGGAAATCATGTCGGCTTGCAGAGCGCTCGAAGCCCCGCAACGCGTGGCCTATTTGGGGCCAGCTGGCACCTACAGCGAGCAAGCCGCAGTAGAGTTTTTTGGCGCCAGCATGGAGCACGTGCCCTGCGCCAGTATTGACGAGGTGTTTCGCTCTACCGTAGCGGGCAGTGCCCAATTTGGGGTGGTGCCAGTAGAAAACTCCACCGAAGGCGTGATCTCTCGCTCCCTCGACCTATTTTTAAACACCCCCTTGCACATCGTGGCAGAAACCAGCTTGCTGGTCCGCCACCAGTTGCTGCGCAACAGCTCCAGCTTAGAAGGCATTGAGGTGGTGTTGGCCCACCCGCAAGCGCTGGCTCAGTGTCAGCACTGGCTCACAACCCACCTGCCCCATGCCGAGCGCCGCGCTGCGTCCAGCAATGCGGAAGGGGCACGCCTTGCCAAAGACAACCCGCAGTGGGCTGCCATTGCCAGCGAACGTGCGGGCGCGCAGTTTGGTCTACACACCGTGGCACCAGCCATTCAAGATGAGGCCTACAACCGCACCCGCTTTGTGGTGGTGTGCCTGCCCCTAACCCTACCCACCCCTGCGCCTACCGAGCTCGACTGCACCAGCCTGATCGTGTCTGTGCCCAACCGCCCCGGTGCCGTGCACGACTTGCTCATGCCGCTCAAGCAACATGGTGTGTCCATGACTCGCTTTGAATCGCGGCCCGCTCGCTCTGGTCAGTGGGAATACTTTTTTTACATTGATGTGCAAGGCCACCCTGAGCAAGCGCATGTGTATGCGGCGCTCGCCGAGCTGCGCAGCTTGTGTGCGTTTTACAAGGTGCTGGGCACCTACCCTGTTAAGGCATGAGTTTTCAGCAACTCGGTTTGATCGGCTGCGGCCTCATGGGCGGCTCTTTTGCGCTAGCGGCCAAGCGTGCGGGACTGGTCCAAAAAGTGGTGGGTTTTAGTCCCTCCTTCAGCAGCGTGCAAAAAGCTTTGGATATGGGGGTCATCGATGAAGCTGCCAAGTCTGCAGCTCAAGCCGTGCAAGGCAGCGATTTGGTGCTGTTGGCACTGCCCGTAGCCGCCACCCAAGCCACCTTGGCCTTGATACGGCCAGCCTTAGACAGCAGCACCTTGGTGATGGATGTGGGCTCCACCAAAACCGATGTGGTGCAGGCTGCACAGGCTGGTCTGCAAGACCGTATGGGCCAGTTTGTACCGGCCCACCCCATTGCGGGCAAAGAAGTGTCGGGAGTGCAATTTGCAGATGCCCATCTTTACGCGCAGCAACAAGTCATCCTGACCCCCGTCGAGGCCACCCAGGCTGCTTTTGTGCAACGCGCCCACAATCTTTGGAGTGCGCTGGGTTGTCAGGTCAAGCTCATGTCGCCACAGGACCATGACGCTGCATTTGCTGCCGTGAGCCACCTGCCCCACTTGTTGGCGTTTGCATTCATGAACAGCTTGAGCGCGCAAGCCCAAGGGCCTGATTTTTTAGCCTTGGCGGGTCCCGGCTTTAGAGACTTCACCCGCATTGCGGCCAGCGAGCCCCACATGTGGCGAGACATTTTGATGGCCAATGCCCAAGAGGTGTTGGCGCAGTCCCAGCATTTTCAACAGCAACTGCAGGCCTTAGAACTTGCCCTCAACCAAGCCCTGTCCACCGGACAGTCTGAGGCCTTGATGAAGCTCATTGAACAAGCCAGCACCCAACGCGCCGGTTTGGCTATGGGGTCCAAGGCCTCCTGACACAAGCTTTTCAAGCGCCATGTATTCCACCTCTTTTTTGGACATTCCACCGCTGGTAAGCGCTCAAGGCACGGTGGTGCTGCCGGGCTCCAAAAGCATTTCCAACCGGGTCTTGTTGCTCGCTGCCCTGTGCGAAGGCCGCACCACTTTGCACGATGTGCTGGACTCTGACGACACCCGCGTCATGTTGGCGGCGCTCAAGCAGTTGGGCTGCGTCTTGGAGCAAGTGGGGCATACGGTTCACATTCACGGTCTGGGCGGGCGATTTAAGGTCGGCAGCCCTTTAGTGCATCTGTTTATGGGCAATGCGGGCACCGCCATGCGGCCGTTAACCGCCGCACTCGCTCTGCTGGGCGTGGGCGAAGGCCATCAGGTAGAACTGTTTGGCGTGCCGCGTATGCATGAGCGCCCCATTGCAGACCTGGTGGACGCACTGCGCCAACTGGGCTGCCAGATGGAATACCTAGGGCAGCCAGGCTACCCGCCGCTGCGCATCGCTCAACCCCACCTCAACTTGCAACGCCCCATCCAGGTAAGGGGCGATGTGTCCAGCCAGTTTTTAACGGCTTTGCTCATGGCCTTGCCTTTGGTGGCCAAGCAAGACATCACTCTAGAAGTGGTGGGCGAACTCATTTCCAAACCGTACATCGACATCACCTTGCAGCTGCTCCAGCGCTTTGGTGTGGATGTGCAGCGTCATCACTGGGAACGCTTTGTGATTCCTGCGGGCTCGCGCCTCCAGTCACCTGGCACCTGGCATGTGGAGGCAGACGCCTCTTCAGCCAGTTACTTCATCGCGCTGGGTGGATTGGCGGCCAGTCCTGAGGCACCACTGCGCATTGTGGGTGTGGGGGAACACTCTATACAGGGCGACATACGGTTTATTGAGGCAGCGCGGCAAATGGGCGTGAAGGTGGTCAGCGGGCCCAATTGGCTGGAAGTGTGCCGACCTTCCGCTCTGGCCAAGCAGCCCCTCAAGGCGCTAGATATGGATTGCAACCACATTCCAGATGCCGCCATGACACTGGCGGTGATGGCCCTTTATGCCGACGGGCCCACCACCCTGCGCAACATTGCCAGCTGGCGAGTTAAAGAAACCGACCGCATTGCCGCCATGGCCACCGAGTGCCGCAAGCTGGGGGCGACTGTTCAAGAGGGCCCAGACTGGATTGAAGTGCACCCGCTGCGCGAGGCTGCGCAATGGCAGCGCGCCAGCGTCCACACCTACGACGACCACCGCGTGGCCATGTGTTTTTCGCTGGCGGCCTTCAACCCGGCAGGTTTGCCGGTTCGCATAGAAGACCCTAAATGCGTGGCCAAAACTTTTCCGGACTACTTTGAAACCTTGTTTTCAGTGGTTCAAACCCAGGCCGTTCAAGTGCCGGTGATCTGTATTGATGGCCCTACGGCTTCCGGCAAAGGCACCCTAGCCTCGCAAGTCGCCCAAAAACTGGGCTACCACTATCTAGATTCAGGTGCCTTGTATCGTGTGACAGCTTTTGCAGCTCTCCAAGTAGGAATGACGCTTGAAACCGAAAACGAGGTTCGCATAGCCCGATTGGCCGAAACCTTGCCCGTGCGTTTTGTGGGCGAACAAGTGCTGCTCAGCGGGGAGGATGTGACCGAGGCCATCCGCAGTGAAACCGGCGGCATGAACGCCTCTAAGGTATCGGCCCTACCGGCGGTTCGCCAAGCCTTGGTGGCCTTGCAGCTCAGTTTTGCCAAGCTGCCAGGTTTGGTGGCGGATGGGCGCGACATGGGCACCGTGATTTTTCCGGCCAGCCCCCTGAAGGTTTATCTGACCGCCAGCGCCGAAAAAAGAGCCCAGCGCCGCCATAAGCAACTGATTTCAAAGGGAAATACCGCTATACTCGCCGATCTACATGCAGACTTAGAAGCGCGTGACCTGCGGGATTCCACCCGTTTGGTTGCACCTTTAACACCTGCACAAGATGCCTTGCAACTCGACAACTCTGACCTGTCCATCGAAGCTTCGGTGCAGCAAGTGTTGACGTGGTGGCAAAGCAAACAGGCTTTCAAATCCAGTTTGTGAGCCTGAAGGGTCCGGTCAGCTCCCCTCGCGCCGCAGGCGCACTGGTTGGCCGGTTTGTTTATTAATCTGCGGCCCAGCCGCAACACTACGTCGCTTGTTGCCCCTACTAAGCAGAATTTCACTGCTGAAGCCCACTTTAAAGTGGGCTTGGAATCGCGCAAGTGCTCAAGGAAATTGAATGTCTGAATCTTTTGCCGACCTGTTTGAAGAATCCCTAAAACGCTCCGAAATGCGCTCGGGCGAAGTGATCACCGCTGAAGTGGTGCGCATTGAACACAATTTTGTGGTGGTCAATGCGGGTCTCAAATCTGAGGCTTATGTCCCCGTAGAGGAATTTAAAAACGACCAAGGCGAAGTTGAAGTCACTGTGGGCGACTTTGTGTCCGTGGCCATTGACGCCATCGAAAACGGTTACGGCGACACCATCTTGTCGCGCGACAAAGCCAAGCGTTTGGCTTCTTGGATGAGCCTGGAAAAAGCGCTGGAATCCGGTGAATTTGTCACCGGCACCACCAGCGGTAAGGTCAAAGGCGGCCTGACCGTATTGGTCAACGGCATTCGCGCTTTCTTGCCCGGCTCCTTAGTGGACACCCGCCCCACCAAAGACTTGTCTCCCTATGAAAACAAAACCATGGAGTTCAAAGTCATCAAGCTCGACCGCAAGCGCAACAACGTGGTGTTGAGCCGCCGTGCGGTGGTTGAGGCTTCCATGGGTGAAGAACGCGCCAAGATGATGGAAACCCTCAAAGAAGGTTCCATCGTGCATGGCGTGGTGAAAAACATCACCGAATACGGTGCGTTTGTGGACTTGGGCGGCATTGACGGCCTGTTGCACATCACTGACATGGCCTGGCGCCGTGTGCGTCACCCCAGCGAAGTGGTGCAGGCTGGTCAAGAAATCACGGCCAAAATTCTTAAATTTGACACCGAAAAGAACCGCGTGTCGCTGGGTCTCAAGCAAATGGGCGACGACCCTTGGTTTGGCGTCGGCCGCCGCTACCCCACCAGCACCCGCATGTTCGGCAAGATCACCAACATTGCCGACTACGGCGCGTTTGTAGAGCTCGAGCCAGGCATTGAAGGTTTGGTGCACGTGTCTGAAATGGACTGGACCAACAAAAACGTGGCCCCAAGCAAATTGGTGGCCTTGGGCGACGAGGTCGAAGTCATGGTGCTGGAAATCGACGAAGACAAGCGCCGTATCAGCTTGGGCATGAAACAGTGCCGTGCCAACCCTTGGCAAGAATTTGCCATGAACAGCAAGCGCGGCGACCGCGTGAAAGGCCCGATCAAGTCCATCACCGACTTTGGTGTGTTTGTGGGCTTGGCCGCAGGCATCGACGGCTTGGTGCACCTGTCTGACCTGTCTTGGAACGAGCCCGGCGAAACCGCTGTGCGCAACTTCAAGAAGGGCCAAGACGTGGAGGCCATCATTCTGGCGGTGGACGTGGAGCGCGAGCGTATTTCCTTGGGTATCAAGCAACTCGACTCCGACCCGTTCACCACCTTTGCGTCCATCAACGACAAGGGTGCAGTGGTGACGGGTAAGGTCAAAACCGTGGATGCCAAAGGCGCCGAAATTGACCTGGGCGAAGACATTTTGGGCTACCTGCGCGCCTCCGAAATCAGCCGCGACCGCGTGGAAGACGCGCGCAATGTGCTCAAAGAAGGCGACGAAGTCACCGCTGTAGTGGTCAACGTAGACCGCAAAACCCGCAACATTCAGTTGTCGATCAAAGCCAAAGACAATGCGGACCAGCAAGAAGCGATGGCCAACTTAAGCCAAAACAACACCAGCGCTGGCACCACCAGCCTGGGCGCTCTGTTACGCGCCAAGTTGGACAACAACTAAGCCGACTCACTCAAACCCAGCCCCAGCACCCTCGTCTAGCCTTGTGGCCATGCGTCGGTGCTGGGGTGTCAGTTTCAGTGCAAGACCGTTTTTGTACAACGTAGACCCATAGAGAATTTCATGACGCGTTCCGACCTGGTGGAAGAGCTGGCTGCCCGCTTTGCGCAGCTGACTCAACGCGACGCCGAATTTGCGGTCAAAGCCATTTTGGATGCCATGAACGATGCCTTGGTTCGGGGCCATCGCATTGAAATCCGAGGTTTTGGCAGCTTCACGATCAACCGCCGCCCCCCGCGCATGGGGCGCAACCCTCGCAGTGGCGAGAGCGTGTCCATCCCTGAAAAACGTGTGCCCCATTTCAAGCCCGGCAAAGCCTTGCGCGAAGCTGTGGATGAGCGCACAAGCCCTCTCGGCGAATTGCTGCCCTTGCCATCTCCAAGCTCTGCCCCCGCTTTAGCCTCACCCAAAGTTCGCACATCGGCACCAGCCCGATAAAATGCCTCGACACCGAGGATTTGGATGAAACACATCGTCTGGCTGCTGAAATGGTTACTCAAAGCAGCCATTTTTTTTACCCTATTTGCCTTCGCCCTGAACAATCAGCAGGACGCCACCGTGCATTTTTTCTTTGGCACCTATTGGCGCGCGCCCACGGTGATCGTGGTGCTGGTCGCGTTTGTGCTGGGTCTGGGTCTGGGTATTGCCGCCATGCTGCCTAAAGTGTGGCGTTCAAGGCATTTGGGGCGGTCCGGCCCCGCTACGGATGACTTTAAAGCAGCCTCACCTGCAAACGCTTTACCGCAAACCACTCCAGGTGCCCCCCATGGAAATTGAACTGAGTTGGATTTTGTTGGGCCTGCCTGTAGCTTTTGGCTTGGGTTGGATGGCTTCTCGTTTAGACCTCAGGCAATTGCGGATTGAAAACCGCCAGTCTCCCAAAGCCTATTTCAAAGGCTTGAATTTTTTGCTCAACGAACAGCAAGACCAAGCCATTGACGCTTTTATTGAAGCTGTTCAGCACGACCCTGACACCTCAGAGCTGCACTTTGCGCTGGGCAATTTGTTTCGACGCCGTGGCGAGTTTGAGCGCGCGGTCCGGGTGCACGAGCATTTGTTGGCGCGCGGCGACTTGAACAACCATGACCGTCAGCGCGCCCAATACGCCCTAGGCATGGACTTTTTAAAAGCAGGCCTGCTCGACCGTGCCGAATCTGCTCTCAATAAACTCACGGGCACTCCTTTAGAAGAAGACGCGCTGCTGGCTCTGCTGTCAATTTACGAACGCACCCGCGACTGGCCCTTAGCCGCCCAAGTGGCGCGCAAACTCGATGCCACCAAAACCGGAAGCTTCACAGGCAGGCTGGCGCACTATCTATGCGAACAGGCTCAAGCCCTGGCCAAAGCAGAAGAATCGTCTCAGGCGCAGGCGCTGTTACAAGAGGCCATTGAGCTGTCAGCCCAGTCTCCCCGACCCCGCATGGAGCTGGCCCAACTGCAACTTGACTTGTCTCATCATGCTGCCGCCTTTGCCACGCTCACGGCCGCTATGGAGCATGTGCCCGCATCCATTCCACTGATTGCGGGCTTGTACCCCAAAGCCTGCATCGGATGCGAACGGGTAGCCGATGGCCTACAGGCGCTTAAATCGAGTTACGAGCAAACCCCCTCGCTGGACGTGATTGAAGCCATCGTGGAATTGGAAGACCACCTGGCCAAGCAAAAAAATACCGCACGGGGTTGGTATGTGAAACACTTAGAACGCCTGCCCTCGCTCGTAGCTGCCACACAATGGATCGCGGGCGAAAAACTGGAACACAACCAATACCACCCGCAGGTGCAGCGAGCGCTGGACCATGCCGTCAAACCCTTGCAAAGGTACCGTTGTGCGGCTTGCGGCTTTGAGGCCAAGCGTCACTTTTGGCAATGCCCGGGCTGTCAGGCTTGGGACAGCTACCCCGCCCGCCGTGTCGAGGAGCTTTAAGCTCTGTCTTTTTCTAACGCTTCTTTCACCTCCCTTTTCACCATGTCCAACATGCCGCCACTCGTTACGCCCGCACAACTTGCCCAAGCACAGGTCTTGGTAGTCGGCGATGTGATGCTGGACCGCTATTGGTTTGGCGCGGTAGACCGCATCAGCCCTGAAGCACCTGTACCCGTGGTGCGTATTCAAAACGAAGAAGAGCGCTTAGGTGGTGCAGCCAATGTGGCCAGCAACGTGGTGGCGCTGGGTGCACAAGCCTCTTTATTGACCGTGGTGGGCGACGACGAAGCCAGCCACAAACTAGAGGCCTTGGTGTCGCAAACCGGCATCACGCCTTATTTTGCGCGCGATGCGCAAATGCAGACCATCGTCAAACTCAGGGTGATTGGCAGGCAACAGCAGTTGATTCGGCTTGATTTTGAAAAAGCACCGCAGCGCGAAATGCTGGCCTCTCAAACCGAAACTTTTGGCCGCATCTTGCCAGCACACCAAGCCATTTTGTTTTCGGACTACGGCAAAGGCGGCCTGCAACACATACCTGACATGATGGCTCTGGCCCGCAGGGCATCCATTCCGGTGTTGGTGGATCCCAAGGGGTCAGACTACGCCCGCTACACCGGCGCCACTGTGATCACCCCCAATCGGGCGGAATTACAAGAAGTGGTGGGGCGCTGGAGTTCTGAAGCCGTCCTGCGCGACAAAGCCCATGCTTTACGTGAAAAACTGCAACTCCAAGCGCTGCTCTTAACCCGCAGCGAAGAAGGCATGACGCTCTTTGACGCCGAAGGGGAGATGCACGTGCAGGCGCAGGCCCGTGAGGTGTTCGATGTGACCGGCGCTGGAGACACCGTCATTGGCGTACTGGCGGCTTTGGTAGCGTCTGGCATGACCTTGCGGCAAGCCATGCCATGGGCCAACTGCGCTGGTGGCGTGGTGGTGGGCAAGTTTGGAACCGCTACCGTCAGCTATGGTGAACTGCTTGAACAGGACCTTTCATGAACAAAATTGTAGTGACCGGAGCCGCTGGCTTTATTGGCAGCAACCTTATTCAAGGCTTGAACGCGCGGGGCATCGACCACATCATTGCGGTTGACGATTTGAGCGTGGGCGACAAGTTTCGCAATCTGGCCGATCTGCGCATTGCCGACTACGTGGACATGGACGACTTTTATGCCCTGTTTGAGGCGGGTCACTACGGCGATGTGGAAGCCGTGTTTCATGAAGGCGCGTGTAGCGACACCATGGAGCAAGACGGCAAGTACATGATGGACAACAACTACACGCTTTCATGCGAGTTGTTTCAAGCTTGCATGAGCCAGGGCACACGCTTGTTGTACGCATCGTCGGCAGCCACCTATGGCGGGTCGTCCATCTTTAAAGAAGAGTCCGCCTACGAAAAACCGCTCAATGTGTACGGCTACTCTAAATTGTTGTTTGACCAAAAAATGCGGCGAGAGCTGGGGACGCATTTTGAAAAAGCACCTCACCAAGTCGTGGGCTTTAGGTACTTCAATGTTTACGGCCCCAGAGAGCAGCACAAAGCGCGCATGGCCAGCGTGGCGTATCACCAGTTTCACCAGTTCATGGCTGAAGACCAAGTCAAGCTCTTTGGCGAGTACGGCGGCTATGCCCATGGCCAACAACTGCGCGACTTTGTGCATGTGGACGACGTGGTGGCCGTGAACCTTTGGTT
>CAMAXR010000044.1 GCA_945862195.1 Hylemonella gracilis
TGGTCAACCCTAGGTTGGCTGCACCGCACCGATGTGTACGCCCTAGACACGGGCTGCGTGTGGGGCGGCAGCCTGAGTGCACTGCGCCTGAGCGAAGACCGCAGACATGAATGGATTCAAGTTCCCTGTGACATCAACCGTCTAAACGATTGAGGGCATCAATGGAAAACCACTTGGCTAAGTGGTTTTAAACAGCGCCGCCACCTTACGCTTGGGCTTGATGTTGGGCGATAACCCGGAGGCCCCTGAAGATCCAGCAGCTACTGCGGTGTCTGCAACCACCTCTGCCACAACCGGCGCCTCGTAAGGCTTGTCAAAAAACGGATCGCGCGGCGCGGGCGCAGGGCGGGCGTAGTCGCGGCGGAGCGCACGCTCTCCACGACCGCTGCCTTCGTATCTGTCGCCCCGACCGTCTGACCGGGGGCTACGTCCTGCATCCACATTCAAAGGCAAGAGGTCGATTTTGATTTTGATGAGTTTTTCAATATCTCCCACCAAGCGGCTGTCTTTGCCCGACACAAAGCTGATGGCTAGGCCTGAAGCCCCGGCACGGCCGGTGCGGCCAATGCGGTGCACGTAGTCTTCGGCATTGAAAGGAATGTCGATATTGAACACGGCGGGCACGTCTTTAATGTCCAGCCCACGGGCAGCCACGTCGGTGCACACCAGCAAGTCCACCTCGCCTTTTTTAAAGGCTTCGAGCGCCTTGAGCCGCTCGTCTTGGCTTTTGTCGCCGTGCAAGGCGGTGGTTTTAAGGCCATCACGCTCTAGGTCGCGCGCCAAACGTGCGCAGCCCAGTTTGCTGTTCACAAACACAAAGGCTTGCTGAATGTTGTGTTCTTGCAGCAACTGGCGCACGGCACGGCGTTTGTCGTCGTCTGCCACGCCGTAAAAAATTTGGGTCACGTTGGCGGCGGTAGCATTGGAACGCGCCACCTCAATGGTGACCGGATCTTTTAGGTAGCTCGAAGCCAAGCGTTTGATGTCGTTGGAAAACGTGGCTGAAAACAGCAAAGTGGTGCGCTGCTTGGGCAGGTAGCTCAAGATGCGTTGCAAATCGGGCAAAAAACCAATGTCCAGCATGCGGTCGGCCTCGTCCAGGACCACATATTCCACTTGGTTCAAGACCGCAGTTTTGGCTTCTATATGGTCCAGCAAGCGTCCGGGCGTGGCCACCAGCACCTCTACGCCAGCCTTAAGTTCTAAGGTTTGGGGCTTCATATCCATACCGCCAAACACCACGGCGCTGCGCAGCTTGGTGTACTTGGCGTAAAGCTTGACTTGCTGGGCCACTTGGTCCGCCAGCTCGCGGGTGGGCAAGAGCACCAAAGCACGCACCGGGTGGCGGGCAGGCGATGTGGAAGGGTTTTCGTGTTTGAGGAGTCGCTGCAGCAGCGGCAGCGAAAACGCGGCGGTTTTACCGGTACCAGTTTGGGCGGCACCCATGACATCCCGCCCTTGCAACACCACCGGAATAGCCTGCGCCTGAATCGGCGTCATGGAGGTGTAACCCATTTCGGCCACCGCGCGGGCCAAGGGAGCATCCAGGTTCAGCTGGGAGAAAGACTGCGAGGTTTCAGGAGACGCGGAAATCAGCTCGGGGGAGTCAGAAGTCGCTGGAGAGGACGCTTGATTAGAGAGAGATTCGATAACGTTGCTCATTAGGTTTTAGGAAGGGTCACGCCCACTTGACCTTGGTATTTACCCCCACGGTCTTTGTAGGAAGTTTCGCACACTTCGTCACTCTCGAAAAAAAGCACCTGGGCGCAGCCTTCGCCCGCGTAAATTTTGGCGGGCAAGGGCGTGGTGTTGGAAAACTCCAGCGTCACATAACCTTCCCATTCGGGCTCAAAAGGCGTCACGTTGACGATGATGCCGCAGCGGGCGTAAGTGCTCTTGCCTAGGCACACAGTCAGCACGTTGCGCGGAATCCGGAAGTACTCCACGGTACGGGCCAAGGCAAAACTGTTGGGCGGGATGATGCAGACATCGCTGTTCATATCCACAAAGCTTTTTTCGTCAAAGTTTTTGGGGTCCACCACCGTGCTGTAAATGTTGGTAAACACCTTAAATTCCGGCGCACAGCGGATGTCGTAGCCGTAGCTGCTGGTGCCATAGCTCACAATTTTTTGACCCTCGGCGTTGTGGCGGATCTGGCCGGGTTCAAACGGCTCAATCATGCCGTGCTGCTCGGCCATGCGGCGGATCCAGGTGTCGCTCTTGATGCTCATGGGGAAATCGCCCTGACTTAATGAGATGAGGTGGGGGAAGTGCGGTTGTTCAGATTGTAGGCAGAGGCACCTCAGTACACTCTGACCCCATAACTAGAGGAGACACATGGAAGTTTCTTTCAGCAAGGAAATCAAGCAACTTGCCCTGGGCCAAGGTCAAATGTTCCATGGCGAAGGCATTTTGGCCATCACCAAGGCGTTGCTGCAATCGGGCGTGTCTTATGTGGGCGGGTACCAAGGGGCCCCCGTGTCGCACCTGCTGGACGTTATGGTGCAAGCCAAACCCTATATGGATGAGCTGGGCGTGCATGTGGAAGCCTGCTCCAACGAGGCCTCGGCCGCTGCCATGCTCGGGGCCTCTATACATTATCCGTTGCGCGGCGCTGTAACGTGGAAATCTATAGTGGGCACTAACGTCGCGGCAGACGCCTTGAGCAATTTAGCCTCGCCCGGGGTGACCGGTGGCGTTTTGATTGTGCTGGGCGAAGACTATGGCGAAGGTGCCAGCGTGATTCAAGAGCGCAGCCATGCTTATGCCCAAAAATCGTGCATGGTGCTGCTCGATCCCCGCCCCGATTTGTCTCGCATGGTGGATTTGGTGGAGCATGGTTTTAGGCTTTCGGAGGCCTCCAATATGCCCGCCATGATGGAACTGCGCATCCGCGCCTGCCATGTGCGGGGCAGTTTTGAGTGCAAAGACAACCAGCTGCCCGCCATTTCCACCCAAAACCTGATGACCGAGCCTAGTGAGTTCAATTACATGAAGCTGGCCCACCCACCAGTGACCTTCAGGCAAGAAAAGCTCAAAATTGAGCAACGGCTGCCGGCTGCACGCCGCTACATCTTGGAGCACCAGCTCAATGACCTGTTAGACGGCCCGCGCGCTGAACTGGGCATCATTGTTCAAGGTGGGCTTTACAACAGCTTGGTGCGTGCGCTGCAGTCGTTTGGCTTGGCCGACGCCTTTGGAAACAGCCAGATTCCCCTGCTGGTGCTCAACGTCACCTACCCGCTGGTACCTGAACAGGTGAGCGAATTTGCCGCAGATAAGCGGGCTGTGCTGGTGGTGGAAGAAGGCCAGCCCGAATACATCGAGCATGAAATTGCCACCTACCTGCGCCGGCGCGACATACAAACCGCGCTGCACGGCAAAGACGTGTTGCCCAGCGGCGGCGAATACAGCGTAGAGGTGTTGACGCAAGGCCTGCTGAGCTTTTTGACGCAGCACGCTCCCGATGTGGACGCCAACCCAGCTCAAGGCTGGCTGCAAACCAACCAACAACGTCGACTGGCGGTGGGTCAAGCCATTGGGCGCATGCAAGTGCCTACGGGCACTGCGCCGGGCGCCTTGCCCGCCCGCCCCCCGGGCATGTGCATAGGCTGCCCCGAGCGGCCGGTGTTTTCAGCGCTCAAGCTGGCGCAGCAGCAAGTG
Source organism: Hylemonella gracilis (assembly GCA_945862195.1). Taxonomy (GTDB): domain Bacteria; phylum Pseudomonadota; class Gammaproteobacteria; order Burkholderiales; family Burkholderiaceae_C; genus Hylemonella; species Hylemonella gracilis_C. The sequence goes on from CAMAXR010000044.1 coordinate 3,664, forward strand.
GGCCAAGTGCATGTGGCGGGCGACATTGGCTGCCACGCGCTGGCCACATTTGAGCCTTTTTCGGTGGGCCACTCCATTTTGGGCTACGGCATGAGCCTGGCCAGCCGCGCGGGCGTGTCGCCCATGATGCAGCGGCGGGTGCTTTCCATCATGGGCGACGGTGGCTTTTGGCACAACGGCCTGCTCACCGGCGTGCAGTCTGCGTTGTTCAATGGCGACGATGCGGTACTGCTGATTTTTAAAAACGGCTACACCTCCGCCACCGGTACGCAAGACATCATTTCCACCCCCGACGAGGCGATTAAAAACGCCACAGCTGACAAGCAAAAAAGCCTGACCGCGTCCAACTTGACTATCGAAGACACCCTTAAGGGCTTAGGTGTGAAGTGGTTGCGCACGGTGCACACCTACCGGGTTGAAGACATGCGCCAAACCTTGACGGAAGCCTTCACCTCAGACTTCAATGGGCTCAAAGTCATCGTGGCTGAGGGCGAATGCCAACTGGAACGCCAACGCCGCATCAAACCTTGGTTGGCCAGCTTGCTCAAAAAAGGCAAGCGGGTGGTGCGGGTGAAGTACGGTGTGGACGAAGACGTGTGCAATGGCGACCACGCCTGCATTCGGCTTTCGGGCTGCCCCACGCTGACCCTTAAAGACAACCCAGATCCACTCAAGGTGGACCCCGTAGCCACCGTGATCGACGGCTGTGTGGGTTGCGGCCTGTGCGGCGAAAACGCCCACGCCGCCACCTTGTGTCCCAGCTTTTACCGTGCCGAAGTGGTGCAAAACCCGCGCAGCTTAGAGCGCTGGTGGGCGGGTGTGCGCCAAAAAATGGTTCAGGCCTTGCAGCCTGCGCAGGCGGCATGAGCACCTCCCCCATCACCCTGCTCATTTGCGCCCTAGGGGGTGAGGGCGGCGGCGTGATGTCAGAGTGGTTGATGGAGGTGGCCCAACACAGCGGCTATGCCGCGCAAAGCACTTCTATCCCTGGGGTAGCCCAACGGACAGGGGCCACCACGTATTACGTGGAAGTGTTTCCTAAACCACTGTCTGAACTTCAAGGCCAACAGCCGGTGTTCAGCCTCTACCCCGCACCGGGCATGCTGGATGTGCTGATTTCTTCTGAACTGCTGGAAACCGCACGGCAAATCAGCTTGGGCATGACCAGCCCCGAGCGCACCCAAATCATCAGCTCCAGCGCGCGCAGCCTCACCACCTTGGAGCGCATGCAGCCCTCTGACGGCCGGGTCGACAGCGCAGCCCTGCTGCAACTCGTACGCGACCACAGCCAAGAACACCATGTGCTTGACATGGGCACCCTGTCCAAACAGGCAGGCACCATTGTGAGCGCGGTCATGCTCGGCGCGTTGGCGGGCAGCGGGGTGTTTCCGTTTCCGCGCTCGGCCTACCAAGCGGTGATTCAGGGCGGGGGCAGCACCGCCGCAGCCAGTTGGCGCGGCTTTGAACTGGGCTGGGCACAGGTGCAGGAGCAGCGCAGCCAACTGCAGCTGGTGCGCGACAGCCTTCAAAGCACCAGCCTTCCAGGCGCCATCCCTTCAAACACCCCAGCCAACACACCAGCCTCGCCCGACGACACCCAGTGGATGAGGCTGTGGCTGGAGCCGTTTCCCACCCCCTTACACGACATGATCAAGCTGGGGCTGGCGCGTTTGGTGGACTACCAAGGCCGCGCCTATGCCAAGCTCTACATCGACCGTTTGCAGCAGGTCCAACGGGCCGAACTGGCTGCCGACCCGCAACTGCAGCACGGCTGGGCCACCACCCGAGAAATGGCACGCTGGCTGGCTTTGTGGATGGCGTTTGACGACATCGTGCGGGTAGCTGACCTGAAAAGCCGCCCCAGCCGAATGGTCCGCGTGCAGCAAGAAGTCAAGGCCGGCCCGGAAGATTTGTTGTACGTGTACGACCACTTCAAGCCCGGTATTCCAGAGCTGGCGGGCTTGCTGCCCAAGGCCCTCGCCCAACCGCTGCTGCGCTGGGACCGCTCCCGCGCGGCTCAAGGACGCACGCCTTGGGCCTTGCCCCTGAAAATTGGCACCCATTCCATAGGCGGCATGTTGGCCTTGCGCACTTTGGCCAGCTTCAAGACACTGCGTCCTTGGAGCAGCCGCAACGCCACAGAGCAAGCCCTTATCAACGAATGGCTGCAAGCCGTGGTGACCAGCACCCAAGCCCACTGGGCCAGCGGGCATGAAGTGGCGCTGTGCGGCCAACTCATTAAAGGCTACGGCAGCACCAACGAACGCGGCAAAGACCACCTGCTGCATGTGGTACGGCACTTGAGCATGGCCACCCTATCCTCCCCCGAAGTTAAAGCCACCGCCCTTCGCGAAGCCCGCTTGGCAGCGCTTGCCGACGAAAGCGGCAAAAAGCTCGACCAGACGCTGCTGCGGCACGGCGCGCGAGCCCGCGACATTGCGCCCCAGCCCATACGATGGATGCGCAAACCCAAAGCCATACCAACCAAAGTGACATAAAACCTAAACCACCAAGGAGACCCACCATGAAAACCCAAAACCCCCTCGTGCAGGCTCTGCGCTTGGCGCAAGGCAAGCCGCTTAACAGCCCAATGTTGTCCGCCATGTGGTGCGCATTGTTCAGTGCAATGTTCATTACCTTTCTAGCTGCAGCCATTTTGGCGCCAGCCAAGGCTTGGGCACAAGCTTGGCCTGCCAAGCCCGTCAAAGTGGTGGTGAACTTTCCGCCCGGCGGCGCTGCAGACCAAATTGCCCGCGCCATTTCACTGCCCCTGCAAGAAGCCTTGGGCCAGCCTGTGGTGGTGGAAAACCGAGGCGGCGCCAACGGCAATGTGGGCGGCGAGGTGGTGGCCAAATCGGCCGCGGACGGCTACACCCTGCTCATGAGCTCGGGGGGCATGGTGTCGGTCAACCCGCACATTTACACCAAGATGGCGTTTGACCCTACCAAAGACCTGACGCCCGTGGCCTCAGCCGCCCGAGTGCTGGTGTTTTTGGTGAGCCGCCCTGAGGTGCCCGGCGCCAACATCAAAGACTTTATGGCCCACGTCAAGGCCAACCCCGGCCGCCTGTCTTATGGCTCTGCGGGCAACGGCAGCTCTCCCCACTTGGCGGGCGAAATGTTCAAGAGCCAGGCTCAGTTGTTTGCCGTGCACGTGCCATACCGTGGCGCAGCACCTGCGCTGCAAGACTTGTTGGCCGGTCAGATTGACTATTACTTTGACCCAGGCATTGGCCTGAACCAAGTGCGCGCGGGCAAACTGCGCCTGCTGGCAGTAGGCAGTCCCAAACGGTCGCCCCTGTTCCCCGAGGTGCCCACCTTGGACGAATCTGGCTTAAAAGGTTTTGACGCCGACACAGTGTTTGGTTTTTACGCCCCCTCGGGCACGCCCGCTCCCGTGGTGGAGCGCCTGAACCGCGAAATCAACCGCATTTTGGGCACTCCCGCCCTGCGGGACCGCATTGCCGCGCTCGGTGGCGAGGCATTGCCCCTCACGCCGGCTCAGTTTGGTGCCAAAGCCATGGAAGACTCCAAACGGTTTGGCGCCATCATCAAAGAACGCAACATCACCGGCGACTGATATAAACCTGTGCTTTTACGTCGTCTCATGTGATCGTCCACCTTCATCTTCATCTATCAGGAGCCATCATGAAATCCTCCATTCAATTGTCTCGCTCGGTTGCCCACGTCTTGGCTTTGTTGGCCTGCTTGGTATGGGGCAGCTCTTCATTAACCGCCCTGGCGCAAACCAAGGCTGACACCACCTACCAACCCCAAGTTTGGCAAGCGGGTAAAGACGTGGTGTGGGTTCCCACGCCCGACGAGCTGGTCACCAAAATGCTGCAAACCGCCAAAGTCACCAAAGACGATCTGGTGTATGACCTAGGTGCTGGCGACGGCAAAATTGCCATTGCTGCAGGACTGGAATTTGGCGCGCGGGCTGTGGGCATTGAGTACAACCCCGACATGGCGGCCTTTGCCCAGCGCAACGCGGAGCGCGCGGGGGTGGCGGATAGGGTGCGCATCATCCGCGGCGATATTTTTGTAGAAGACTTCAGCCAAGCCACCGTGGTCACCATGTACCTGTTGCCCGAGCTGAACCTGCGTTTGCGCCCTATTTTGCTGAAAATGAAGCCTGGCACCCGCTTGGTGACCAACTCCTTTAGCATGGGCGACTGGGAACCCGATCAAGTCATCCGTACCAGCCAAAACAGCGGCTACTTTTGGATTGTTCCGGCCCAAGTGCAGGGGCGCTGGAACCTCAATGGCATAGACAACAACCCCGTGGTCAGCCTGGATTTGCAACAGCGCTACCAGCATGTGGGCGGCACCATCACCTTGGGCAAACTGCCTCCACAGAATTTATTGACGCCCGAACTCCAGGGCGACCAACTGCGCTTCCGCTTTATTGACACCTCCAACCGCTTGCAGAACGTCAAGGCCACCATACGCGGCAACCAACTCGAAGGTGAAGTGGGCAATTCGTTCAGCAACACCAGCTTCAAGGGCAGCCGCCCATGACCGGCGCAGCGGCGCCTGGTTCCCAGGCCGCTAGCTCAGCCAACACACCTGCAACTCCAACCCAATCCGCATCCGCTTTCACTTCTCCTGCACCCAGACTGAGCCCTGCCACAGCAGTGGCCATCATTGTGGGCATCGTCATTGGTGCTGGCATTTTTAAAACCCCCTCCATGGTGGCGGGGGCCATGGGCGACGTAGGTTGGATTTACGCCGCTTGGGTGGCAGGCGCCCTGATTTCCATTGCCGGCGCGCTGTGTTATGCCGAGCTGTCGTCGCGCCACGCTCATGCGGGGGGCGACTACCACTTTTTAGAGCTGGCCTACGGCAAGCATTTGGCTTTTTTGTACGCGTGGGCCAAGGCTATGGTCATCAACACCGGCTCGATTGCGCTTTTGGCCTTTGTGTTTGGCGACTACATGAGCCAAGCCATTCCTCTGGGGGCTTACTCCACCGCCATTTGGGCATTGGGCATTGTGTTGGTGCTTACGGTGGTCAACTGGGTGGGCCTGGAGGCTTCTGGCCGCGTGCAATCTGCCTTGACCATTTTTGAAGTGCTGGGTCTTCTGGCGGTCGTGGTGGCGGGCTTCAGCATAAGCCCCGTAGCTGAGGCGACACCTTCTTGGTTCAGCAGCACACCGCCCTTGGGCTTGGCGGGTTTGGCCTTGGTGTTTGTGTTGCTGACCTTTGGCGGCTGGAACGAATCGGCCTACATTTCGGCCGAAGTCAAAGGCGGCACGCGCAGCATGGTGAAGGTGATTTTGCTAAGCCTAGCCATCATCAGCGTGGTGTATGTACTGGTCAATGCCGCCTTGCTACATGGTTTGGGCTTGAAGGGCTTGGCCGACTCGAAAGCGGCCGCAGCCGATGTGATGGGTGCAGCTTTTGGCCCTTGGGGCAAACAGGCCCTGAGCCTGTTTGTAGCCTTGGCCGCGCTGACCAGCATCAACGCCACCATGATTGTGGGTGCGCGCAGCAACTTTGCCTTGGCCCAAAGCTGGAAACCGCTTGGGTTTATGGCGAAGTGGAGCTTCAGTGCCGGCACCCCTGTTGCTGCCCTACTGGTGCAGTCTGTGATTGCGCTGGCCTTGGTGGTTTTGGGTCTGCTCCAACACGACGGTTTTGAAGCCATGGTGGAATTCACCGCGCCCGTGTTTTGGAGCTTTTTACTGCTGGTGGGCTTGTCGGTATTTAAATTAAGGTCGAGCACCACAACCCCGAATCAAGCGGTATTCAAAATGCCGCTTTACCCCCTGACACCCATACTGTTTTGCTTAGCCTGCGCTTACTTGGCTTATTCCAGTTTGGTGTATGCGGCCAGCAAGCAAGCGGTACATGTGTCGCTGGGGGTCATGGCGGTAGGGGCGCTGGCACTGTTGTTGCTGCACTTTAAAGAGCGTAAGCCCAACTAAAGAGCGCTAGCCTGATACCATTTTTTGCAGCCCCACCAAGTCCATCACCCACAACTGGCGGCCGCTGCCGCTGATCAGCCCCTGCAAGCGCAGGTGCTGCAGCACACGCGAAAAAGTTTCGGGGGCAATGCCCAGTTGGGCGGCAATCATTCGTTTAGGTTGCTCCAGGGTCACGGACAGCTGGCCTTGGGCTTCAGGCTGGACATGCTGCAACAGCCATTCTGCGCAGCGGGCATCGGCGTCTAAAGCCAAACGGCTGACGGACAGCTCCACTTGCTGCCGGTGCGCCGTGGCCATGTCGCGAATGACCCAGCGTGCGGCTTGGGGCAGCTCGGCCATAGACTGCATGAACTTGGCCGCCGGAATGCGGCGCACCCGCACCTCGGTTTGCGCCACCATATCCACCACCGCGCCCAGGTTCAGGACCACCTCGCTGGCGTTCAGCCAAAGGGGGCCTTCGGCATTGCCGAGTTGGTGCACCATACCGTTCAGGTGCTGGACGCCCAGCACCACCTGCCCAGCATCTAAGTGAACCGCCCAAGCCGAGGCCACGCCACGGCGCACCAACACCGTGGCAAGGGGCAGCACGGTCTGCTCGGCCGAGGTAGGGTCCAGAAATTCCACATTCACCATGCCAATCACTGTGCACATTCCACCCCGGAAGCACCTTGAGACATGTCAAAGAAACCAAAATCAAAGCAAGAGTAGGGCGCGAAAGTCGTTCACATTGGTAAAAGTAGGGCCTGTCACCACCAAATCGTCCAAGGCTTTAAAAAAGCCGTAAGAGTCGTGGCGGCGAAGGTGGGCGTCCATGTGCACCCCCAAGGCTTCGGAACGGGCCAAGGTGTCGGGCGCCACCAAAACGCCCGCGTTGTCTTGCGAACCGTCTATGCCGTCGGTATCGGCTGCAATAGCCCATGTATGGGCTTGGCCCGCCAAAGCCTTCGCCAACCCCAAACCGTATTCGCCCGCGCGACCGCCTTGGGGCTTGGACATAGGGTCTGAACTTGCGCTTAAGTCTTGAGCGCGCAGGGTCACCGTGGTTTCGCCGCCGCTCAAAATCACGCAGGGCCTCTGAAAAGCCGGGTCTTGTGCCCACGCCGCATGGGCTTGGCCCACCTCGCGCGATTCACCTTCTATGGCGTCGCCCATCACATAGGCGTGCAACCCCGCACTTTGCGCCCACTGCGCCGCAGCTTGCAGCGCTTGGGCAGGGGTGGCCACCACATGCACTTGGGCGCGATCAAAACAGGCATCTCCGGGCTTGGGGGTTTCCAGCGTCTGGCTGCGCAGCTGCGCCAACACTTGGGGCGGCACTGGCAAGTGCAAGCGCTCAATCAGTGCCAAAGCATCGGCGCAGGTGGTGGTGTCAGGCACGGTGGGGCCACTGGCGATGGTGGCGGGGTCGTCACCGGGCACATCGCTGATGGCCAAGGTCAGCAGCTGCGCAGGCACACAGGCTTGCGCCAGCCGACCGCCTTTGATGCGCGAGAGGTGCTTGCGCACGCAATTCATCTGGCCAATGTGGGCGCCACTGGCCAACAAAGCTCGGTTAAGGGCCTGCTTGTCCGCCAGCGTCAACCCCTCAGCCGGTAAGGTCAGCAGGGCAGACCCACCTCCAGAGATGAGGGCAATGACCAAATCATCCGCGGTTAAACCCTCCACCAGCTCCAGCATGCGCGCAGAAGCGGCCAAACCCGCCGCATCAGGCACGGGGTGCGCGGCCTCCAGCACGTCAATTCGGGGTTTTTGCCCTGCAAGGCTGGCTGACCGGGGCGGCGTGTGTTGGTAGCGTGTGACCACCGCACCGCTTAGGGGTGCATCTGCTGGCCACAAGGCCTCCAAAGCCTGTGCCATAGCGCCCGCGGCTTTACCCGCGCCGATGACCACCGTGCGCCCTTTGGGGGGGTGGGGTAAATAGGGCTTGAGGCAATAAAAAGGCATAGCGCGCTGCACCGCCACCGCAAAGAGGTGCTGCAAAAATGCCCTTGGGTTTTCTTGCCACAGCGATGCTTCTGGGGCAGGAATGGCAGATAGCTTCGTAGCGGTAGACCTTGGGGGTGGTGGGTTCATAGTGGTGTGCACATAGCGGCGTCTTTAGCGGGGGATTGTGCAATCCCGACCGCTTTTCCCCCAAAAACCCACTAGACTGTCTCCTAATAAATTTTTTTCAAGGAGACACTTGTGACCCTCACCAGCAAACTCAGCTTGCGACGCGTCGTGTTGGCTTTTGCAGCCCTTGCATGCGCAGCTTCCGCCCCAATGGCTTTGGCCCAAACCGCAGCCAGCTTTCCTGCCAAATCGGTGAACTTGGTCGTGCCCAACCCCCCCGGTGGTTTTGTGGACGCTTCGGCACGCTTGCTCAGCGACCCTTTGAGCCGCGTGTTGGGCCAAACTGTGGTGGTGGACAACAAAGGTGGCGGCAGCGGCAATGTGGCTTATGGCTTCGTGGCGCGCGCCAACCCTGACGGCTACACCCTGCTCACGTCTTATTCGGCTTACCACGTGGGTAACCCGTCTCTGACACCCAAATTGCCTTGGGCGCAAAAAGACTTGGCTTCGGTGGCGCTGATTACCGTCGCCACCAACGTCATTGCGGTGCACCCCTCAGTGCCTGTGAACACGTTGGGCGAATTCATCAGCTATCTAAAAAGCAACCCGGGCCGTTTGAGCTATGCCTCGCAGGGCAACGGCTCGCTTTCGCACATTGGCACCGAAATATTCAAGACCCAAACCCAAACCAGCATGGTGCATATTCCGTACCGCGGGTCTGGCCCAGCGGTGCAAGACGTGTTGTCGGGCCAAGTGCAGGTGTTTATCACCACGCCGCCCTCGGTCATGGGGCACATTCAGGCAGGCAAACTCAAAGGCTTGGCTGTAGCGGGCAGTGCCCGCCACCCCGGCATACCTAGCGTGCCCACCACCACAGAGGCGGGTCTAAAAGGTTTTGAGTTGGAAGCCTGGGTTGGCATTTTTGCGCCAGCGGGTACACCGGCAGATGTGATCAGCAAGCTGAGCGCCAGCATCAAACAAGCGATGGAAATGCCCGACACCAAAACACGCGCTTCTGCTGCTGGCATCGAAATTCGTTACCAGCCTCCAGAGGCGCTGGACGCCCTGGTCAAGCGCGAAACTGAGTTTTGGGCCAAAACCATCAAGAATGCTGGCATCACAGCGGATTAAATTTCGCCATGGCACAACTTTTAAGCCAGGCTCAGCCCCCCAGCAGCCGAAGAAGCTGCCTGAATTGGGCCCTAGGCTCAGGGGCCTGCTGGGCGCTAGCCGCTTGGAGCAGTGGTTTTTTAGCGGGTTGCTCTAGCCCCCAACCCCCTGCACCTCCCGCTCCCGCTCCCGCTCCGGCGCCAACCCCTGCCCCGCCCCCTGCCCCCGAGCCACCACCACCGCCTCCTGTATCAGTAGCGCCTGCGGCCCCCAAATATGTGTCGGTAGCCTTGTCACCCAAAGCTTACCGACGCGATGCCGCCAGCCACCTGTACAACAAAAACTCCAACAGAATTTTTAAGGGCAAGTTGCCGCCGCTCCTTTACGCCGTGGGCGTGCTGCAAGTAGAGGTCGATGCGCAAGGCCATGTGCTCAGCACCAGCTGGATGCGCGCCCCCAAACATGCCCCCGAAGTGATGGCCGAAATTGAACGTACGGTGCGCAACGCCGCACCGTTTCCCGCCCCGCTCAAACTCGGCAAAGTCACGTACACAGACACATGGTTGTGGCACAAAACAGGCCAATTTCAACTCGATACCCTCACTGAAGGACAAGCATGAGCACCTCCACCCCTACCACCATGAATATCGGTTTTATTGGCCTAGGCATCATGGGCGCACCCATGGCGCTGAACCTTTTGAAAGCTGGTCACAAGTTGTTTGCCCACACGCGCCGCAATGTGCCACAAGAATTGTTGGATGCAGGTGCCGTGGCCTGTCCTAATGCCGCCAGCGTGGCCCAGCAGGCTGACCTCATCATCACCATGGTGCCTGACACGCCGGATGTTGAGCGTGTGCTGTTTGGCGAACACGGCGTGGCCGAAGGGCTTAAGGCGGCATCGGCCGCATCTGGTGCAACTGGCGCACGCAAAGTGGTCATTGACATGAGCTCCATTGACCCTATGGCCACCAAAGAATTTGCCCGCCGCATCAACGAACTGGGTGCGGACTACCTGGATGCTCCGGTTTCGGGCGGCGAGGTGGGTGCCAAGGCCGCGTCGCTCACCATCATGGTGGG
>CAMAXR010000045.1 GCA_945862195.1 Hylemonella gracilis
CAGGTTCAGCCTTGCAGAACAACCGCGCGCAAATTGAAATTGAAACCGAGTTGCTTGAAGCCGTGAATTGAGCTTCTAAAGCCTTGCCCCTAAGGGCATATCCCTATGCGACCCATGCGCGGCAAGCGTAGGATCAAGTCCAAATTATTTTTATTTGGAGACATCCCCCATGCGGACAACATGCTTGAAATGGTTGGCTTTGGCCTTGGTCACCTTGGTGCTGCATATGAATGCCCACGCTCAATGGCCAGAAAAACCCATACGCGTGTTGGTGGCGTTTGCACCCGGTGGTTTAGTGGACACCATGGCCAGAACCATTCAGCCCCAGCTCTCTCAAAACCTGGGGCAACCCATCATTATTGAAAACCGGGGTGGTGCCGGTGGCACCTTGGCAGAAACTGCGCTGGCCAAATCTGCCCCTGACGGCTACACCCTGCTCATGGCGGTGGACAGCGTACCCGCCAACCCACACCTCTACAAAGGCCTGACCTACGACACCTTTAAAGACCTGCAGCCAGTGACCATGCTGGCGCGCGTGCCATTGGTTTTGATCACGCACCCCAAAGTACCGGCCACCAACTTAGCTGAGTTGGTGAAATACATTCGGCAACAAGATGGCAAATTTGCCTACGCCAGCCCAGGCACGGGCACCAGCAACCATTTGTATATGGAGTTGTTTAAAAGCGTGTCCAACACCGACATGATTCATGTGCCCTACAAAGGCGGCAGCCCCGCCATGAACGACCTGATGGGCGGCCAAGTGGACGCCATGCTGATTTCGGTAACCCTGGCGATGCCGCAAATCAAAGCCGGTAAGGTGCAAGCCATTGCGGTGACCAGTGACAAGCGTCTGCCCGGCATGCCGCAAGTGAGCACCTTTACCGAGGCGGGGTATGCAGACTTCACGCCTCACACATGGGGTGGCTTGTTTGCACCGGCTGGCATCCCCGCTCCCATACTGCAAAAGCTCCACGCCGAAGTGGCCAAGGTAGCCCGTACCCCCGAAGTGGTGAACCGCCTGCGTGATCTAGGCGCTGAAGTGGTGCTGAATTCCCCCGCCGAGTTTGGCGCTCAGCTCAAAAGCAGTTACGACAAAATGGGCGAGCTTATTAAGGTTCGAAAAATTGTCGGGGAATAGTCAATCGAGAGTGACGTTTTGCTCTCGGATGACCTTAGACCATCGCGCCATTTCTCTGCGTATCCAGCGCTCAAACTCTTCGGGGTTGGCGTAAGAGGGCTCCAGCCCATTTTCAATAAACTTATTTTTAATCTCAGCCGAATTGAGTGCCTTAGCAACATCGGTGTTGATTTGGGCCACAACCTCAGGGGGCATTTTTGCGGGCCCCATGATGCCCACCCAAGCTTCAGTACCAAAACCGGGAATGGTCTCGCTCATAGCGGGAACACCTGGGACCAAGCTGCTGCGTTTTTCTGAAGTGACGGCCAGTACACGCAAACGGCCCGATTTGACATGAGGGGCAACCGTGGGTACCGAGGCAATCATGGCGTCGACCTGACCGGAAATTAAGTCGACCATAGCGGGCCCACCGCCTTTGTAGGGCACCACGGTCACGTTAATGCCGGTTGAGTTTTTTAACAACTCCAACATAAGCCGAGCAGGTGAGCCAGGACCCACCGTTACAAAGTTGATGGCAGAGGGTTTATCTTTGGCGTACTGGAGCAAGCTGGGCAATGTTTTAGCTGGAAAGTTCGGGTTGGCCACAAGCAACATGGGGGAGCGCGCCACCATTGAGATGGGGGTCAAGTCTTGCAACAAATCGTAATTAATTTTGTACAAGTAAGGTGCAGCTGCATGAGTGTCAAAAGCTGCCATGAGGGTGTAGCCATCAGGCGCAGCTTTTACAACTGCGGAGGTGCCAATGGTGCCTCCGGCTCCTGCACGGTTTTCTACCACCACTTGTTGCCCCCAGGTCTCTGACAGGTGCTGTCCCAGAATTCGAGACACCACGTCCGCCATTCCGCCTGGCGGAAAAGGAACGATCAACTTAACGGGCTTGTTAGGCCATGTTTGGCTCATGACCCAGAGTGGGCACAGAGCGAAGGAAAGTAAGAAGGCGGCTTTGAATAATGTGCAGCGCATACAGGTTCAGTTGAATAAATCAGGTGTAGCCTGATTGACCTTACCCACCTCATAGTTCCAAACACCCATATAGGAACGTTCGGTTTTTTTGTGCTCTCTGGCGCGAATCGCTTCGGCGTGTGGCAATAGACGAAGCGCTCCAGCTGCCATGGCTTTAAGCTGCACGCCTGCTGAAATCTCGACTTCTTTGGTCACCACAACCGCCTCTTGAACATTGCGTCCGCAGACCATGATGCCGTGGTGTTGCATCATGACCGCATGACGTTGACCCAACGCGTCCACGAAGGCCTTGGCCATCACAGGATCGATGTGGGCGTTGTCATAGTCTTGCAGCAACACCATATCTTCATAGAGGCGAGCAGCCGAGCGCTCAAAGGGTTGCAACACTTGGCCGATGGCACCAAGAGCCAAGCAGTTGTCGGCATGGTGGTGGGTGATCGCGTTGATGTCAGGACGCGCCGCATACAACATGCCTTCAATTTTTAAAGAGGCATTGACCGTGCCATCTCCAGAGAGCACATTGCCTTGAAAATCACACTCACGAAGTCCCTCAACGGTGACGTCTTCAAAACTGTCGCCCCACTTGTAACTCCAAAAAGTTTGAGCGCCAGGCAGTCGGGCTGTCAGGTGAGCCAACAAGCCAAGTCCAATGCCATAGCGGGCCAAAATACGGTAGCCGTAGACCAAATTCTTTTTCAGTTGTTCTAGAGCCTCAGGGCTGTGCTCTGGTGAAGAAGTGCTCATGATTTTTTTGTTCGAAAATAAAGGGGGGTCATCAACCCCAAGGGCCCAGATACACCTCGCCCATATAGGTGTCGGTTTTAGAGCTCAGTGTTTCTGGCCATTTTTTCCAATGTAAATCAACCGCATCCACTTTGTTTTTGGGGCGCGGCTGGCCATCCCATCCCACTTGGTCCATCGTGCAATACAGCTGAATGGCGTGACCAGATGGATCGATGACATGAGCCGAGTAATCTATGCCAGGCGTTAACGCTTTGGGCACATCTAAAAACTGACAGCCTTGTTCCTCTAGGTAGTGCAAAGCACTTTTGAGCTGGCGGTAGTTGGCTAATTGAACGCCAAAGTGCATCAGCGTGGTGTTCTCACTCATGCCCAAACTTTGTCGCATTGCAATGGGATAAAGGGCTAGAGAATGGTGCTCCGTGTTGCATCTTAAAAACACACACCGGTGACCATTCCAAATGACCTCTTCAGTCAGCAAAAAGCCCATGATGTCTTGGTAAAAACGCTCCATAGCTTCAAGGTCTTTGCAAAACAGGCCCACCGGGCCATGCCTCACCACCTTAAAAGGGCGAGGCAACAAAATACCGTCTACGTCATAAATGGCGGGTTGGGCTTCTGGGTGCCTGTGGCCAGAGCTCAAGTCCACGCCTTGTTCGCGCATCAGATCTATTTCTGCATATTCGGGCATTTGAGGCAAGGCTGGGCGCTCATGAAAACCGCGCGTGTAAGCAGGTTTGGGTTTGGATGTGCCCATCCAACCAATCTGCTCCATGCCGTAGTACAACTCGTTACGGTGGCCCTCAGGATCAAAGGGATACACATGCCAATTGGAACCCGGCATATCACGCCCCACCCGATTGATTGGGACCCCTTTGCTTTTAAAAAAATCAATGCCGTTTGATATCTCGCTCAGACTGCTTACCTGCCAAGTCAACTGGTTGATGGTGACATCGCCGGGCAACTCCCTGCCTCGCGCATTGGCAACATTACGATCTCCAAATACAAAGGAGTGATGGTCGGTTCCATGACGCGTGAAGTAGAGGTTGGTATCGCCAATTTTTTTAAGCTCATCCTTGTTGGGACTGCGAGCTGCAATATCCATAGGGTCAGAAAGGCGAAACCCTAAGAGCTCACAGTAAAAATGGAGCGTTTTTGCGGTGTCTTGAACATTCACACCAAAGTGACCCAAGCGCCTAATTTTGAATGGCTGAGGAAAAAGGATGCCTCCCACCTCATATTGGGTTGAGCTTGGCAAGGCCATGTTCATTGCCCTTGGACCACTGGGTTTTGAAGCACACCCAAGCCAGAAATTTCAATCCGAACAGTGTCGCCTGGCTTAAGAAAAGTTCCTTTAGGTCGGCCGACTCCGGCGGGCGTGCCTGTTGCAATCACGTCACCAGGGCGGAGTGTCATGCGGCGGCTTAGGTACTCAATAAGCTCTGGCACATTGAAAATCAGATCAGCTACTAAGGTGTCTTGCTTTTTTTCTTCATTGACCCAGAGCCTCAAATGACACTGGGTGTGGTCTGCAATTTGATCGGCTGGTGTGATCCATGGCCCAATGGGTGCAGCACCATCAAAGTTTTTATGACCAAACCAATCAATGTTCCAACGGGGCCAATCTGGACGCCTGCTCAAATCACGCGCGGAAAGGTCATTCATGATGGTGTAGCCTGCAACGTTCTTCATGGCGTCTTGGACCGAAACATTGCGCGCAGTTTTACCAATGACCACAGCAAACTCACCTTCCCAGTCCACACTGGTTGATACAGAGGGTAAGGCAATGGAGTCCGCAGGACCTATGACGCAATGAGGGCCTGACTTCAGAAAGAGATAAGGCTGAGTGACCGATTTGTCTACGCCTTTGCCTTCTGCAGACATTTCCTGCGCATGAGCACCATAGTTGGCTCCGGTGCAGTAAATAGCAGGCGGATACATCAAAGGCGCCTGAAGCTTGACTTGGTCCAACGTGAGCTTTGCAAGTTCTTTTTGATTTGCCAACTCATGTAAAGCTGGTAATGCAAGCTCCCAGGCGTTCAATACGGCCAGTGTGGATGAGGCCCAAGGACAATCAGGCAAAGCAGATTGCAGGTCCACCACATGATGCTCTCCAACCAAAATACCAGGCCGCACAGACTCAGGCGTTGCGTCATGCTTCGAAGCCTCATCTGAGAGCAAGGTGTAATTTAAAAGTCTAAATTCAGCCATTTGAAATTCTTTATAAACAATCGCGCATGGTAGAACTTGAGCAGGAATTAGTCATTAGGGCTATCCCTGTCGATCGCCCAAGCATGAAGTTCATGTTTAAGGTGGTTTCATTATTCGAGGGTGATCACACCTTCTTTAAACAGCTGTACGTAAGTTTTGTGTTCCGCTCGAATGCGTTCCACCAAAGCGGCGGGGCCGTCGGTGACCAGTTCACCACCTATTTCGAACACTTTTTGTCGAATTTTGGGATCTTCAAACGCAAGGTTCAGTTTGTCGTTGAGCAATTTCACCAGTTCTGGCGGCGTGTTCTTGTGGGCAAAAATGCCAAACCAGGCGCTCATAGACCAATCGGGTACACCCGCCTCAGCCGCGGTAGGCACATCGGGCAAAGCCGCCAAGCGTCGTTTGCCTGAAACTGCCAAAACCTTGACCTCGCCCCCCTTGATATAGGGGAGCACCGTACCTAAGCTGGTGGACATGACCTGCAACCGACCACCCAAAAAGTCGTTCATGGCACTGCCCAAGCCTTTGTAGGGCACATGGGTGACTTGCATGCCAGTCAACTTAGCCAATTGACTGACCGAAATATGTGGCTGAGTGCCCAAACCTGCAGAGCCGTAAAAGATTTTGCCGGGGTTGGCTTTTCCATAAGCCACAAAACTTCTCATGTCCGCCACCGGAACGTTCTTACCCACCACAATTAGGTGCGGACTGTCGGAGGTGATGAACACAGGTGACAAGTCAGTGGCAGGGTCAAAGCCAGAGCTCTTATCCATAAACGGCTTGATAAGCAAATTGCCGTTGGCGGCAACCAATAGGTTGTAACCATCAGCAGGGGACTTCATTACATAGTCCAAAGCCAAAGAACCCGTGGCACCGCCTCGGTTTTCCACCACCACAGAAACACCGGTTTGTTGGCTCAAGCCATCGGCTGCAATGCGGGCTATGAGGTCGGTGGTACCGCCAGGCACGGTGGCCACAATGAGTCGAATGGGTTTATTGGGAAAGGCCCCTTGTGCCCAAGCACCTGAGGCACTGACTAGGCTAAGAGCCAAACCAGCACAAAGCGCACAAAGATTTAGCGCACCAAGACCACACCATTTTGTAAGCATCTCATCACCTCCAGAGGGAATTTGAAAATCTTTTATGAAGAATCGCGTCCGTTAAAACTTGGGCAGGAATTATTGAGCTTCCTGTTCGTCTGGCCGCTGGTGCCTGAACCCTGGCGTGAAATGGCCCTTACCTTCTAAATCGCCTTGCTCAAAAATCCAGTTGTAGCCGCCTTTGGGGTTAGACAAAATTTCCCAAGCGTTGTCGTCCAGGTCCCAAAACATAAAGCTGTAGGTGCCGTGCCGCTCCACGGGTTTGGAGATGTCGTGCAAGCCCCATGTTTTAGCTTGCTCTAGGCACAGTTGGTAAGACTCATTCACCTCTGAGTCGGTCAACACGTCCAAGCCGTTGTGATAACAACGTGGCATGCGCTCTTTTTTGCCGGTTTGCACCACGGCGTACACATGGTTACCGCCAAGCTGAATCATCAAACTCACAGGGCTGGTGCGCACCACATGCAAGCCCAAAAAATCGGTGTAGAACTTGCGGGTGGCCTCTAGGTCTTTGGAGCCCAAAGTGCCATGCGAGAGGAACTGAGTTTTCAGGCCGCGCCGCACTGGCGCAGATAGGGTGGTTCCGATCGGAGCCGTGTTGGTTTCATTATTCAAGGGTGATCACTCCTTCTTTAAACAGTTGTACGTAAGTTTTGTGTTCGGCTCGAATGCGTTCCACCAAAGCGGCTGGGCCGTCGGTGACCACTTCACCGCCCACATCTAACACTTTTTGTCGGATCTTGGGGTCTTCAAACGCAAGGTTTAATTTGTCGTTGAGCAACTTCACCAGTTCAGGCGGTGTGTTCTTGGGGGCAAAAATGCCAAACCATGCGCTCATAGACCAACCCGGCACGCCCGCCTCTGCGGCGGTAGGGACATCAGGCAGTGCTGCCAAGCGGCGTTTGCCCGATACCGCCAAAGCCTTGACCTCGCCCCCTTTGATGTAAGGGCGCACCGTGCCTAAGCTGGTGGACATGACTTGCAACCTGCCCGCCAAAAAGTCGGTCATCGCGCCGCCTAAGCCCTTGTATGGCACATGGGTGACTTGCACATCGGTCAACTTACCGAGTTGACTGACTGAAATATGAGGTTGACTGCCCAAGCCGGCAGAACCGTAAAAGATTTTGCCGGGGTTGGCTTTGCCGTATGCCAAGAAACCGTTCATGTCATTCACCGGAATGTTCTTGCCCACCACAATCAAGTGCGGACTGTCTGAGGTGATGAACACCGGCGACAAATCGGTTGCGGGATCAAAGTTGGACGTTTTGTCCATAAACGGCTTGATAAGCAAATTACCATTGGCACACACCAACAAGGTGTAACCATCGGCCGGGGACTTCATGACAAAGTCCATCGCCACAGAGCCGGTGGCTCCTGCTCTGTTTTCAACCACCACCGAGGTACCGGTTTGCTGGCTCAAACCATCTGCCGCAATACGCGCCATGAGGTCGGTGGTGCCGCCGGGCACGCTGTCCACAATCAATCGGATGGGACGGTTCGGAAATGAGGTTTGTGCGAGCGCCAATGTGGACATGCATAAACAAGCCAGTGCCGTCAATGCTGCTAATGCCGCTAATGCTGTCCTTACACCTGAAGCTGTCTGAACACCTGAGCCAATGTTGAAAGGCATTTCATCATCTCCTGTTTGTAGCTGTCCAAACATTCTGATGAGAAAAGCCTTAAGGGTCTCTAATCGTCTTCCCCTACTTCCATGCCCGGAAACAGCACTTCGGTAAAACCAAACTTGGCAAAATCTCGCACCCGCATGGGGTAGAGCTTGCCGATCAAATGGTCGCACTCGTGTTGCACCACGCGGGCATGAAAACCCTCTACTGTGCGGTCTATAGAGCGGCCTTGTTCGTCAAAGCCTTGGTACCGAATGCATTTATATCGCGGTACCACACCGCGCATGCCGGGCACAGACAAGCAGCCTTCCCAGCCGTCTTCTTCCTCGTCGCGCACTGGGGTGATGACAGGGTTGCACAGCACTGTAAAGGGCACCAAGGGCGCATCGGGGTAACGGGGGTTGATGGCGTCACTGCCAAACACCACCACCTGCAGGTCCACGCCAATTTGCGGCGCAGCCAAGCCTGCACCGTTGGCGGCTTCCATGGTATCTATCAAGTCGTTCAGCAGGTCTGTGATTTGCGATGTGCCAAAAGCTTGAACGGGTTGGGCCACGCGCAGCAATCGGGTGTCGCCCATTTTTAATATGTCTCGCACAGCCATGGGGCGCTCCTTACTTTAAAGACGCTAACAAGTTCAACATGCCCTGCTCATCCAAAACTTCTATGCCAAGTGCTAGGGCTTTATCCAGCTTGCTGCCAGCCTCCGAGCCTGCCACCACCCAATGGGTTTTGGTGCTGACCGAACCGGCCACTTTGGCTCCAGCGGCTTCCAGCAAGGCTTTGGCTTCGTCGCGGCTCAGCGTAGGAAAGGTGCCGGTGAGCACGAATGTTTTGCCTTTTAGGGGTAGGCTTTGGGCGGCAAGGGCTGGACCTTCTGGCCAGGTAAGCCCGCAAGCGCGCAGTTGGGCCACCACCTCGCAGTTGTGGGGCTGGTCAAAAAAAGTACGCAGGCTGTGCGCCACCACGGGGCCCACATCGTTCACCTCTAAAAGTTGTTCTGCAGTGGCCGACATAATGGCGTCCAGCGTGCCAAAGTGTTGGGCCAAGTCTTTGGCAGTGGCCTCGCCCACATGCCGAATCCCTAAGCCAAATAAAAAACGGGGCAAGGTGGTGTGTTTGGATTGCTCAAGGGCTTGCAGCACATTAAGGGCCGATTTGTCGGCCATGCGGTCTAGCTGGGCCAAGGCTGTTAAGCCCAGGCGGTACAAATCGGGCAGCGTGTGCACCAAACCGGCGTCCACCAATTGGTCCACCAGCTTGTCACCCAAGCCTTCAATATCTAAGGCCCTTCGTTGGGCAAAGTGCAGCACGGCTTGCTTGCGTTGTGCGCTGCAAAATAAGCCGCCGGTGCAACGGTGGTCGGCCTCGCCTTCTTCGCGCACCGCAGCAGACCCGCACACAGGACAGCACGCGGGCATGGCAAATGTGGTGGCTTGGGGCGGACGTTGCTCGGCCAACACCGACACCACCTCGGGAATGACATCGCCCGCGCGCCGTACGATGACGGTGTCGCCCACGCGCACGTCCTTGCGGTGGGCTTCGAGCTCGTTGTGCAAGGTGGCGTTGGTCACAGTGACGCCACCTACAAACACGGGCGCCAATTTGGCAACAGGGGTGAGCTTGCCGGTGCGGCCCACTTGCACCTCTATGCCCAACACTTGGGTCAGCTGCTCTTGGGCCGGGTATTTGTGCGCCACCGCCCAACGCGGCTCCCGCGTGACAAACCCCAGCTGGCGCTGTAAATCGAGGCGATTGACCTTGTAGACCACACCATCAATGTCATAGGGTAATTGATCTCGCAGGGCCGCAATGTGCTGATGAAAGTGCACCAAACCAGAGGCTCCGCTAGCCACCAAATGATGGGTACACACAGGAAAGCCCCAAGAGGCTAAAGCCCTCAGCCAGTCGTGCTGGGTGAGCGGCGACAAGGTGGCGGGGTCTGCATACCGAACTTCGCCCAGGCCATAGGCAAAAAAACTCAAGGGCCTTTGCGCTGCAATGGTGGGGTCCAGCTGGCGCACTGCACCGGCTGCGGCATTTCTGGGGTTCACAAAGGTTTTATCGGCATGCTGGCGTTGGCGCTCGTTGAGCGACTCAAAGTCATCTCGGCGCATGTACACCTCACCACGCACCTCCAGCACGTCGGGCAACACATAGGCCGAGGGGGTGGCACGCAAAGGCACTTGACCCAAGGTGCGCAGGTTTTGCGTGACGTCTTCCCCGGTTTCGCCATCACCCCGTGTGGTGGCTTGCACCAACACACCGTGTTCGTAACGCAGGTTGATGGCCAGACCGTCAAACTTAAGTTCGGCCAAGTACTCCACTTGGGGGTCGGTGTCGCTAAAGCCCAGCTCACGGCGCACGCGCGCATCAAAGGCCTCTGCCCCGGTGGACTCGGTGTCGGTTTCGGTGCGGATGCTCAGCATGGGCACTGCATGGCGCACTTGTGAAAAAAACGGCAGTGGCTTGCCCCCCACGCGTTGGGTGGGCGAATCGGTGGTGCGCAGTTCGGGGTGGGCAGCCTCTAAAGCTAGCAGCTCTTGAAACAGGCGGTCGTATTCGGCGTCGGGGATGCTGGGGGCATCCAGCACGTAGTAGCGGTGGGCATGTTCGTGCAGCAGCAGGTGCAAGGCCTGCACACGCTCTTCCGCACTCATGAAAACAAACGCCGCGCCAGTACCGAGCCTGCTGAAAGCTCCCGCGCATCCAGGGTGTTGTAAAGGTCTTGTAAATCAGCCGCAATTTGATCCATGGCCGCAGCGGACAGCAGTTGGCCCGCATCGTCAATGAGCACGCCGCCCATTTCTTGAGCTAGGGTCAGCGCGGCGTCGCGCATGAGTTCAAATGGCTGCTCGTGGCGGTCCACATGCGTAACCTCCAGGCTCAGCGTGACTTCCCGCAAAGCCGATTGGTCAGGGTCTTCTGCCAGCGCTGCTTGGGCATCAAAGGACATGCCCAATATGGGCGACCTACCTTGCGTGGTTGAAGGCAACACCATGCGCCCGGGCAACACACCTGCAACAAAGCCCAAGCGCCCTGCGCACTGCTGCACAAAGCCGGGGCTCCAAGCGGTACTGCGCGCGCGCAGCGTCATGCTGAGTTGTGCATCGTGCGCGCTGGCAAATTGGTCCAGCTCGCGCGCACGGGCGACTTCGGCTTTCATTTCGGGCACATCGGGCGTACCGCCCAAGTGGTCGGCAAACGCTTCGGTGGCCACCACAAATTCGGAGTATTCAATTTCGTTCAGGCTGCCCGCGCGGTTGGCCAATTGCAGCCCTGCTTGCAACGTGCCATAGCGTTGTCCAGCTTGGGGCACTTCCCACGCTTGGGTCAGTTCATTGAGGCCTTCAACGGCAAAGGGTTTGCTGCCCACACGTCGGGTGGTGGGCATGGCGGCCAACACCGCATCGCCAGAAACGGAGTGGTCCAGGTCAATTTGGGCAATGGCGTCTATCAGCACATCCAACTGCGCACGGCGATCGGGCGTGGGCAAATTTAAAGCGTCGGGGTCGGCGCGGCCCATGGCATCCAGCTCAGCCAAGTCAATGGACATGTCAGCAAGCTGAGTTGTGAGTGTGGCTTCTGATGCTGATTCTGATGTTGAGGGCAAACCATCGGCACTTTGGCCAAAATTTGGAGCTGAAAGCGGTGGTGTGGGGTCGGCCTGCCGAGGTCGGCTGCGGCGGGTGTTCCAAGCATTGTGGGCCACCAGTGCCGCGAGCACCAAGCCCCCGATCACGGCCAGCCACAATTGCAATGCACTCATGCTGGTGATCAGTTTTGAATCATCGACACGGCTGAGTCCATATCCACCGCCACAATGCGCGAGACCCCCTGCTCTTGCATGGTCACGCCAATGAGTTGCTGGGCCATTTCCATGGCAATTTTGTTGTGCGAGATGAACAAAAACTGTGTGCCTTGGCTCATGGTGCTCACCAACTTGCTGTAGCGCTCGGTGTTGGCGTCATCCAGCGGCGCGTCCACCTCGTCGAGCAAACAAAACGGCGCGGGATTGAGCTGGAAAATGGCAAACACCAAGGCGATGGCAGTGAGCGCTTTTTCGCCACCGGAGAGCAAATGGATGGTCTGATTTTTTTTGCCCGGCGGTTGCGCCATGACTTGCACGCCCGAGTCCAAAATTTCGTCGCCCGTCATGATGAGCTTGGCCTGACCGCCCCCAAACAGCTCAGGGAACATGCGGCCAAAGTGTTCGTTGACGGTTTTAAAAGTACCGCCCAGCAATTCGCGGGTTTCGCCATCAATTTTGCGAATCGCGTCTTCCAGCGTGGTCATGGCGTCGTTCAGGTCGGCTGACTGCGCGTCCAAAAACTGCTTGCGATCGCGCGAGGCGGCCAGTTCGTCCAGGGCCGCCAAATTAACGGCGCCAAGTGCAGCAATCTCGCGGTTCAAGCGGTCTATTTCGCCTTGCAAGCCGCTCAGGCGCACGCTGTTTTCAGCTACAGACCGGACCACGGCCTCAATATCGGCCTGAGCTTCTTCTAGCAATTGGGCATATTGCTCAAAGCCCAGTCGGGCGGCTTGCTCTTTAAGCTGCAGCTCAGTGATGCGCTGGCGCATGGGGTCCAGGGTGCGCTCGAGCTGCAAACGGCGTTCGTCGCTGGCGCGCAGCTTGGCGGTCAGGTCGTCGTATTCGCTGCGCTTGGCGCCCAAGGTTTGTTCGCGCTCCAACTTGATGGCCAAGGCGTCTTGCAAACCGGCCTGAGCGGAGGCATCGGTTAAGGCAGTCAACTCGGTCTGGGCTTTGGACTCTTGCTCGGCCAACGCGCTGAGTTGCTGTTGCGCGGTTTCTACAGTGCGAACCAGCTCTTGAATGCGAGTTTGTAAGGTGCGCTGCGCAAAGTGGGCCTCTTGGGCTTGACGCTCCAAGGTTCGCAATTGATCGCGGTGGGTTTGCAAGGCGTGCTGGGCTTGCATGACCCGCTCGTCCAACACCGCATGGCGCTGCTGGGTGTCGGCCAATTGCAAATCAAGAGCCTCAAAACGGGCTTCATCGGCCACGCTGCGGGCCTGCAACTCTTGCAAGCGGGCGTCCACCTCGTGAACATCGTGGGCAATTTGTTCGCTTCGGGCACGGGTTTGTTCGGCCTGTTGGTTCAAGCGCAGGCTTTCGACCTGCAAGGTGTGGGCGCGGGTTTGGGCGTCGCTGGCTTCTTTACGCAACAGCGTGAGGCGTTGGGTGGCGTCTGAATAAGCCGCTTCCGCGCGTACCAAGCCGCTGCGCGACTCTTCGGTAATCAGGGCTTGCGCGCGAAGTTGCTTGTCTAAGTTGTCAATCTCTTGCGCACGTGCCAGCAGACCGGCCTGTTGGTTGTCTTGAGCGTAAAAGCTCACGCTGTGCGCCGTGACCATATGGCCTGAGGCCACCCAAAGTGAGTCTCCAGCTTGAAGCTGGCCCCTCAGACCCAAAGCTTCGTCAAGAGTCGCAGCCACATAGCAGCCTTGCAACCAGTCCACAAGCAGCGCTTTAAGGCCCGCATCGTGCAGGCGCAACACATCGCTCATAGGCTTGAGGCCCGAAGCTGCAGGGTGTGATGCAGCAGGCACAGATGCAGAAGGGGTTTTATAAAACACCAATTTAGAAGGCGGCGCATCTTGGGAAAAGGCGCTCACGCTTTCTAATCGTCCTACCTCAAGGGCGCCCATGCGGTCTCGCAAAGCGGCCTCCATGGCCTGCTCCCAACCGGCCTCTACCTGCAAACGGGTCCACAAGCCTGCCAAGCCGCTCAAGCCGTGTTTGGCCAGCCAAGGTTGCAATTTGCCGTCAATCTTGACCTTTTCTTGCAAGGCTTTTAAGGCTTCAAG
>CAMAXR010000046.1 GCA_945862195.1 Hylemonella gracilis
TCAGTTCAACATGTCCACTACCCCCGCGCAGGCCCACCCCCCAATTCCTAGCCATTTATTTGACGCCGCCCCTACTGTGGATGAGGCCATACGCACGCGTATGTCAGTGCGGTCTTTCAAGCCCGACCCAGTGCCGCGCACGGTATTGAGTGAAATTTTGGAGTTGGCAGGTCGTGCGCCATCGGGCACCAATGCCCAGCCTTGGAAGGTGTATGTGTTGCAAGGTAACCCCTTAAAAGAGTTGGTCACCAAGGTGTGCGCCGCACACGATGCTCTGCGCGCTGATCCTGCCTTGGCTGCGCAGTATTCAGAGCCCTACGACTACTACCCCTCACGGTGGGTCAGCCCCTACATAGACCGCCGCCGCGAAAACGGATGGGGCTTGTACGGCCTTTTGGGCATAGGAAAAGGCGACAAAGACAAAATGCACGCCCAAGCCCAGCGCAACTACCGTTTTTTTGATGCGCCCGTGGGCATGATGTTTACGGTGGATCGGGTCATGGGGCGCGGCTCTTTGCTCGACTATGGCACCTTCATGCAAAACCTGATGCTTGCAGCCCGCGCCCGAGGTCTGCACACCTGCCCCCAGGCTGCTTGGAATTCATTTGGAAGTATCGTGTTGCCCCACATTGGTGCGGGCGAGCAAGAAATGATGGTCTGCGGCATGGCGCTGGGTTATGCCAACCCGAACGAGGTGGTCAACACCTTTTACACCCCGCGCGTCGGTGTTGAAAGCTACACCACTTGGCTGGAGTAAGCCAACGAATCTAAGACGCAGAACCCAATATCCATCACCCAAATCCATTGCTAAAAATTTAAGGCCCACCCATGTCAACCTCAAACCCTAAGCCGCGCATTTTGATCAGCCGCGGGGTTTTCCCTGAAGTGGTTCAGCGCTTGGAAACTTATTTTGAAGTCGAACCTAACCCCACCGATACGGTTTGGACCAAAGCCGAACTCATTGACCGCTTGCGCGACAAAGATGGCGCCTTCACCACCGGCACTGACCGTATTGACGCCGAAGTGCTGGCCGCCTGCCCCAAACTGAAGATTTGCGCCAACATGGCCGTGGGCTTCAACAACTTTGACGTGGCTGCCATGGACGCTGCTGGCGTCGTGGGCACCAACACCCCCGATGTGCTCACCGAAACCACCGCCGACTTTGGGTTTGCGCTGCTCATGGCCACCGCCCGCCGCATTGCGGAGAGCGAGCATTACCTGCGTGCTGGGCGTTGGGAACGTTGGAGCTTCGACATGTTTGCAGGCTCCGATATTCATGGCGCCACCTTGGGTATTTTGGGTATGGGGCGCATTGGCCAAGGCATTGCCAAGCGCGGCGCGCACGGGTTTGGCATGAAGGTCATCTATCACAACCGTTCTCGTTTGGATGCGGCTTCAGAGTCCGCCTGCAAGGCCACTTATGTCAGTAAGCAAGAACTGCTCCAAATCGCAGACCATTTGGTGCTGGTGCTGCCTTACTCTGCCGAATCGCACCACGCCATTGGCGCGGCCGAGTTGGCTCTGATGAAGCCCACGGCCACTTTGGTCAACATTGCACGCGGCGGTATTGTGGATGACGCGGCCTTGGCTGCGGCTCTGCGCCAAGGGCAAATTGCGGCGGCAGGTCTGGATGTGTTTGAAGGCGAGCCCAAAGTGCACCCCGACTTGTTGACCGTGCCCAATGTGGTGCTCACTCCGCACATTGCCAGCTCCAGCGTGCCCACCCGTTTGGCTATGGCCCAATTGGCGGCGGACAACTTGGTGGAATTTTTTGGCAAGCACAAGGTGTTGACCCCCGTGACCGCACTGCCAAGTGGCGTGAGCCGCTGACCCACCCGCCCATTTTTTGGGTTTTGAGGAGTATTTTTGGAAAATGTTTGGATCTGGGTTCTGGGGCTCTTGGGCCTAGTGGGGTGCTTAAGTGCTGCGGGCCTGTTGCTGCTGGCCCTGTTGCTCAAGCGTCCTCAGTATCAGCAGGAGGCTGCGCAATCTCTTGCAGCACAAACGCAGGCCAACATGGCCTTGTTGACCGACCGGCTGGAGCAACTCAACCTCGCACAAGAGCGGCAAGCCAAAGACTTGCGGCAAGAGCTGTTGCAGCAGCTCACCGTGTTTCAGCAAACCCTGTTGCACCAGTCGGCCGAAACCACCCGTACACAAAACGCACAAATTGACGCCTTTGGCCAGCAACTGGCCCTGATGCGCGCCAACTTAAGCGACACCCTGGCGCAGCAAATCAATGCCATGAGCGAAGCCAACGCCCGACGTTTGGGCGAAATGCGCGCCACCCTTGAGGCGCAACTCACCCAACTCCAACAAACCAACGCCACCAAGTTGGATGAAATGCGCGCCACTGTGGACGAAAAACTCCACGCCACTTTGCAAGCCCGCCTGGGCGAGAGCTTTAAACAAGTGGCCGACCGCTTGGAACAGGTGCACAAAGGCTTGGGCGAAATGCAAACCTTAGCCACTGGCGTGGGCGACCTCAAACACCTGCTCACCAACGTGAAAACGCGTGGCATGTTTGGCGAGGCCCAGCTCGAAGCCTTGCTGGAACAAGTGCTGGTGCCCGACCAATACGCCGCACAAATAGCCACCCGCCCCGGCAGCAAACATGTGGTGGACTTTGCCATCAAGCTGCCGGGCAAGTCCGACACTCTGGATTGCCTGTGGCTGCCTATAGATGCCAAGTTTCCCAACGAAGACTACGAGCGGCTGCTCGATGCCCAACAACGCGCCAACAAGGCCGACGCCGATGCCGCTGCCAAAGCGCTGGAGGCCCGAATCCGCCTAGAGGCCAAATCGATTGCCGATAAATACATTGCGCCGCCCTACACCACAGACTTTGCTATTTTGTTTTTACCCACCGAAGGCTTGTATGCCGAGGTGCTGCGCCGCCCGGGGCTGATGGAATCTTTGCAGCGCGACCACCGGATCACCTTGGCGGGGCCCACCACTTTGCTGGCCATGTTGGGCTCTTTGCAAATGGGCTTTAGGACCTTGGCCCTAGAAAAACGCTCTAGTGAGGTATGGCAGGTTTTGGGGGCGGTTAAAACCGAATTTGAAAAATTTGGCGGCGTGCTGGCCAAAGTGAAGTCGCAAACTGAAACCGTGCTCAATACCCTCAACTCTGCCGAAACCCGCAGCCGCGCCATGGGCCGCGCGCTGCGCCAGGTCGAAGCCTTGCCCGAACCTCTGGCGCAAGCGCTGTTGCCGACAGACACCTACGCAGACCCTGCAGATTCGGACCCCGTTTGAAGCACAACCGTTGGGAGTTGGCCCGACTGATATCGGGCCAAATTTGCATTCAGGCCTGCATGGCCGGTATGCGCATGGCCGCACCTTTGTTGGCGCTCAAGCAAGGATACGGACCCTTGGCTGTGGGGTTATTGATGGCGTTTTTTGCGCTCACCCAAGTGTTTTTGGCCATACCTGCGGGGCGTTATGCCGACCGGCACGGCGTGCGCCGCCCTGTGGGTTGGTCGGTGTTGCTCGCCAGCATCGGAGCCGGTTTGGCGGTGGTGTTTCCCGTGTTTCCGGTGCTCTGCCTCTCCGCCCTGATGACGGGGGGCGCCACGGGGGCAGCGGCTATTGCGTTACAGCGCCAAGCAGGTCGCATGGCCACCAGCCCCACTGAGCTTAAAACCGTATTCAGCTGGGTGTCACTGGGGCCCTCTATTTCTAATGTGGTGGGGCCCGTTTTGGCCGGAGTGCTGATTGACTACAGCGCACCCCTTTTGGGCTTCGAAGCCGGGCATGCCGTGGGTTTTCAGGTGGCGTTTTTAATGCTGGCGGCCCTGCCGCTCATCGCTTGGATTTGGATTCGCCACACCCCCGAAAACCCGCACGAAGCCGAACCCGCTAACCCGGGGCCACGCAAAGTGTTTGATTTGCTGCGCGAGCCCATGATGCGCCGCCTGCTGATCGTCAATTGGTTGCTGTCCTCGTGCTGGGATGTGCACACCTTTGTGGTGCCGGTGTTGGGGCATGAGCGCGACTTAAGCGCCTCGGCGATTGGTACCTTGCTTGGCGTGTTTGCGGTATCGGCCACTTTGGTACGGCTGTTGTTGCCTTTGTTGGTGGCTCACCTGCGCGAGTGGGTGGTGGTGTCTTTCGCCATGTTGGGCACGGCGTTGATCTTCAGTATTTACCCCCTCATGCCCAACGCTTTGGCTATGGGCGTGTGCTCGGCCACCTTGGGCTTGGTGTTGGGCACCGTGCAGCCCATGATCATGAGCACTTTGCACCAAATCACCCCCAGCCACCGTCATGGCGAGGCGCTGGGTTTGCGTTTGATGTCTTTAAACGGTTCCAGCGTGGTCATGCCCATGCTGTTTGGCACCCTAGGCACCGTGGTGGGGGTGTCGGTGGTGTTTTGGTCGGTAGCGCTGATGGTGGGCTCAGGCAGCCGGATCGCTTGGAAACTGCGGCCCCCAAATCCGGTCGCCTAATTCAACCAGCCAAGCACCTCATTTAAAACTGTTCGGCTTCGCCCAAGCGGTAAAAGTTTTGTATGGCATTCCACGCAGCCTGCGGGGTGTCCACCATGATGAACAGTTCTAAGTCTTCCGGCGAAATCAACCCTTCCTCCACCAGCATGGGGAAGTTGATCAGACGGCTCCAGTAGTCGCGGCCAAACAGTACCACCGGAACAGGCACTGCCTTTTGTGTTTGGATCAAGGTCAAAATTTCAAACAACTCATCCAAGGTGCCAAATCCGCCGGGAAACGCCACCAAGGCTTTCGCCCGAATCATGAAATGCATTTTTCGCAGGGCAAAGTAATGAAACTTGAAGGACAGAGTGGGCGAGATGTAAGGGTTGTGGGTTTGCTCGTGGGGAAGGGCAATGTTCAGCCCCACGCTCAGCGCGCCCGCTTCGTGGGCGCCCCGGTTGGCAGCTTCCATCACACCCGGGCCACCGCCCGTACAAATAAACAGCTGCTCTTGGGCGGGCAACCTCTTGCTGTGCTCGGCCACGATGCGGCCAAATTCTTGTGCGGATTGGTAGTAGGCAGCGTTGCGCAAGTTGCGCTGCGCTTTCATGAGTGCGCCGGTATCTGAACTGGCTTGGGCCTGATCCAGCTGAGTCTGTGCGGCCTCTGGCGACAAAAAACGTGCACTGCCAAACACCACGATGGTGTAGTTCACCCCTTGCTCTTGCTGTTCCAAATCGGGTTTGAGCAACTCCAACTGAAAGCGAATGCCTCGGGTTTCGCGGCGCAGTAAAAACTCAGGGTCGGCAAAGGCCAATCGGTAAGCAGCGGCGTCCAGCGGCACGCCAGATTCAGCATGGGCTTGCAAGTCGGCCCAAGCGTCCGCCAGGGTTTTTTCGTTCAGGTTGCGGTTGGTGGTTTTCATGGGTGGGATGGTGGCATAACTGACTTAGACATCTGCCATTAAAAAAGCCCCTAGAGGAAGATTCCCTCAGGGGCTTAAATTGGACAGGTTTTAGGAACTTGCGATCAGTTCTGAAAGCGGTCAGTTAAACGCGTTTGCGGTACTCGTTGGTACGGGTGTCAATTTCCACGCGGTCGCCTTGGTTCACAAAAATGGGCACGCCAATTTCAAAACCCGTCGCAATTTTGGCGGGCTTGAGTACCTTGCCTGAAGTGTCACCCTTTACGGCGGGCTCGGTCCAAGTTATTTCGCGCTCCACACTGGTGGGCAGTTCCACAGAAATGGCCTTGCCTTCGTAAAACACCACCTCAGCGGTCATGCCTTCTTCGAGGTAGTTGAGCGAATCGCCCATGTTTTCAGACTCCACCTCGTACTGGTTGTATTCGGTGTCCATCCACACGTACATGGGGTCCGCAAAGTAAGAGTAGGTGCAGTCTTTTTTGTCCAGAATGATCTGGTCCATTTTGTCGTCGGCCTTGAACACCACCTCGGTTCCAAAGTTGGCAATCAGGCTTTTGAGTTTCATGCGCACGGTGGCTGAATTGCGGCCGCCGCGGCTGTATTCGGTTTTAAGAACCACCATGGGGTCCTTGCCGTGCATGATCACGTTGCCTGCACGAATTTCCTGAGCAATTTTCATAAGATTTCCGAAAAGATAAGGGCCAAACAGAAGCGTCTGGCCCAAGATAGCCCGAGATTTTATCGTTTTTTACCTGCTGAAACCTTTTGCCAAGTTTTGACCAGCTTTGCCCAGATTACGGCTGAGGCGTTTACTTCAGGTCAGCTTGAACCACCCGCAACAGCTGAGTCACCAAATCCTCCGACGCCAGCAAGCGGCTTTTGACCTGACTCACCCATTCCAGCCAGCGCTGATGGCTTTCGTGCTGCACATCCAACAAGTGCCAGGGTAGGGGTGTTGTGCCCATTGCCAAGCTGTTCCAAGCCTGGTGGAGCTGCCGCACATCGGCGGGGGCTTCGCTCCAGTCTAAAAACGCGTCCAATTTGGTGTGGTGCGCGGCGTCATCCTGCGGGTAGGCCTGCCAAACCATGGGTTTGCCCGCCCATAGGGCTCGCACCCAGGAGTCTTCTCCCCTTACAAAGTTGATGTCGCTGGCCCAGAGCAGGTGGTCGTAGTCGGTTTGGGTGAGAGCGGGTAGGTAATCAATTTGCAAGTAGGGTGAAATGAGCATGCTTTTAGGCAGCGCTGGTGCTTGTAAAGCCGCCCGTGTCGCCGCCGTTGCACGACCATGAGTGACAAGCAGTCGCGTGGGTGTTGGCAAGCCCGTTTGGCCTTGGCCAGACAACACCTCAAGCAATTGGGGCAAGGCGACGGGTTCGTAACAAAACAGGCTCACCACGCGCTCTTGGGGCTTGAGCTCAATGCCCCAGTGGGCGAGCCATGGGTGTCGGTCAAAACGGTTCTGCCGCTGAAGCAGATCGGGCTCTTTAAGCAGCCCTCCGGTGCGGGGCGTGAAGCCCGGGTAAAAAAAACGGCGGTTTAAGGCTTGCCCTGCACCATGGCTGATGGGGGAGGGCAGCAGGTGCGAGCGCTCTACATAGGGCTCTGCAGACAAGTACTCTAGGTTAAGCCACACGGGGGGATGCGTTGTTGGCGTTGATGAACCACGGCCATGGCTTACAAAGTGGTCCGGCAGGCCGCAGCCAAAGGTTTCCAGCCACACGTGAGCGCGGGGCAGGGTATTCAAAAGTCCCAAGTTGACATCATCTGCCCCTTGCCAAGGCATAACCGTGACCCCGGCGTGGCCCGTTGGGGCCATCCAACTTAGAGCTTCAGGGTGGTCCACCCACAAGCGCACTTGGTGGCCCAAGCTGGCAAGTTGGCTGGACTGGCGCCAACACACGCCCAGATCGCCATGGTTGTCGATGACCTGGCAAAACACATCCCAAAGAAGGGGAGGCGGTGGCTGCGTGGGTTGAAGGGGGCGTTGTGGAATCAAAGCTGGGGGTCCTTCAAATGATTGTCCACAATACGGGTCATGAGTTCCGAACCCGCGCCTACAGACACTCCCCTGCTGCAAGAAGGCGCAGTCCTGCCCTCAGCAGATGATCCCGTGCACTCGGCTGCTTTGCTGGCTCAAGTGGCGTCTTTGCCGGGCTTGCCTGGGGTCTACCGCTACTTAGATGCGCAAGGCGGCGTGTTGTATGTGGGAAAGGCCAACAACCTTAAGAAGCGGGTGTCGAGCTATTTTCAAAAAACACACGGTGGCACGCGCATTGGGCACATGGTGCGCAAAATTTGCGCCTTAGAAACCACGGTCGTGCGCTCAGAGGCCGAGGCGTTGATTCTTGAAAACAACCTCATTAAAAGTCTCAACCCCCGCTACAACATTTTGTTTCGGGACGACAAAAGCTACCCCTATCTCAAAATATCTTCCGGCGGTTGGGCCCGCCTGTCGTATTACCGTGGCGCGGTAGATAAAAAGCACCACTACTTTGGCCCCTACCCCAATGCGTGGTCGGTCAAAGAGGCCATTGAACTTTTACAAAAAGTGTTTCGCCTGCGCACCTGCGAAGACACAGTGTTTGCCCACCGCACGCGCCCGTGCTTGATGTACCAAATCAAAAGGTGCTCAGGGCCCTGCGTGGGGCTGGTATCAGAAACCGAGTACGCCCAAGACTTGGAGCACGCCCGTGCTTTTTTAGAAGGGCGCGAACAGTTGGTGCTGTCAGAGCTAGAGCAACGCATGATGACGCACTCTGAGGCGCTCGAATTTGAGCGCGCTGCCGAGGTACGCGACCAAATGTCGGCCTTGTCTAACGTGCTTCACCAGCAGTCTATTGAAAGCACCGACGACCGCGACGTGGATGTGCTGGCCGTCAAAATTTTGGGTGGCCGTGCATGCGTCAACTTGGCCATGGTGCGCGGCGGGCGGCATTTGGGCGACCGTGCTTACTTTCCCACGCACGTGGAAGACGCTACCCCCGCGCAAGTGCTGGAAGCCTTTATTGCCCAGCATTACCTTGAAGTGCCGCCTGTGCCCACGCTGGTGTGCAGTGAACCTGTAGATCCGCATTTGCTGTTGCTGATTTCGCAGCAATCTGGGCTTCAGCAAGTCGGATTTAAGGTGCGTGCCGTGCACCAACCCAAAGAACAACGTCGAGTGTGGCTGGATATGGCGCAAACCAATGCGGCCCTGCAGTTGGCGCGTTTGTTGTCTGAAGAAGGTTCGCAACAAGCTCGCACCCGCGCGTTAGCCGAGGCCTTGTCTTTGCCCCAAGACCGCTTGGACGACATGCGCATTGAGTGCTTTGACATTTCGCACACCGCGGGTGAAGCCACGCAGGCATCTTGCGTCGTGTTTCACCACCACAAAATGCAAAGCTCCGAATACCGCCGCTACAAAATTGAGGGCATCACCCCGGGCGACGACTACGCCGCCATGAAGCAGGTGCTGACGCGCCGATATGGCCGTTGGGCGGAAGAGGCGGCTGCATCTACGGAGCCTAGCCCTAACTCCAACCACCAGATGCCCGACTTGGTTCTGGTGGACGGTGGCAAGGGCCAAGTCTCCATGGCCAAAGCGGTGTTCGAGCAGTTGGGCTTGGACCTGCACTTGATTGTGGGGGTGGAAAAAGGCGAAGGCCGCGTGGTGGGGCTTGAAGAGCTGGTGTTTGCCGACGGGCGCAACAAGGTGTACCTGGGCAAAGACTCCGCCGCACTCATGCTGGTGGCTCAAATTCGGGACGAGGCGCACCGTTTTGCCATTACGGGCATGCGCGCGCAGCGTGCCAAAGTGCGTACGGGCGGCAGCAAGCTGGAAGATGTGGCGGGCATTGGGCCCAAGCGCAGAGCCAAACTGCTGCAGCGTTTTGGGGGCTTGCGCGGCGTGACTTCAGCCAGCGTGGAAGATTTGATGTCGGTAGACGGCATTTCGCGCGACTTAGCAGAAGCTATTTACAAAGCGCTGCGTTGATACCAAAGCGCTTTGTTAGTGAAAATGCGGTGAGTTGATAAAAGTCAAACGCTCAAGCCTACGTGCCACAATGCGTTCATGTTTATGACCATTCCAACCCTGATGACTTGGACCCGCATTGTGGCGATTCCTTTGATCATTGGCGTGTTCTATTTGCCTTTGTCAGACGACACCAAAAACCTGGTGGCCACGGTGATGTTTGTGGTGTTTGCCCTGACGGATTGGTTAGACGGGTATCTGGCGCGCAAGCTCAATCAAACTTCAGCTTTTGGGGCATTTTTAGACCCTGTGGCCGACAAATTTTTGGTGTGCGCCAGCTTGTTGGTATTGGTGCATTTGGGCCGTGCCGATGTGTTTGTGGCGCTCATCATTGTGGGTCGCGAAATTGCCATTTCTGCCTTAAGGGAGTGGATGGCGCAAATTGGGGCCTCGCGCAGTGTGGCCGTGCACATGCTGGGCAAGCTCAAGACCACGTTTCAAATGGTGGCCATTCCCTTTCTTTTGTACAACGACACCTTGTTCGGCATTGTGGATACCCACCTTTGGGGCACAGTGTTGATTTGGATTGCCGCCGTTTTAACGGTCTGGTCCATGGTGTATTACTTACGCAAAGCCCTTCCAGAAATTCGTGCACGGGTCGATTAGCGTGAGCCCTTCACGGGAGGGCTGGTTCGTGCGGGCCATGCCTTGGCTGTTTGTGTTGATTTGGAGCACCGGGTTTATTGTGGCCCGCTATGGCATGCCCTACGCGCCGCCCATGAAGTTTTTGGCCTACCGTTACCTGTTTTCTGTGCTGTGCTTAGGCGCTTGGGTCTGGCTGGCCCGGGTGACTTGGCCCACCACCAAAGCGCAGTGGGGCCACATGGCGCTTACCGGCGTGCTCATGCATGCGGGCTACTTGGGTGGCGTATGGACTGCGGTTAAAGCGGGTATGGGGGCAGGCTTGATCGCCTTGATTGTGGGCTTGCAGCCGGTTCTCACGGCGTGGTGGTTGTCTTCTCAGGGGGCGCAGGTCAGCCGTCGTCAATGGCTGGGCTTGGCGCTGGGCTTGTCCGGCTTGGTCATGGTGGTGGGGCACAAGTTGGAAGCCAGCGCCGAGGTCAGTCTGTACACCTTAGGCTTTGGGCTGCTGGCACTTATGAGCATTACCCTAGGTACCCTTTACCAAAAGCGGTGGCTGCAACCTTGCGACGTCCGATCTGCAAGCGTGATTCAGTTAGCCAGTGCGGGCTTGGTGACCTTGCCATTGGCAATGCTCGAGCCGGAACCCATAGCTTGGGACTTGATGTGGGGCGCCATGGTTTGGTCGGTGCTGGTTCTAACTATTGGGGGCAGTTCTTTGCTGTACATGCTGCTCCAGCGGGGCGCGGCCACTCAGGTCACCAGTTTGCTTTACTTGGTGCCACCCACCACCGCGGTGATGGCTTGGGTGCTTTTTGATGAGCCCATACACGTCTTAACGGTGTTAGGCATTGCAGTCACCGCTATAGGCGTGAGTTTGGTGGTGCAGCAAGCGGCCAAGCGTGGCGAAAAAAAGGAATGAATTCGGGTTAAGCCCAATAAAAATACGAGTTTTGAAGACTAGAATCCGTTCTCCATTCAGATTGGTGGAACGAGTTTATGTGGGGGCGAGCCCTTGCTTTCTAAGTCTTAATTTAATTAATCCAAGGGGATTTTGTGAATAAAACCGAACTAGTTGAACACATCGCGAAACAAGCAGACATTTCTAAAGCGGCAGCTTCACGCTCGCTAGAAGCCATCATTGGCGCAGTGCGCACCACCCTCAAAAAGGGCGGTACCGTGGCTTTGGTTGGCTTTGGCACCTTCGCGGTCACCAAGCGTGCTGCGCGCACCGGCCGCAACCCACGCACTGGCGCTGCCATTAAAATCAAGTCTGCTAAGGTTCCAAAGTTCCGTCCAGGCAAGGCGCTCAAAGACGCTTTGAACTGATCGTTTTAGGTGGGGTGATTAGCTCAGTTGGTAGAGCGGCGCCCTTACAAGGCGTAGGTCGGCGGTTCGAGCCCGTCATCACCCACCACAGATAAGGCGAACACCGGTTCGCCTTTTTTATTGCTTGTAATTAGGAGATGGATGCATGTTTGATTTTGTTCGCAACCACAGCAAGTTGATGATGATTTTGCTGTTTGCGCTGATCATTCCCTCCTTTGCTTTGGTTGGCTTAGAAGGCTACAACCAGTTCACTGAAAAGGGGCAAGTGGTGGCCACGGTGGATGGTCAGTCCATTACCCAAGCCGAATGGGACGCGACCCACCGCGCCGAGACCGATCGCCTTCGGGCCTCTATGCCCGGCATTGATGCCAAAGTGTTTGACGCGCCTGAAACCCGTCAAATCACTTTAGACCGCATGATTCGCGACCGTGTGTTGGCCAGCTCGGTAAAGACTTCGCATGTGGTCATTTCAGACGCCCGGTTGGCGCGCGAATTGGCTCAAAGCCCGCTGGTGGCCTCTTTGCGCAAGCCTGATGGCTCTATGGATATGGAGCGCTACAAGCAGTTGTTGGGCAGCCAAGGTATGACGCCCGAGAGCTTTGAGGCCCGCATGCGCCAAGACATGGCCATGCGTCAAGTAGAAGCAGGTTTGAGCCAAACCGGTTTTGCATCCAAGGCCTCTGCCGCGCTCATATCGCAAGCTTTTTATCAGCGCCGCGAGGTGCAGTTGCTTAAATTTGAGCCCAAAGACTTTGCCAGCAAAGTCAACGTCACTGAATCAGATTTGGAAGCCTATTACCAAGCCCACCAAAGCGCCTACAGCTTGCCTGAGCAAGCGCAGGTGGAGTATGTGGTGCTTGATTTAGAGGCCGTTAAAAAAGCCATCGTATTGCCTGAAGCAGACGTTAAAAGCTATTACGACCAAAACGCAGAGCGCCTCAGCGGCACCGAAGAACGCCGCGCCAGCCATATTTTGATGACTGCATCCAAAGACGCTAGCGAAGCCGATCGGGCTAAAGCCCGCTCCAAAGCTGAAGACGTGCTTGCCCAGCTTAAAAAGGCCCCAGCCTCATTTGCAGAATTGGCCCGCCAATACTCGCAAGACCCTGGCTCGGCTAAAAGTGGCGGCGACTTGAACTTTTTTGCCCGTGGCACCATGACCAAGCCGTTTGAAGACGCCGCTTTTGCCCTTAAAAAAGACGAGCTGAGCGATGTGGTGGAGTCCGACTTTGGCTATCACATTATCAAAGTGACCGACTTAAAAGTGCCTAAGCGCAAAAGCTTTGAAGAAATGCTTAGCTCCATAGAGGCCGACCTTAAAAACCAAATGGCGCGTGCCAAATTTGCCGAAACCGCCGAAGCCTTTACCAACGGGGTTTATGAGCAATCAGAAAGCCTCAAGCCTGTGGCAGACAAGTTCAAGCTCAACATTCAAAAGGCCAATGGGGTCACACCTCAGGCCCAACAGGCCCAAGCGGGCATGCGTGGACCCTTGACCAACCCCAAGCTCTTGGCCGCTTTATTTTCAGAAGACGTGCTGCGCAACAAACGCAATACCGAAGCCGTAGAAGTGGGCCCCAGCCAGTTGGTGGCGGCCCGCGTGTTGGATTACCAAGCTTCTAAAGTGCAGCCGCTTGCCGAAGTGCGCTCCTCAGTGCGGGCTGCCCTGGTTGCCGAAAAATCTGCTGAATTGGCCCTGCAAGAAGGCCAAAAGCAACTTACCGCTTTGGCGGCTCAACCCCAAGATGCCAAGTGGCCCGCTGCCGTAACTGTGTCGCGCGACCAGCAGCAAGCGCTAGACCCTAAGGTCAGCGACGCGGTGCTGAGGGCAGATGCCTCCAAACTGCCGAAGGTGGTAGGCGTGGACTTGGCTGGCCAAGGCTATGTCATTGCGCGCGTCTTGCGCATTGTGGAACGGGCACCGTCCAGCCCTGAACAGGCCAAGCAAGAACAAGCGCAAATTGCCCAGTGGTGGGCACAAGCTGAGAAGGATGCCCACTTTGCAGCCCTAAAAGCCCAATTTAAGGTCAGCAAGAAAGCTGTGACTCCAACGCCCTAACGGTTACAATTTATCCCCTACGGTGGCTGTAGCTCAGTTGGTAGAGTCCAGGATTGTGATTCCTGTTGTCGTGGGTTCGAGCCCCATCAGCCACCCCAATATTCATGCGCCCTAGCGACCTTTTCGGTTTCTAGGGCGCTTT
>CAMAXR010000047.1 GCA_945862195.1 Hylemonella gracilis
CAAGTGCGTGTGAGCTTGCAGGGCACTTCTGCCAATGTGGAGTTTTTGACGGACCACGCCGATTCCCGGGCCCTACTTGCCAACAGCCAAGACGAGCTCAAACAGTTGCTGGAGCAGCAGGGTTTGATGTTGTCAGGCGTATCGGTGGGGGGCTCCATGTCGCAACCGTCTACCTCCGAGCGTTTTGGCAACAGTGGGTCTGCCCCAACGGTTAGGACGCGGTCAGCGGGCCTTGCAAGCAGTGGCGCTGATTTAACCGCCAGCCTTGGCGAAAACCTCAGGGCCGTGAAGCCGGGCCTAGGTGCGGTAGATTTGTATGTATAGAAGTCTTAATAGTGCCTGTTAACGTCTTAAATCTTAGGAATGCCTTAGGGCTAGGCAGGAATAATTCTTGAATCTGATGAAAGGAACTCGTCGTGTCAGATAAACCGGAAGGCGAAGGGGCAGAAGCACCGCCAAAAAGTAAAAAGATGCTCATCATGATCATCGCTGCTGTCGTGGTGTTGGCCTTGGCAGGAGGTGGCGGTTGGTTTTTTCTGAACAAAGGAAGCGGCGAAGAGGAAGAGGAAGAGGTCCAACAAGTTGAAAAGAAGGGCCCACCTCAGTACATGAGCCTAGAGTCCATGACGGCCAATTTGGCCGATCCGGGTGGCGAAAAAATGATTCAGGTGGTGGTGACTTTGGAGTTGTCAGACGTCAAGGCTCCGGAGAAGGTGAAAGACTTCGTGCCTGCCATTCGCGCAGACGCGCTCATGCTGCTGACCCAAAGCACTTCCGAGGAGTTGCTGACCAAAGAGGGTAAAGAGCGGTTGGCTGACGATATTTTTGCCGAGGCTTCTCGCCATTTTGTGGATGAAGACCCGCGCGAAGCTCGCAAAGAGGAAGCTGCCCCTAAAGACAAAAAGAAAAAGAAGAAAAAGAAGAAAAAGGTCGATAACCCCATCGTGGGCGTGTTTTTCTCAAGCTTCATCATTCAATAACGGTGGGTTCAAAGTTCGCATATGAGTGATTCGTTTCTTTCCCAGGAAGAGGTTGATGCCCTCCTAGAAGGCGTGACGGGCGAGAGCCAGAAGATCGTCTCCGAGGAGCAGGACCTAGGTGCCATTCGCACCTACAACATCTCGAGCCAGGAGAGGATTGTTCGTGGGCGCATGCCTACGATGGAAATCGTGAACGAACGCTTTGCGCGCAACTTTCGTGTTGGACTGTTCAACTTTATTCGCCGCAGCCCCGAAATTTCGGTAGGAACGGTGCAGGTGCAGCGTTACAGCGCGTTTTTGCGCGAGCTGGCGGTGCCTACCAATTTCAACATCATGGCCATTCGCCCTTTGCGCGGCAGCGGCCTGATTGTGTGTGAACCCACGCTGATTTTTGGCGTGATTGACACCCTGTATGGCGGTATTGGTAAGTTTCAAACCCGTATTGAGGGGCGCGACTTTTCTGCCACTGAGCAGCGTGTGATCAACCGCTTGGTGGATGTGATCACCGATGAGTACAAAAAAGCCTGGAAAGGCGTGTACCCCTTGGAGCTGGAATACCAGCGCAGTGAAATGCAACCCCAGTTTGCCAACATTGCCACGCCCAGTGAAATTGTGGTGGCCACGTCGTTCAGCTTAGAAATTGGTGAAATTTCGGGCTCTATACATATCTGTATGCCCTATGCCACCTTGGAGCCGATTCGCGATGTGCTGTATTCGTCCACTCAAGGCGACTCGATGGAGGTCGATAAACGATGGGTGAACGTGCTGACGCAAGAAATTCAGTCGGCCGAAGTGAGGTTGGTGGCCGAACTGGCCAAGAGCGACGCCACGGTGGAGCAACTGATTGCCATGAAGCCAGGCGACTTTATTGAACTTGAGCGCAAGCCGCGCATCAAGGCGTATATAGATGGCGTGCCAGTGTTTGAGTGCCAATACGGCACCCACAACAAAAAATACGCCATACGCATTGAAAAGAATTTGCGCGGCAACGATTTGACTTGGTTAGGAGACCGTTATGGCAAATGATGACACCCCGGCAGACGACGGCATGGCCGATTGGGCTGAGGCCCTTCAAGAGCAGCAAAGTACCGATGCTGGCTTGATGCCCGCCAGTGGCGGCAGTGCGGGCATGTTTGCCAGCATGGACGCGCCCGATCCGTTTTCAGCTATGCCCGGAGCAAGCATGGACGGCCCAGCGGGCAGCGACATCAATATGGTGCTGGATATTCCGGTGCAATTGTCCGTAGAGCTGGGTCGTACCAAGGTGCCGATCAAGCATATCTTGCAACTGGGTCAGGGTTCGGTGGTGGAATTGGACGCCTTGGCTGGTGAGCCTATGGATGTGTTGGTCAACGGCTACCTGATTGCCCAGGGCGAGGTGGTGGTGGTGAACGACAAGTTTGGTATTCGTTTGACCGACGTGGTCACCCCTTCGGAGCGACTGAGACGTTTGAGCCGCGGGTAAACTCCCCGCATGTTGTCCCAGACCCTTATTGTTGGCATTG
This sequence comes from Hylemonella gracilis, assembly GCA_945862195.1. Classification (GTDB taxonomy): domain Bacteria; phylum Pseudomonadota; class Gammaproteobacteria; order Burkholderiales; family Burkholderiaceae_C; genus Hylemonella; species Hylemonella gracilis_C. Next base: position 2,486 of record CAMAXR010000047.1, read on the forward strand.
TTTTTGTTGTTCTGATCTGCCTGTTGCCCTTGGGCATCCGCTGGTTACAAAAGCGCCAGCTGGTGGGCCAGCCGTCCAACGGCATGCCCACTCAAATCATTTCATCGGTTGCCGTTGGTCCGCAGCAGCGTATCGTCACCCTTGAAGTGGGGCCTGTGCACCAACGGGTGTGCTTGGTCGTGGGGGTTACCCCTCAAAGCATCAATTGTTTGTGTGATTTGGGTCCGGCGCCAGCCCCATCCCCTGAAGCAGCCAGGCCCACATTGGCTGGCAACCCTTTTACCAAGGAACCCAAGTGAGTCAGCCCCATTGCAGCCTTGTGGCCCGCCGTTTGGGGCCGCTGCTGGCGGTTTTGGGGGCAATATTGGTTGGGGTTTGGCCGCAAGCCGCAATCGCACAAGATTTAGGCCAATTGCCCCTGTTGGTGGGCAGTGGCGAATCGGGTACCAGTTTTTCGGTCCCCATCCAAACCCTGCTGTTTTTTACGGCGCTGTCGTTTTTGCCAGCGGTGCTGCTCATGATGACTGCGTTTACCCGCATCGTCATCGTGCTGTCTTTGCTGCGCCAAGCCTTGGGCACCCAAACAGCCCCGCCTAATCAAGTGATTGTGGGCTTGTCCCTGTTTTTGACCTTTTTTGTCATGGGACCCACTCTGGACGTGATTTACCAAGAGGCCTATCAACCCTATGCCGCCAAGACCATCACCTTTGAAAAAGCCCTAGAAAAGGCTGAGGCGCCCATTCGCAGCTTTATGTCCAAGCAAACCCGGCAATCTGATTTTGAGTTGTTTGCCCGTTTGGCCAAGTTGGATGCAGACACCACGGCTCAGACCGCACCGCTTCGGGTGTTAGTGCCCGCTTTCGTGACCAGCGAGCTTAAATCGGCATTTCAAATCGGTTTCATGATCTTTATTCCTTTTTTGGTGATAGATATGGTGGTCGCCAGCGTGCTGATGTCTTTGGGCATGATGATGCTGTCCCCTGTGCTGGTAGCCTTGCCCATCAAGTTGATGCTGTTTGTGCTGGCCGACGGCTGGAACCTGCTGATTGGCTCTTTGGCCGCCAGCTTTGTGATGTAGGGGCGCCCACTATGGATCCACAAGCAGTTCTCACCTACGGCCAAGAAGCCTTAATGATGCTTTTGATGGTGTCTGCGCCCGTGCTGGGCGTGGTGCTGATTGTGGGTTTGCTGATCAGCCTGTTTCAGGCGGTCACGCAAATCAACGAGGCCACTTTGTCTTTTGTGCCCAAGCTCGTTGCGGCAATGGCCATTTTTGCTTGGGCGGGCCCATGGATGTTGACCACCTTGGTGGACTACCTCAAACGCGTGCTGCAGTCCATACCCAGCTGGGTGACTTGAATGGTGGGCTTTTCAGAAGCCCAGATCATGGCTTGGCTGAGCCCGATTCTGTGGCCCTTTATTCGAATTTTGGCTATTTTTACCGCCTCACCGGTGCTGTCTTCCAGATCGGTGCCCATGCGGGTCAAGGTGGGCTTGGCGTTTTTGGTGGCGGTTTCGGTGCAAGCCGCGCTGCCCAACATGCCCGTGATCAGCCTGAACAGTCCCGAGTTGTTTGGGGTGGTGTTGCAGCAAGTGGGTGTGGGGCTGGCCATCGGCTTTGCCGTGCGCTTGGTGTTCAGCGCCTTTGAATTTGCGGGCGAGCTGATCGGCACCCTAATGGGCTTGAACTTTGCCTCGTTTTTTGACCCCACTTTAAATACTCAAGCGACTGCGACCTCGCGTTTTTATATTTACATGGCGTCACTGTTGTTTGTGGTGCTCAATGGGCACATGATGCTCATGATGGCGGTGGTGCGCAGCTTTGAGGCGTTTCCGGTGGATCAAAACTTTATGCGTGTGCTGGAAACGGTTCAACTCTACAAGTTGGGCGGCGAGCTGTTTGCCAGCGCGCTGTGGATTGCCTTGCCCGTGTTGGGCATGCTTATGTTCACCAATTTGGCTATGGGCGTCGTGGCCAGAGTGGCGCCGCAAATGAATATTTTCACCATTGGTTTTCCCTTGACACTGATTGTGGGCATGTTGGGTATGGCTGCAACCGTGCCCATGCTGGATAGGCCTTATATGGCTTTGATGCAGCGGGCGGTGGAATTGTTTACGGCCCGCTAGGGCTGGCGCTAAATGGCGTTATAAGGTGTTAAAAACCGTTAGACCAAGCCGTTGCGAATGGCATAAACCGTCAGCTCAGAGTTGTTGCTGAGTTTGAGTTTTTCCAATACCCGAGCACGGTACACACTCACGGTTTTGGGGCTGAGCATCAGCTCTTGAGCAATATCGGAGAGCCGCTTGCCGGAGGCAATTTTGATCAGGGTTTGCATTTCGCGCTCAGACAAGGCGTCATGCAGGGCTTGGCTGTTGGGGGTGGACAGGTTGTCCACCAGCATTTGGGCCACTTCTGCGGTGACGTACTTGCGACCTTGGTGGATGGTGCGCACCGCGGTGATGATTTCTGTGGGGTCACCCGCCTTGTTCAGGTAACCCTGTGCACCTGCTCGCAAACAGCGGATGGCGTACTGGTCTTCGGGGTACATGGACACCACCAGCACCTTAAGCGGGAGGTTGAGGTCACGCAGCGACTCCAACACCTCTATGCCGCCCCGGCCGGGCAAATTAAGGTCCAGCACCAACACGTCACAGGCTTGGGTTCGCAGCGCCTCACGCACCTCGGAGTAGCTGGCGGTTTCTGCGATGACTTGGATATCCACCGCCTCTGAAAGCATGTCGCGGATGCCGCGCCTTACAAAGGCGTGGTCATCGCACAACATCACGCGGATCATGCGGCGGCCTTATCGGGTTCGGGGCAGGACTCAGGGTCTTGAAGGGGAATCGTCAGCGTGATGGAGGTACCCGCCCCTGTGGCGCTGCTGACATCCAACCATCCCCCCACATTGCGTGCCCGCTCGCGCAGGCCCCGAATGCCAAATGAAGCGGGCTTGTCGTGGTCAGAGGGCTGCATGCCCCGGCCGTTGTCGGTCACTTCCAGCATGAGGTTTTGGCCCAGATCAGACAGCTCTACCCTGACGGTGGTGCACTGGGCATGCTTGGAAATATTGGTCAGGGCTTCTTGGGCGGTGCGGTAAGCAGTCAGCTCTACAGGTTTGGAAATGGTGTTTTGAATCGGAGAAATGAGCCCTAAGGTTTCAATGCCGGTTCTTTTTTCAAACTCTTGTACCAGCCATTCCAGGGCCGCTTCCAACCCCTGATCAAGTATGGCGGGCCGCAAGTTGCGCATGATCCGCTGGCTGGCGCCGATGGCTTGCTGCAGCATGGTGGAGGCGGTTTCAAGGCGTTGGTGTGTGGGCGCATCGTCGTGGTGGCGCTGAATCCAAGCCAAGTCGAATTTGATGGCAGCCAGCGCCCCCCCAATATCGTCGTGAATTTCGCGGGCAATAGCCGCGCGCTCTTGTTCTATGGCTTGCTGAAGGTGCTCGGTCAGCTCTGCCAAGCGCTTTTCAGACCAGGCCAATTGCAAGGTGGCGTGTTCTTTATCCAGTCGGTTTTGTTGAAGTTCAATAGCCCGCTGCACCACATGTGCCAATTTGTGCAGACTGTGTTTGAGCACGTAGTCGCTAAAGCCCAGCTGAATGGCTTCCACGGCGGCGGTTTCGCCAATGGCGCCTGACACCAGTACGATGGGCGGGGAAGAGGGTAGTTTTTGCAGCGTTTCCCAAGCGTCTAGGGCGGTAAATCCTCCGAGTCGGTAATCGGCCAAAACCGCATCAAAGCGGCGGGTGGTGGCGGCTTGCTCGAGGGCTTCTAGTGTTTCGACTCGTGTCACTTCACAATTTATGCCTTGCTTGGACAGCGCGCGGCATACCAAGTCATGGTCCAAAGGAGAGTCTTCTAGGTGGAGCAATTGCATGAAATGCGCACGAGGTGATTTGTGCAAAATGAGGGCTAGTTATAAATGTCAAAGAGGCTTGTTAAGATGATTGGGATTGTTTATTCAAGTTCTTTCACTAAACCTGTCCATCTTATATTTACCAGCTTAATGAATTCTAATGTGGCTCATTTGGACGCCCATACCGGAAGGTGGGTATGACGCAGGCTGAGATCATGACCGCTCCGGCAGCATCTGATCTGCCCTCCGTTCAGTTGCCGGTGATGCTGGTAGCCGAGGTGCAAGATGCTTTGTTGGTCGTGGTGCATGACTTGACCCGCTTGGATGGTCTGTTGGCCAACACTATGGAAAACCTGATGGAGCGCTTTACCTCCGCCAGTGCCCACTTGGCCAATAGCGAGGGTCCGAACGGTTCATTGCAAGAGGTGCGCAATTCCTTGCACGGCGCGGTTACCGAGCTACAGTTTCAAGACATGGCTTCACAGTTGATCAACCACACCGCCAAAATTCTTCAGGGCTGCGCCTACCGTCTGGCAGCTGAATCTATGGGGCAGGAAGACGGCGAAGCCGCGCCTTTTGTGGAGCAAGTTCCCGAGCGTCCTAATCCTGTGACACAAGACGAAATGGACGCGGGTTCAGTTGAGCTTTTTTAATTTTGTACAGTCAGTCTTAAATCTATAGTTTTTCTCGGAGCCATAAATGCCAGTGATCCTTGCCGTTGACGATTCGCCCTCCATGCGCAAGATGGTTTCCTTCACGTTAACGGGTGCCGGTTACCAAGTTGTCGAAGCTGTCGATGGGCAGGATGCCTTTGAAAAAGCGCAAACCCAGTCGTTTGATTTGGTGCTGACCGACCAAAACATGCCCCGATTGGACGGCTTGGGCTTGACGCGCAAGCTGCGTGAGCAAGACCAGTTCAAGCAGGTGCCCATTTTGATGTTGACCACCGAATCCAGCGATTTGATGAAGCAAGCAGGCCGCGCTGCCGGTGCGACGGGCTGGTTGGTCAAGCCTTTTGACCCCGCCCGACTGTTGGATGTCATCAAGAAAGTGATCAAGTGATGCATGCCCTAGCGCAACAGCCCACCACGCCCGTAGGAGTTTTGAATGTCTGACGTGCATCAAGAAAGTGGCGGCGACAACTTTGACCTGAGCCAGTTCTATCAAATCTTTTTTGAAGAAGCCGGTGAAAATTTGGATCTCATGGAGCAAATGCTGCTCAATATGGATCTGGTCACCGCCAACGATGAAGATTTGAATGGCATTTTCCGTTGCGCCCACTCCGTGAAGGGTGGGGCCGCAACGTTTGGTTTTAGCGATGTGGCCGAGTTGACCCACCAAATGGAGTCTTTGCTGGACAAACTGCGTCGCCATGAGCTGGATCCCAACTCTGCCATGGTGGACGTATTACTCGAGTCGGCTGATATTTCCAGAGTTTTGTTGGCCCGCCACCAAACCAGCGACACCAGCGACCCTCCATCTACGGTGGATTTGGTTCGCCGCATCAGTGAGCTGGCTGCTGGTGGTGGTGTCCCTGCTGCCACAGTGCCTGCACCGTCTGCAGCCCCTGCTCCCATAGCACCTGCGCCGGTTGTGGAGTCTGCGCCGGTGGTTGCTGCTCCAGCACCTTCAGCTCCTGTTGCCTCTAATGTTGTGGCTCCGGCCTCCGCAGCAGTGTCCGGCCAGCGTGTTCTTGAGGTGCGCATGGGCCCCTTAGACCGGCCGGAGCTTGCTGACGGTATCAAGGACTTGTTCCGAGACATCACGGGTTTGGGTGAAATTTCCGAGTTGCCCAGCCAGCAGGCCGATTACCGGCTGTTCAAAGTTGTCACCACGTCTTCTGATGATGACTTGCTGGATTTATTTGTGTTCCATGTGTCGCGCGAGCAAGTTCATATTCAGCCTACAGGAGGAGCACCCGTTGCTTCCCCTGCAGCTGCTCCCGCTCAGGTGATAGCGCCCGTGGCGGCTGCACCAGCGGCATCGCGCCCCCAGGCAGTTGTGGCTGCTGCTGCACCGGCAAAACCTGCGGCGCCTGCAACTTTCGGCTTTTTTGACGGTGCGCCAGGCGCGCCCGGCTCTGATGGGGCTCCCAAAGATGCCAGCCCCTCTGTCCCCAAAGCAGCAGCGCGGCCTGCAGCTGCATCAGCAACTGCGGTGCAGCCCGAGGCAGCCACGATCCGTGTGGCCATCAGCAAGGTGGATCAGCTGATCAATTTGGTAGGTGAGTTGGTGATTACGCAGGCCATGTTGGCCCAGTACAGCCAATCTTTAGATCCCACTCAAAATCAGCAGTTGTTAGCCGGTTTGGCCGACTTGTCCCGCAACACGCGCGACTTGCAGGAATCGGTGATGTCCATCCGCATGATTCCCATGTCGATTGTGTTCAACCGCTTTCCTCGCATGTTGCGTGATTTGGCGTCCAAACTGGGTAAAAAAGTGGACTTTGTTACCCTGGGTGAAGCCACCGAGCTGGACAAAGGCTTGGTTGAAAAAATCACCGATCCGCTCACCCATTTGGTGCGTAACAGCTGCGACCACGGTATTGAGATGCCGGCAGACCGCCTGAGCAAGGGCAAAACCGAAACCGGCACCATCACCTTGTCAGCAGCCCACCAGGGTGGCTCTATTGTGATTGAGGTGCGTGATGACGGTAGGGGCTTGTCGCGCGACAAAATCATGAACAAAGCCCGCGAGCGCGGCATTGATGTCTCTGACCAAATGACCGATGGCGAAGTGTGGCAACTGATTTTTGCCCCGGGTTTTTCGACCGCAGAGGTGGTGACCGATGTGTCCGGCCGTGGGGTAGGCATGGATGTGGTGAAAAAGAACATTGCCGCTTTGAACGGCTCTGTGGAAATTGAGTCGTCTGAAGGCTTTGGTATGAAGGTCTCGGTGCGTTTGCCCCTGACATTGGCCATCATGGACGGCATGTCCGTGGGCGTTGGCGACGAGGTTTACATCTTGCCGCTCTCTGCAGTGGTGGAATCGTTCCAAGTCAAGGGCGATGCGCTCAGTACGGTGGGCCAAGGCTCTCAACTGGTTAAAGTTCGTGACGAATACATGCCCGTGATTGAGCTTGAAAAAGTGTTTCAGGTGCCCCGTTACAACCGTGATCAAGACAGCGACATCATGGTGGTGATTGAGGCAGAAGGCAGCCGTGTGGTCCTGTTGGTGGACGAGCTGTTGGGGCAGCAGCAGGTGGTGGTGAAAAACCTCGAAGCCAATTACCGCAAAGTGCCTAACGTGTCGGGCGCCACCATTTTGGGCGATGGCAAGGTGGCGCTTATTTTGGATACCAGCGCGCTCGTGCGCCGCTCGCGTCATTAAGACAGCGCTAGGAGCAGATGATGGAAGTCATGGAAAAAAGAGAATCTGGTTCTAAGGCGGGTGCCCGCGAATACCTTACGTTTCGTTTGGGGCAGGAAGAATATGGCATCGATATCCTGAAAGTTCAGGAAATTCGAGGCTACGAAAAACCCACTCGAATTGCCAATGCGCCGCATTTCATCAAGGGCGTGGTGAACCTGCGTGGCACGATTGTCCCTATCGTAGACATGCGCCTCAAATTCAATTGCGCCAAGGCTGAGTACGACTCTTTTACGGTGGTCATCATTCTCAGCTTGCGCAATCGTGTGGTCGGCATTGTGGTGGACTCTGTTAGCGATGTAATGGAGCTTCCTTCGGACAGCATTCAAGATGCCCCAGAGGTCGATAGCGTGATTGATTCAGACTCTGTGGTGGGCTTGGGTTCTTTGTCCGACAGGATGCTGATTCTCTTGGACATTGAAAAGCTGATGTCCACTATGGACATGGGTCTGTCCTCCGGCGACTGACCATGCGCCATCCCTTGCAGGCTGCCGCCCAATGTTGACGACTGAGCTAGAAGGGCGCGCGCAGCCTGGTGGATCATTTCAATTGCCTTTAGGCGGGGGAGTAGACGTTGCCAATCGTGAATTTGATTGGACAGACGCTGATTTCACGCGCATTCAGTCCCTCATTTACAAGCACGCTGGCATCAGCTTGCACGATGGCAAACACGCCATGGTGTACAGCCGTCTTTCAAGAAGGCTGCGCGAAACGGGACATCGCAGGTTTAAAGAATACCTAGACTGGCTCCAAGGGCACGACGGCCCAGAGTGGCAAGAATTTGTCAATGCGCTTACCACCAACCTGACCTCATTTTTCAGGGAGGCCCATCATTTTGAAATTCTCTATGACCACCTCAAGGGCAAGCCCAATGTGTCTTGGCGCGTATGGTGTAACGCGGCCTCCACTGGAGAAGAGCCTTACTCGATTGTGATGACGGCACTTGATGCATTGGGTCCCTCTGCAGACTTCAAACTCTGGGCCAGTGACATCGACTCTAAGGTGCTCCACACGGCATCCCGCGGGGTTTACAGGCAAGAAAACGTCAAAGGCGTCACACCTGAGCGGCTTCAGCGTTACTTCTTAAGAGGTAAAGGCGGCAATGAGGGCATGATCAGAGTGCGTCCTGAATTGCAAAAGCCCATAGATTTTTTGAGCGTCAACCTTATTAAGGATGACTGGCCCTTTAGAGAGCCTTTTGATGTGGTTTTTTGCCGCAACGTCATGATTTACTTTGACCCTCCCACCCAGCGCGCCGTGTTGGAGCGGATCCACCGCATCACCAAGCCAGGCAGTCTGTTGTTTGTGGGGCACTCTGAGAACTTCAACGACTCAAGAGATCTGTTCGTGCTGCGCGGTAAAACGGTGTACGAGCGCCGCTAAATTTTGTGTCAACTGAGAACTCATTAACTTCACTATCCACATGCTAGCTTCTCAGCAAACCTCATCCAATTTGATTCGACCAGTTGCAGGGGGTGGTTCTCCCAAGGCGTTGGCAGGCGGCAGGTTGTCCAATATTGAAAAGCTCAAGTCCCAGGCTCGCAAGCCTGGCGAGGCTTCTTTCTTTTATGTGGACCACCACTTCCAATACGACGCAGTCAAAGTGCTTCCTGGCGAGTATTTTGTTTCCAATGAGGACTTGGTCATCATGACGGTATTGGGGTCCTGCATTGCCGCTTGTATGTGGGATGGCCCCGCCAAGGTGGGTGGTATGAACCACTTCATGCTTCCCGAGGGCGAGGGTATGGAGGGCTTTGGGCGCTACGGCTCCTACGCTATGGAATTGTTAATCAATGAAATGTTGAAAATGGGCGCTCGGCGCGAGACCATGCAGGCCAAAATTTTTGGCGGTGCGGCGGTGATGGCAGGGTTTACCACCATGAATGTGGGCGAGCGCAACACCAAATTTGTGAAAGACTACTTGGCTACAGAGAGAATTCCTGTGGTGTCGCAAGACGTCATGGACGTTCAGCCTCGAAAGGTTTGCTTTTTCCCTGTGACCGGCAAGGCGCTGGTCAAGCGCCTTGCCATTGCGCATCCAGAGTCCATTGTGGTGGCAGAGCGCCGAGGAAATGCTGCGGTTGTGGCGTCCAGTACATCGGGCGGCTCTGTTGATTTGTTCTGAGGTGATTTAACTTGAAAAAAACTCGCATCATTGTGGTGGATGACTCGGCGCTTGTGAGAAGTCTCTTAACCGAAATCATCAACAGGCAGCCGGATATGGAGTGCATTGGGGCTGCCAACGACCCGCTCATCGCCCGGGAAATGATTCGTGACCTGAACCCCGATGTCATTACTCTTGACGTCGAAATGCCCAAGATGGACGGCATTGATTTTTTAGGGCGATTGATGCGTTTGCGCCCTATGCCCGTCGTCATGATTTCTACTCTGACTCAGCGTGGCGCTGAGGTCACCATGAAGGCCTTGGAGTTGGGTGCGATTGATTTTGTGGCCAAACCCAGAATTGGCCTTGCAGAGGGTATTCAGGAGCTGTCAGATCAAATTGTCGAAAAAATTCGCATTGCTGCGTCTGCCCACGTCCGTCGTTTGCCCTCAGTGAGTGTCGGCAGCGGCGTGCCTTCGACAGAGGTGGCTACAGCAACCGCCCCCAAACCTGCTATCAAATTGTTGGGAGCTATTTCCACCGAAAAACTTATTTGTATCGGCGCTTCTACTGGTGGAACCGAAGCGATCAAAGAGGTGCTCACCAAGTTGCCTGCAGATTCACCTGCTGTGGTCATCACTCAGCACATGCCGCCTGGTTTCACAACAAGCTTTGCATCGAGATTGAATTCTTTGTGCCAGATCAAGGTGAGCGAAGCTGTTCATGGCGAGCGTATCTTGCCAGGGCATGCTTATATCGCCCCCGGCGGTAAGCACTTCAGAGTTGACAGGAGCGGCGCAAACTACATCGCCATCGTGGAAGATGGCGACCCCGTCAACCGACATAAGCCATCAGTAGAGGTGCTGTTTAGGTCATGCGCCCAAGTGGTCGGAAGAAATGCATTTGGCGTGATGCTTACTGGCATGGGTAATGATGGGGCTAAAGCCATGCGAGAAATGAAGGACGCAGGAAGCTTCAACATTGTTCAAGATGAAGCCAGTTGCGTGGTATTTGGTATGCCCCGCGAAGCCATAGCGCACGGTGCGGCAGATGAAGTTTTGCCCTTGACGTCAATAGCCAGCACATTGATTGCAAAGCTGAGTTCAGTTGCAGCTGACCGATATAGGGTTTAAAGCCTCTGTTCGTCCTCAGTATGTGCTGACAAAAGAAAATTCAATCAAGATCTTGTGCTAACCAAAAAACTTGTGATAGACTACGAGGCTGCACTTCTGAAAAGCCTAGTACAGGCAAGACAGATAAAAAGACAACTTTTTTAAAGTTAAACAGTTGTTTTATTAAAAAAGCGTGATAGACTACAAGGCTTCGCTGATCGCGGCGAAAAAAATGGATCATTAACAAAATACAGCCGATAAGCGTGGGCGTTTAGGTTAGATTTCAAAGTTCTTTAGAACTAGGTCTATGACCAAACGCTCATGTGATTTGAAGTGAAGTTCACTTCAATTCCGTTTTATGAGTGGCTCGAAAGAGCAAAAAATTCAAGATCGAACTATAGAGTTTGATCCTGGCTCAGATTGAACGCTGGCGGCATGCCTTACACATGCAAGTCGAACGGTAACAGGTTAAGCTGACGAGTGGCGAACGGGTGAGTAATATATCGGAACGTGCCCAGTCGTGGGG
>CAMAXR010000048.1 GCA_945862195.1 Hylemonella gracilis
AGACTCTGGCGACTGCGGCACATACAAGGGGTGAATACCAAGGGCGTAACTGTCTTTAAAGTGATGGCCATCGCACTCCACGCCTTGGTGTGCCAAATGACGCACGGCTTCAAAGTTGGCCACCTCTACCGCTGGCAACACGCAGTGCACCAAGCCAATAGACGCAGCGCGCTGGCGCACCTCCAAGTGCTGCCCTAAAAATTCCGGGGCGTCTAGGTGGCAGTGGGTGTCTATCCAGCCCTTCATGGCAGGGTGCTTAAAGCTTTGAGAGTCGGCCTTGCACCAGCTGACACTGTTGCCCGCAACGTTTCGCCAAAGCGGGGTCGTGGGTCACCACCACAAAAGCGGTGCCTTGTTGTTGGGCGAGGTTCAACATCAGATCCAACACGCCTTGAGCGGTGGAACGGTCCAGGTTGCCCGTGGGTTCATCGGCCAACACGCAGGCGGGCTGGGTCACCAAAGCCCGGGCAATGGCAACCCGCTGCCGCTCACCCCCTGACAGTTCTGAAGGCCGGTGGTGCAAGCGGCCTGACAAACCCACCGCCGCCAACAAGTGTTCTGCCGCAGCAGCAGCTTGAGCTTTGGGCTGCCGCCGTATCCACAAAGGCATGGCCACATTTTCTAGCGCCGTAAATTCTGGGAGCAGGTGGTGAAACTGGTACACAAAACCCAGGTGCTGGTTGCGCAAGCGTCCAAGCTGCTCTGCGCTGAGTCGGCTGATGTTTTGCTCCAGCCAATGCACCGTACCTTGCGTGGGCGCATCTAAGCCCCCGAGCACATGCAACAACGTACTCTTACCCGAACCCGAGGCCCCCACTATGGCCCAAGTTTCTCCCCGTTGCACTTGCAAGTCCACACCTTGCAGCACCTGCACATCCAACGGGCCTTCATGAAAGCGCTTGCTTATGCCCTGGGCATCCAGCACCAAATTATTCATAACGCAGAGCCTCAGCTGGGTTCACGCGGCTGGCTTGCCAGCTGGGGTACAAGGTGGCCACCCAAGACAGTGCCAAGGAAATCAAAGCGATGGGCACGATGTCTGCGCTTTGCGGGTCACTGGGCATGCGGCTGATCAGGTAAATGTCTTGCGGTAAAAAACTCGCGCCCAGTAAATGCTCCAGGGCGGGTACCAGCACGTCAATATTCAAGGCCACTGCCAAACCCAAACCTAAACCGGCCAAAGTGCCCATGACGCCCACCGCAGCGCCCTGCACTACAAAAATGATCAATATGCTGCGCGGGGTGGCGCCTAGGGTTCGCAAAATGGCAATGTCTGCACGTTTGTCGGTCACTGACATCACCAAGGTGGACACCAAGTTAAACGCCGCCACCGCCACGATCAGGGTGAGGATGATGAACATCATGCGTTTTTCGAGCTGCACAGCGGCAAACCAATTGCGGTTTTGGCGGGTCCAGTCGCGCACATAAAACCGGTTTTCTAAGGTCAGGCTCAACTGCTCGGCCACACGCGGGGCCTGGTGCAGATCGCGCAGCTTCAAGCGCAGACCTGTAGGGCCTTCGAGCTTGAAAATACGGGCGGCATCGTCCACATGCACCAAAGCCAGCGAGGCATCAAATTCAAAATGCCCCGAATCGAGAGTGCCTACCACCGTCATTTGTTTAAGTCGAGGCACCACGCCAGCAGGGGTCACTTGGCCCGACGGGGCCACCAAGGTCACTTTGTCACCAGTGCGCACGCCTAAGGACCGCGCCAATTCGCTGCCCAACACCACGCCAAATTCACCGGGTACCAATTGAGACAGTGCCGGAATGTGCAGGTCGGTTACCGTGGGTTCTAGCGCTGGGTCTACGCCCCTGACCACAGCGCCTTTCATGTCTTCGCCCCGAGCTACCAAAGCCTGTGCGCCAATAAAGGGCGCTGCACCCACCACCTGAGGATGGGCGCGCACCACGCTTAGGGTTTGGGCCAGGTTGGTCAAGGCATCGCCGTAGGGCGCCAACACTTCAATGTGCGACACGACGCCCAGCATGCGGTCACGCACTTCTTTTTGAAAGCCATTCATCACGCTCAGCACAATGATGAGCGCGGCCACCCCAAGGGCAATGCCCAGCATGGACACCGCCGAAATAAACGAAATAAACCCATTGCGGCGCGACGCTTTGCCCGCACGGGTATAGCGCCAGCCCAAAATGAGTTCGTAAGGAAATGGCATGTGGGCGAAGCTTTTTGAGGGTGTGGTGACTTAAGTTGCGATTATTCGCCATTTGCTTACACAGCGGCGGGAGACAATAGAGACTATGCCTCCTCATTCGCAAGCTGCTCCTTCTCCAGCCTCCTCACACGTGTTGGTTCCGTTTGCGGTGTGTGAGGATCCCGCAAGCCGCCAAGCCCTTCGCCAGCTGGATTTGCCCAACCTAGACGCACTGCTGCAATCGTTATTGCCCCAAGGGGTACTGAGCATTCCGCCTCAATCGCCCACACTTGCGCATGAGCGCCTATGGGCAAGCGCGCACCAACTCAACCCCTTAACCCCCGCTTGGGCAGCTTGGCATGCACAGCGCTCAGGGCTGGACCCGCTGGGGCAATGGGCTTGGGCTTGGATTACCCCTTGCTATTGGCAGGTGGCGCAAGCCCAAGTGACCCTTAGCGACCCCAATGAGCTGAAACTGAGCGCGCCAGAACTGCAAGCTTTGCTTGTAAGCATGCAACCCTACTTTGCAGAAGACGGCATAGAACTTGTGCAAGTGCAACACCCCACCAAGTTGCCACCGCCTTTGCTCCCCCAAATGCCAACCCCTATGCCAGCCTCATGGCTGGCCAAAGGCGAGGTTTTTCGGTCTTCTGATGTTTTTTCTTCTACTTATGTATCTTTAGAGCGCGCCCTTGACCAAGACCTGACCCCGTGGATGCCCGCGCACCCCACGCTGCGGCGTTTGCAAAATGAAATGCAAATGCTGCTTTACACCCACCCCGTTAACGAGGCGCGCAGCCAAGCCCGCAGGCCTACCGTCAATTCCTTTTGGATCAGTGGCGCTGGTGCGCTGGATGGCACCTCCTCATCAAACCCTTCCTCCACAAGCTCCTCCATGCAATATGCACAAGACTTGTCCCGGCCCGCCCTGCAGGGTGAATTGCAAGGCGACTGGCAGGCTTGGGGCGAGGCTTGGCGCGCACTGGACGCCCAAACACTGGCCCCCCTGTTGGCCAAAGTGCGTTCTGCCCAAGCTGGGGCATCAGAACCACACGCACCACACCGCCAGATCAGCCTCACGCTGTGCAGCGCCTTCAAGTCGAACACTTTTAGCAGCGGCAACGTGTCGGCTTGGTCTAGATTCAAACGCGTGTTTCAGCCCTCAGCCACTGTGCGGCGGCATGCCTTAATGGAGCAACTTTGAACATCACCCCTCGGGACATCCCCCCACGAGCAGTTTGGGCCTTAGAGCAAGCGGGCGTGCACCCTCTGCTAGCGCGTTTGTTTGCCGCCCGCGGCGTGAACGACCCCGCTGAACTGGACGACGGCTTGGCCAAATTGTTGCCCCCCTCTGACATGTTGGGCACGCAAGCCGCGGCCACGTTGTTGGCCAACGCCATGGCGCGCCAAGCGCCTATTTGCATCGTGGCCGACTACGACTGTGACGGCGCCACCGCCTGCGCCGTGGCCGTGCGCGGCCTGCGCTTGCTGGGTGCCACGCGCGTGAGCTACGTGGTACCCGACCGCGTGGTGGATGGCTATGGCCTGACCCCTCCCATTGCCCAGCGGGTTCACGCCACCGGCGCCCAAGTGCTGGTGACGGTTGACAACGGCATTGCCAGCGTGGAAGGCGTGGCCACCGCCCAAGCTTTGGGCTTGCAGGTCTTGGTGACCGACCACCACCTGCCCGGCCCCGAGTTGCCCGCGGCTGAAGTCATCGTCAACCCCAACCAACCGGGTTGCACTTTTGCCAGCAAAGCCATGGCAGGTGTGGGGGTGATGTTTTATGTGCTGCTGGCATTGCGCGCCGAGTTGCGTGCGCGAGGCGCCTTTAGCGCGGAACAACAACCCAAACTCGACACCCTGTTGCCTTTGGTGGCGTTGGGCACCGTGGCCGATGTGGTCAAGCTCGATGCCAACAACCGCAGGCTGGTAGCGCAAGGCCTCAAGCGGATTCGCGCGGGCGCACTTCCTGCCGGTTTGGCCAGCCTGTTTGCGGTGGCGGGCCGCAAAGCTGCTGTAGCCACCACCTTTGATTTTGGATTTGCCGTGGGCCCGCGCCTTAATGCTGCGGGCCGCTTGTCCGACATGACCCTGGGCATTGAATGCCTGCTGACCGACGACCCTGCCCGTGCCGACGAACTGGCCCGCCAGCTGGACGCCATCAACCGCGAACGCCGCGAAATTGAAGGCGATATGCGCGAACAGGCTTACCAACTGGCCGAAGAGCTTTTAGATCCGCATGAAGAGCCCCCGCCCGCCATTTGCGTGTTTGACCCCGATTTTCACGAAGGCGTGGTGGGCATTGTGGCCTCGCGCCTCAAAGACAAACTGCACCGTCCCACCTTTGTGTTTGCAGCCAGCCAAGCCCCCGGCAAAGAACACGAACTCAAAGGCTCGGGCCGGTCGATTCCAGGTTTTCATTTGCGAGACGCGTTGGACTTGGTGGCCAAACGTTACCCCGGCGTGTTGCTGCGTTTTGGTGGCCACGCCATGGCGGCGGGTTGCACCGTGGCTGAAGAACATTTAGACACCTTTGAACAAGGCTTAATGGAGGTGGCCGCCGAATGGCTGGACGCCGCCACCCTAACCCGCCAATTGCAAACCGATGGCCCACTGCCGCCCGAATACTGCCGCATTGACATGGTGGATGTGTTGCAGCAACCCGTGTGGGGCCAAGGCTTTGCGCCGCCCACGTTCAGTGAAGAGCTGGAAGTGGTGTCCCAGCGGCTGGTAGCCGAAAAACATATGTCCTTAAAGCTCAAGCACCAAGGCCAAGCCATTGACGGCATTTGGTTTGGCCGCACCGAACCCCTGCCCCCCCGGGCGGTGTTGGCCTTTAGGCTGGAAGCCGACGAATGGCAAGGCCAGCGGCGGGTACGGTTTTTGGTGGAGGGCGCTGCCCTCTAAAATGGATCTGTGAGCACCATACTCAACGCCGACCTGCACTGCCACTCTGTGGTGTCTGACGGCACGCTCACGCCCGAAGCACTGGCCCAACGCGCCAAGGCCAATGGCGTAGAACTTTGGGCCCTGACCGACCACGACGAAGTGGGGGGACAGCAGCGTGCCCAAGCAGCCGCACAAGCCCTAGGCATGGGCTATTTAACGGGCACCGAAATTTCCATCACCTTTGCGGGCCAAACCGTGCACATTGTGGGCTTGGGCTTTGATGCCGAAGACGACAACATTCAAAAAGGGCTGTACCAAACCCGCGGCGGGCGAGGCCTAAGGGCTCAAGAAATGTCAGCCAGCTTGGCTGCAGTGGGCATTAAAGGGGCTTATGAGGGCGCACTGAAGTACGCGGGCAACCCAGAATTGATCTCTCGTACCCATTTTGCGCGCTACTTGGTGGAGGCTGGAGTGTGCAGCGAAACCAATGAGGTGTTTCGCAAATACCTCACCGAAGGAAAGCCGGGATTTGTGCCGCACCGATGGGCCAGCCTGAAAGACGCTGTGCACTGGATTCGAGACGCTGGCGGCGTGGCCGTGATTGCCCACCCTGCCCGTTACCCCTTTAGCGCCACTGAAGAATATGCACTGTTCAGCGAATTCAAAGCGCACGGTGGGCAGGCGGTAGAAGTGGTCACCGGCAGCCACACCGCGGCCGAATACGTCAAGTACGCTGACATGGCTCTGGAGTTTGATTTGGCGGCCTCACGCGGGAGCGACTTTCACAGCCCTGACGAATCGCACACCGACTTGGGCACCCTGCCCTACTTATCAGGCAAGCTCACCCCAGTTTGGGATTTGCTCACCCACCGCATTCAGTAATTGCCCCTCACGTTTTGAACCGATCTCCCTTGCTTGGCATTGCGCTGGTGTTGTGCGCTTTGGCCTGCTTTGCCACCTTGGATACCGTTACCAAATACGTCACCATGACGGTTCCGGTGATGTTTGCATTGTGGTTTCGGTATGCGTTTCAGGCGGTCATGACCACCTGCATCATGTGGCCGCAACGCCGAGCCTCTTTGTGGCGCACCCAGCGCTTGGACCTGCAATGCTTGCGCGGCACCTTGCTGCTTCTGACCAGCATGTTCACGTTTATGAGCCTCACCTTCATGCCGGTAGGCGAATTTACGGCGGTGGCCATGATCACCCCGTTGGTGGTAACTTTGCTGGCCGCGCTGTTACTTAAAGAGCGCGTGTCGGTGTGGCGCTGGCTGATGGTGGCAGGCGGGTTTGCGGGCACGCTGCTCATCATCCAGCCCGGGGGCGAGCTTTGGAGCTGGTTGCTGCTGCTGCCACTGTCTCAAGTGCTGGCGTACGCGTCGTTTCAAATACTCACCAGCCGCATGGTGCACACCGAAGACCCCATCACCATGCACTTTTACACCGGCTGGGTGGGCACCGCCCTTGCCAGCTTGCCGCTGTATTTTTTTTGGCAACCACCCACCCGATGGGTGGAATGGGTAGGTTTGCTGGTGATGGGCCTAACAGGTTCTTTGGGCCACTTTTGTTTGATTCATGCCTTCAGAAAAGCGCAAGCTGCCACCTTGACCCCGATTTTTTATGCCCAAATTGGTATGGCCATGCTGGGCGGCTGGCTGATGTTTTCGCACCTGCCCGATGGCTGGGCCTTGTGCGGCATGGCGCTGATTGCAGTGTGCGGTGCCACCAGCGCTTGGCTGGCGGTGCTGGAGAGCCGTTTACGCCCCCAACCATTGCCCACTTGATTACAAAAAACCATGGCCCAGTACTTTGAACTTCACCCCGATAACCCACAGCCCCGGCTGCTCAAGCAGGCAGCGGCCTTGCTTACACAAGGCGGCGTGCTGGCCGTACCCACCGACTCCAGCTACGCGCTGGTCTGCCACTTAGACGACAAAACCGCTTCCGACCGCTTGCGCGCACTCAGGGGCGTGGACGACAAACACCACCTTACCTTGTTGTGCCGAGACTTGAGCGAGCTGGCCACTTACGCCAAAGTGGACAACCAGCAGTTTCGCCTGCTTAAAGCCGCCACCCCCGGGCCCTTTACCTTTATTTTGGAAGCCACCAAAGAAGTGCCTCGGCGCCTGAGCCACCCCTCGCGCAAAACCATAGGCCTGCGAGTGCCCGAGCACAAGGTATTGCTCGACCTGCTGGCCCAGCATGGCACACCCCTGCTGGCCACCACACTGATACCCGCTGGTGAAACCGAGCCCCTAAATGACGCCCAAGACATTCGCGAGCGTTACGAACACCAGCTGGCGGGCGTGTTGGACGCTGGGGCCTGCAGCTTAGAGCCGACCACGGTGGTGGACCTCAGCTCCGACGCACCCACCTTATTGCGCCAAGGCGGTGGCGACATCACCTTGCTTGGGCTTTAAGCGCGCACTTGCATCTTTGTGACCTCTGAGACAATGCCCCTGTGGACTTCGCCCTACTCATACAAACCGTTTTAATTTACGCACTGCCTGTGCTGTTTGCCATTACGGTGCATGAGGCAGCTCACGGCTACGCCGCGCGGGCCTTGGGCGACAACACCGCTTGGATGATGGGGCGTGTGACCCTCAACCCCATCAAGCACATTGACTTGGTAGGCACCATCTTGATGCCACTGGTGCTGTACTTTGCCACCTCGGGTGCTTTTTTGTTTGGTTATGCCAAGCCTGTTCCCGTTCGTTTTGATTTGCTGCGCAGTCCTAAGCGTGACATGGTGTGGGTGGCTTTGGCCGGCCCGGGCGCCAACCTGCTGCAGGCCCTGCTGTGGGGCATAGCCCTGTACGCCATGATGGCCATTAACGTCAGTGAGCGCTTCTTTTTAGAAATGGGCAAGGCGGGCATGCTGGTTAACGTGGTGATGTTTGCATTTAACCTGTTTCCGCTGCCGCCGCTCGATGGCGGGCGCATTGTGGTGGGCTTGTTGCCCTGGAAGCAAGCTGCTTGGTTTGCCCGCATTGAGCCTTGGGGCTTTTTTATTGTGATGGGCTTGGTGGTGGCGGGTATCGTCAGCACCCTTTGGATGCAGCCCGTGATGCGGCTGACCTTTGACTTGCTCGACGTCATGCTCTCTCCGTTTGCTTATCTATTGAGATAACCGAAACCACGCCATTCACCCCCTACAAAGACCCTGCGTTTATGAAAGCCACCCGAGTCCTTACCGGTATCACCACCTCAGGCACGCCCCATTTGGGCAATTACGTGGGCGCTGTTCGGCCCGCCATTGCCGCCAGCCGAGCCGCTGGGGTGGAAAGCTTTTATTTTTTAGCCGACTACCATGCCCTTATCAAGGTAGACGACGCGGCACGCATCCAGCGCTCCACCCTAGAAATTGCCGCCACTTGGATTGCCTGCGGCCTAGACCCTGAACGCGTCACGTTTTACCGCCAGTCAGATGTGCCCGAAATACCCGAACTCACTTGGTTTTTAACTTGCGTCTGCGGTAAGGGTTTGCTGAACCGCGCCCACGCCTACAAAGCCGCCGTTGATAAAAACACCGAGGCCCAGCAAGACCCCGACGCCGACGTCACGGCCGGCTTGTTCATGTACCCCGTGCTCATGGCAGCAGATATTTTGATGTTCAATGCCCATCAAGTGCCAGTGGGGCGCGACCAGATACAGCACATTGAAATGGCACGCGATCTGGCCGCCGGTTTTAACCACCGCTATGGCAACCATTTTGTGCTGCCTGAAGCGCTTATTGAAGAACACGTGGCCACCTTGCCTGGGCTGGACGGCCGCAAAATGAGCAAAAGCTACGACAACACCATCCCGCTATTTGCGCCAAGTGAGCAGCTTGAAAAAATCATTTCAGGCATCAAAACCGACTCACTCGCCCCGGGTGTGCCCAAGGCCACTGAGGGTTCTGCCCTGTTTCAGATTTACCAAGCCTTTGCCAGCCCCACCGAATGCGAAGCCATGCGGCAGGCTTATGCGCAAGGCATTTCTTGGGCAGACGCCAAACACCTGCTGTTCAAGCGCATCGACCAAGAAATTGCCCCGCTGCGCGCACGCTATCAAGAACTGATGGCCCACCCCGAGCAACTGGAGCTGCTGCTGCAAGCCGGGGCAACTAAAGCTCGCGCCATTGCCACACCCGCTATGGCACGCTTGCGCCATGCTGTGGGCCTGCGCGACTTGCGCAGCCAAGCCACCATAACCAGCATCAAGCCCATCAAAACGGCACTGCCCAGTTTCAAGCAATACCGCGAAAGTGACGGCAAGTTCTACTTTAAGTTGGTGGACGGTGCCGGCAAACTGCTGCTGCAAAGCCAAGGCTATGCATCACCCCAAGAGGCAGGGTTAAATGTTAAAAAACTGCAAGCAGACCCTAGAGAACTTGCCAACTTGATGGCTATGCTTAATCTGACTTTTGCTACCGGTGCGCTGCTTGAAGAGGCCTTAAAAGCCCTCCAGCAACTTAAAGACGCAGCAGCTTAAACAGGAAGCACTTAAACAAGTGGCGCCTCCAGCAAAAGGGGGTGCCAAAGTGGCTGCACAGTACAATCTGCCGCTTTCGGCACTGCGGAGAGGTGGCAGAGTGGTCGAATGTACCTGACTCGAAATCAGGCGTAGGGGCAACCCTACCGAGGGTTCGAATCCCTCCCTCTCCGCCAAGTCAGTATGTGCCATAATCCACCCCTTTCTCGCTTTGCCCGGGTGATGAAATTGGTAGACGTAGGGGACTCAAAATCCCCCGCCGCAAGGCGTGTCGGTTCGAGTCCGACCCCGGGCACCACCCCCTTCTAGCCTTTCCCCCCTCTGCATCGGCGCTCTACATTGACGCCATAGTTAGGCACAATGGTGTTTGACTGAGCTCAAACCAGAGGGAACACAAAGAACCATGAAGCCAAATTTTCGTATCTGCACGCTAGTTGCTGCCTTAGCGCTTTCGGCGCTTTCGGCCTGCAATACCACCCCCATCAGCAGCACAGAGGCCATCTCGCCACAGGCTCGAGTGAGCTTTATTGATATTTCTAAATTTGATCGTGAGCTGGCAAGCTCAGTGGAATCGCCTCTTGAATCTGTGGATGTGGTGTTTTACGACCGCGTTGGCCCCAACAATATGCCGGAACGCTTGCAAAAGTGGTTGGCTGCCGTAGAGAAAAACGGCGGTGTGGTGCGAGTGGTGCCGCCCCCCAATGAAATTGCGCCGCGAGACCCTTTGGCCCTGATTGGCTTGGTAGGCAGCTTGTTTAGCGTGATCAAGAACATGGCGGCCATCAACACTGACCGCGTATTTGAAACGGTTAAAGGCCGTGACGCCGCCATTGCCCTCGAACGAAACGCTGCTGGCGAGTTGGTGGTGGGCAGGCTGCAATTTACTAAACGTAAGCCATGACCAACGGCTTCTCCCGCTTAATGCGAGCGGTTACAGGGTCTTGCTTTTCAATGGCTTTACTTGGTGCAACGTTTTGCGCCATGCAACCCGCTCTGGCCCAAGACACATCTTCTAATAACCGCACTGCTCTCATCATTGGTATTGGCGAATACGGCTACTCCGGTGTCACAAGCCTGACTGGGGTACCTTATGACATGACCAGCGCCCAACGCATTGCCTTGGCCATGGGCATTCCTGAAAAAAATATCAAAACCCTCGTCAACGCCCAAGCCACCAAAGACAATATTTTGAAAGCGCTGCAAGAGCTGGGCAACAGCACCAAGCCTGGTGCTCGGGCGTTTGTGTATTTTTCGGGCCATGGCACGCGCTACCCTGACCCCGCTTCGGGTGGATGCATTGAAGGGTTGTTGACCTACGAAGGCCAAACGATCACCAACAAGGAACTGGCCAATGCCAGCCAGCAGCTCAATCAAAACGCTGACAAGCTCATCACCTTAATGGATGCCTGCCACTCTGGCGGCGTTGCCAACGCCTTCAACACCCGCTCCGCCAGCGCCAACCTTTTTAAACCTAAGTTTTTTTTAAAGGCGGATGCGTCTGCCAATATGTGCAGCCAACCCACCAACATGCGCACCCGTGCTTTTATTAACGAAGCGACACGGCTGGGCGCCTTGCAAGAAAACGTGGTGCAAATCACCTCATCAAGGCCCGACGAGGTCAGCTTTGACGAACCCGGCAAAGGTGGGCTTGCCACCCAAGGCCTGCGCGATTGCTTGCTGGGCCAAGCCCAAGACACCGATGGCTCGGGCGCGGTGAATTTGGCTGAAATTCAGCAGTGCGCACAAAACTTTGTAGACAACAAACTTAAAAATGTGCCGGGCTTGTCGCCCCACCATATCACCGTCAAGGGCAACCGAAATTTGATTCCGGTGATGGCACCTGCTCCAGCAAAGCCAGAACCCGCACCTGAACGTCCACCTGCAGTTGCTGTCGCCGCCACGGTCGCACCGGTTTCAGCCCCTGTTACGGCACCGAGTGCCGCTACGCTGATGGCTCCCGCTGCAATTGCACCACCTGCACCAATCACTCAGGCAGAACCAGCCCCGGCGGTTATCGCCTCCCCACCGCCCCCGCCTGTTGTGGTGCCTCCAGCCTTGGCATCACTGGCTATGCTTAAAGACATCGAGCAGCAACGCAACCCCAAGCGCAAAGTGGAGGTCAAGCTGAGCAAACCAGCGCTCAAAATTGGCAAAGACTTGCTGGACATGAGCATTCAATCCAGCCACACCGGCTATGTGTATTTGGTGCTTTTGGGCAGCGACAGCAAAAGCTTTTATGTGCTCTACCCCAACGGCTTAGACCAGAACAACAAAATTTTGGCTGGCCAGACCTTGCGCATTCCCAAACCGGAGTGGCAAATCAAATCTGTAGGCCCTGCGGGTACCAACCAAATGCTGGTGATGGTGTCAGACAGCCCGCGCAAGCTCGATAAATTGGTGATGGCAGAGCCCACTGCATCTGAGCCATTCACCTACGCCTTGAACAATTTTGAAGGGCGCTCTGCACTTATCCGTTTTTTAACCAGCTCCGGCGCGGACGGCACGTCTGAGAGCTTTGGTGCCAAAATTATTTCGGTGAAGGAGGTCCCATGAAACATTCATATCTTCTAGGTTTTGTGCTCGGCGGCCTGTGTTTGGCCTGCAGTTACCAAGCAGGTGCACAACCCCTGCAAAACGCCACGGTAGACCAGCTGGTCGAGCAGCTGGCCCCAAGCACACCCATGCGCACCCGCGGCATGCGCAATTTGGCTCCGCAAAGAGCCCCAGGCGCAGCTGCTGGCACTGAAGCTGTGGCATCCAACAGTCCAGACGCTGCAGCTTCCAGCAACACCTCTGCCGGCCCTGCGCCCCATACTCAAACCGCTATGAGTACTGAATCTGCGGCAATACCCGAAGCACCGCGCAGTGTGGATTTGGTGATCAATTTCAACTTTGACTCTGCAAGCCTGCAACCTGCCAGCAAACCGTTACTGGATGTGTTGGCCATTGCTTTGAGCAGCGACAAACTCAAAACCATTCGATTCAAGGTAGAGGGGCACACCGACGCTAAAGGCCATCAGGCTTACAACCAACAACTCAGCAGCCGCAGAGCCGAGTCGGTGGTGAGTTACTTGGCTGAAAAGGGCGTGGCTAAAGACCGCATGCTGCCTGAAGGCAAAGGCTTTTCAGAGCTGTTGTACCCCGAAAAGCCAACGGCCATGGAAAACCGAAGAGTTCGCATTACCACGCTGCAATAAATCCAAAGGTGAATTTGATGTTCAAGCCCAAGCATTCACTTCCACATTTTTCGGCTCAACCCATCTTGGCTGGTGCCTTGTCTGCC
The DNA here is from genome assembly GCA_945862195.1 of Hylemonella gracilis. Lineage (GTDB taxonomy): Bacteria > Pseudomonadota > Gammaproteobacteria > Burkholderiales > Burkholderiaceae_C > Hylemonella > Hylemonella gracilis_C. The sequence continues at coordinate 12,802 of CAMAXR010000048.1, forward strand.
TGCTTGGCCTTGCTGGGCTTGCATGCCCATAGCGCGCCACCCCAACTCGTCACTCCTGAAGAAATGCAGGCATCCAACGCGGCGCCCCCACCTTTTACGGCCAGAGCTGTTCCAGACCGCGACGCACCGCTCATTGAACTGCTTAACCCCAAGCTGCCCACCACCGTCAGCTCTCCTACCCCTATAGAGGTCAAGTTCCAACCCGCCGCATCCAGCCAAATCAAACCTGAGAGCTTTAAGGTCTTGTACGGCACCTTTCAAATCGACATCACCCGCCGCATTTTGAACGTGGCTAAGGTCACCGATTCGGGTATTCAGGTGCAAGAAGCTTCTTTACCCAAAGGCAAACACAAGCTGCTGATGCAAATTGAAGACAACGCGGGGCGCGTGGGCAGCCGGCAAGTGGAGTTTGAGGTCAACTAGATCTCAAATAGGAGCACCCGTTTGTTGCAACGTCATAAGCTGGTCTTAGCCCAGTTCTTTGCACATCTGCTGGCCAAGGTACTGGCAGTCGTGGCGGCGGTCTCGGTCTTGATATTAGGCCTCACCCTTCTTA
>CAMAXR010000049.1 GCA_945862195.1 Hylemonella gracilis
TTTCACGAACAGTGTGTGGAGCGCATCTTTACCGACATTTGGCGCCAATGCCGCCCGACCAAGTTGGCTGTGTATGCGCGCTATACCCGCCGTGGGGGGCTGGACATCAACCCTTTTCGCACCAGCTACCCGCAACCTTTGCCTTTCAATACAAGGCATGCGCGGCAATAGAGTGGGAATAATTAAAACTCGGCAAGCGAGTTAATGGGCTTGCGGAAACGTCCCTGGCAACAAAATAGCCTTGTCTACGTTTTGAATGTTCGTGTGGCCGCAAAAGGCCATGGTCACATCCAGCTCTTTGTGGATGATTTGCAAGGCTTTGCTTACCCCCGCTTCACCCATGGCTCCAAGGCCGTAAGCCATGGCGCGGCCCACCATGGTGCCGCGTGCGCCTAAGGCCCAAGCTTTAAGCACGTCTTGCCCGCTGCGGATGCCGCCATCCATCCACACTTCCAGCTTTTGGCCCACGGCGTCCACGATGGCGGGCAGAGCTTCAATGGTGGAGGGCGCGCCGTCCAGTTGCCGCCCGCCGTGGTTGCTCACCACAATGGCGTCGGCCCCGTGTTGTGCGGCCAGCAAGGCGTCTTCTACGTCCATGATGCCTTTGAGAATAAATTTACCCCCCCAGCGCTCTTTAACCCACGCAATGTCTGCCCAAGAAAGGGTGGGGTCAAATTGCTCGTGCGTCCAGGACGAAAGTGAGTTCATATCGGTCACGGCTTTCACATGGCCCACCAAATTGCCAAATGTGCGGCGGCGCGTGCCCAGCATGCCCAGGCACCAGCGTGGCTTGGTGGCCAGGTTGATCAGGTTGGCCAGCGTAGGCCGGGGTGGGGCAGTCAGGCCGTTTTTAAGGTCTTTGTGCCGCTGCCCAATCACCTGAAGGTCGAGGGTGAGCACCAGCGCGCTGCAACGGGCGGCTTTGCAGCGGTCAATCATGCGGGCCATGGCCTCGCGGTCGCGCATCATGTAGAGCTGAAACCAAAACGGCGCGCTGGTGTGTTCGGCAATGTCCTCTATCGAGCAAATGCTCATGGTAGAGAGGGTGAAGGGAATGCCAAATTTTTCAGCGGCGCGTGCGGCGTGGATTTCGCCATCGGCGTGCTGCATGCCGGTTAAGCCCACTGGAGCAATGGCCACGGGCATTTTGGCAGCTTGGCCCACCATGCTGACGGCGGTGCTGCGGTTGTCCATGTTGACCGCCACCCTCTGGCGCAATTTGATTTTTTGAAAATCGCTCTCATTGGCTCGGTAGGTGCTTTCGGTCCACGAACCTGAGTCGGCATAGTCGTAAAACATACGGGGCACGCGTTTTTGAGCCAGCACGCGCAAGTCTTCAATGTTGGTGATGACGGTCATGGTGTTGCGCTCCAGAATAAAAGGCGGTATCAACAGTGCCCAGCGGTGCCGCAACCTTGTTCGGTGGACATCAGTTCAATTTTGGGAGGCGGGCCCTTAAAGGTTTCGGTGCTGGTGTCATAACCAGCGGTTTGCAAAAACGCCACCAAGCCAGCATCCATGCTTGTGGCGTGCATCGGAAACCACTCGGCCAAGGCTTCCAGCATATTGGGAATCAGGTGGATGTCGCCCTGCTGCGCGCGGCGCTCAACTTCTTTCATCACTTCCAACACGTTTCGGTGTTCAGAAAAATGGCAATGCCCAGCATTGAGACCGGCCGCCAGCATCCAGCGTTCCTCTTGGTCAAAGTGCTCCACGGTGTGCGCCACCAACTCCACATACAAGTCCAGCTGCGCCGCGCCTTGCGCCGCACCGGTTTGCTGGTAAAGGTCAATAAATTCTTGGTGGGTAAGGTCGGTTTTGGCATCGTTTAAAAACAAAGCGTCGGACCATTGCAGCTGGGTGATGTCTGTTTGGGTTTGCATGTTCTTGGGTAATTTCGGATGGACTTAGATATCAAGTATGACATTGCAATCTGTTCATTGCGCCGCAGGATCGGCGGCATCCAGCCGATCCAGAACTGCCAATGCCTTGCCTACATCACCAGTGGCAGCCATGGCGCGGAAATGGTTTTCTGTGTCCCACGCAGCAAGTGCATGGGCGCTGAGCTGCTCCACCAGTTTGTTCATGGAAAGACCCCGGCTTTGCGCGAGCGACTTGAGTCGCTGAGCCGTGTCGTCGGGCAAGCGTATGGTCAAAGTACTCATTTCAGTTCCTCCAGATATTGCGCGGGGGTTAGCACCCGCAAGTTTTCAAATCTCAACTCTCCGCCGCGTAGATCTTTCAAATTGTGGGTGATGATGGCTTGCGCTCCGCCAGCAAGTGCCAGCTCGATCAAGTGGTTGTCACCTTCATCGGGCAAGTTCGGCCGCCACCCGTAATACACCGAGACCCAGCGCCCTTGGCGGGCAAGGGCCGCCAGCAGGTTGTGCCGTTCTTCTGCTGTGGTGGCGTCCCCCCATACAGGCCGGCCCAGCAAATCTTGGTACTCCAACCATAGGGCATTGCCAAACAAGGGCTTCAATCTGCCGCCTAGAGCAAGCCGCAACACTGCACGAGACGTCCCGCCGCCTGAGTGCAGACTTGCAACGAACAAATTGGTATCAATGACAACAGGGATCACAATGACAGCATATACGCTGTCACTTAATGAGGCAAGCTCTTGTGCGGTTTAGCCCAACCGGTTGCGGTGCTGTGCAATTTGAGCCGCCACTTGTGCAGGCGCTGTGCCGCCTAGGGTGTTGCGGGCGTTTAAAGAGCCGCGCAGGCTGAGCACGTTAAACACATCGGCCTCAATTTGGGGGTGGAAGGTTTGCAAAGTGCTCAGGGGCAATTCAGACAGGTCCACGCCTTGGGCTTGTGCGGTTTTCACGGCGTGGGCCACGGCCTCGTGGGCATCGCGAAAGGGCAGGCCCTTTTTAACCATGTAGTCTGCCAAGTCGGTGGCCGTGGCATAACCCTTAAGCGCGGCTTGCTCCATGGTCTGTGGATTCACAGTCAAGCTGCCGCTGCGCTGGCCTTGGGCGTCCAGCTGCCCGCCCACCATCTCGGCAAAAATGCGTAGGGTGTCTTTTAAGGTGTCCACCGTGTCAAACAAGGGTTCTTTGTCTTCTTGGTTGTCTTTGTTGTAGGCCAAGGGCTGGCCCTTCATGAGCGTGATCAAGGCCATTAAATGCCCCACCACGCGCCCGGTTTTGCCACGAGCCAGTTCGGGCACATCGGGGTTTTTTTTCTGGGGCATGATGGAACTGCCCGTGGTGAAGCGGTCTGCAATTTTGATAAAGCCAAAGTTCTGGCTCATCCACAAAATCAGTTCTTCGCTCAGGCGGCTGATGTGCACCATGACCAAGCTCGCCGCAGCGGTGAATTCAATGGCAAAGTCGCGGTCGCTCACCGCATCCAGGCTGTTTTGGCATATTTGGGGCTCGCCATGCTCGTCCACCATGCCTAAAGTTCGCGCCACGCGGGCCCGGTCCAGCGGGTAGGTGGTGCCTGCCAGCGCCGCAGAGCCCAAGGGCAGTCGGTTGACGCGTTTGCGCACATCAGCCATGCGCTCGGCGTCTCGGGACAGCATTTCCACATAAGCCAACAAATGGTGCGCAAAGCTCACGGGTTGAGCCACTTGCAAGTGCGTAAATCCCGGAAGAATGACGTCTATGTGGCGTTCAGCCACGTCCAGCAGCGCGCGTTGCAGGTTGGTCAGCAAGCCTTGAAGCACATCAATTTCACCGCGCAGCCACAAGCGCACATCGGTGGCCACTTGGTCGTTGCGGCTGCGTCCGGTGTGCAAGCGCTTGCCCGCGTCGCCTACCAGTTGGGTCAGACGCGCTTCGATGTTCAGGTGGACGTCTTCTAAGTCCAGCAGCCATTCAAACTTGCCAACAGCAATGTCTTGGCTGATTTGGTTCAGACCCCTTTGAATATCTTGAAGGTCTTGTGCCGAAATGATGCCTTGGGCAGAAAGCATGTCGGCATGCGCCAAACTGCCCTCAATGTCTGCTTGCCACAGGCGTTGGTCAAAGGCCACGCTAGAGGTGTAGCGCTTGACCAGGTCGCTCATGGGCTCTGAAAAAAGCGCCGACCACGCCTTGGATTTTTGATCGAGTTGATTGCTTGCCATAGGTCGTCCATTATCTGCGCAGCCAAGATGGGGGTCTGAGAGAATCCACACCGATGAAATTGACCATCGCCAACCCAGATAGCAAGCTAGACCCTAGCCTGCCTAAAGTGATTTTGACCCGTGCACCAGACGAGTCGAAGTCTTGGTCTGGCGGGTTGCTTGCGGCGGGTTACGAGGTGGTGTCTTTACCGCTCATCCACATTCAGTTGGCTCCAGACCCGGTTGCGACTCAAGCCGCAGCTCAGCAGCTGAGCATTTACCGAGCCGTGATGTTTGTCAGCGCCCATGCGGCTGCCGGTTTTTTTAAAGGTGCTGCCCAAGGGTTGGGCCCCATGTTTCAAGAATTTCAAATCCGCGCCTGGGTGACTGGGCCCGGGTCGCGACAGGCCCTGTTGGCGCTGGGGGTGGATGCCGGATGCATAGACGCTCCGGGGAAAGATGCGCTGCAGTTGGACTCGGAGTCGCTTTGGCAGTCTGCAGGGCATCATTTGGTGGAGGGCGACCGAGTTTTGATTGTTCGGGGTACCGATGAGGCGCCCTATGTGTCTTTTGCGGGGCCGGCAGCGGGTATGGGGCGCAACTGGCTGGCCGAGCGTATTCGGCAAGCGGGTTGCGAGGTGGATTTTGTAGTGGCCTATGCGCGCTTAAAGCCGCGCTTTACGCCCGACGAGGTACGGCACGTGCGGCAGTGGGCAGGCGACGGATCGGCGTGGGTGCTCAGCAGCACTCAGGCGGTGATGAATTTGCAAGCAGCGCTGCCCGATCAGGTGTGGGCGCACGCCAAGGCGTTGGTGACCCACCCGCGCATTGCAGATGCGGCCCGCCAAGCTGGTTTTGTGCGGGTTGCCCAATGCAAGCCCGTGTTGGAAGAGATGTTGAGCTCTCTACAATCATTACACTGAGCCTTCTCTTACCCAAGCCCCCGTGCAACCACCCCATTCACCACCGCAGCAGCAGATTCTGCAGCCCATACAAACTGCTCAACCTTCGGAGCCTTCAAGCGACGCTACGCAGGCAGAACCCCTTGTTCCGCCTGCCAAGGACGGCGTTACTGGCCGAATTCCTGGCATTTCTAAATGGGGGGTGGCTGTGGGCGTGTTGGCTGCGCTGGGCGTGTTGCTGTCACTCATCTTGATGCAACGACTCTCGGTGACTCAGGAGCTGTTGGCTCGGCAAAGTCAAGATTCAGGGGCCAGCGCCTTAGAAGCCAAAACCATCGCCCGCCAAACCCAAAGCCAGCTCCAAGATGTAACCGCCAGACTCTCGGTGCTGGAGGTGCGCTTGAGCGAGGTAGCTCTGCAAAGAACCCAACTGGAAGAGCTGATGCAGAGCTTGTCCCGCTCTCGGGACGAAAACTTGGTGGTGGATATTGAGTCGGCCATCCGTTTGGCGCAACAACAAGCGCAGTTAACGGGTAGCCTGGAACCCTTATTGGCAGCCTTGAAGTCGGCCGAATTGCGTGTGCAGCGAACGGCCCAGCCTAGGTTGGTTCCGCTGCAGCGTGCGATTGCCAAAGACCTCAGCCGCATCCGCTCCACACCTTTGTCTGACACCCCGGCCTTGCTGGTCAAACTGGATGAATTGGTCCGCTTGGTAGACGAGTTGCCTTTGGCCAATGAGGTATCTTCCCTGCAGGCGGGTCGGGCGGTTGCCGCCTTAAAGCCCCGCACAGAAGACAATTTTTCGAGCTGGTGGGAGCGCAGCTTGACTTTGGCCCTGAAAGACTTTTGGACCGAGGTGAAAGATTTGGTTCGCGTTGGCCGTGTGGAGGCGCCTGAGGCCGTGCTGTTGTCGCCCGAGCAGTCGTTTTTTGTCCGAGAAAACCTAAAGCTCAAGCTGCTCAACGCCCGTTTAGGGGTGTTGGCGCGCCAATTGGAAACCTCCCGCTCCGACCTCAATGCCGCGGCCTACGTGATGCAAAACTACTTTGACACCGGTTCCCGCAAAACGCAATCTGCTCTGACTTTGGTGCGGCTGATTCAGGTGCAGACCCTAAACCTTGAGCTGCCGCGTGTGGACGAAACCTTGGCGGCACTGGCTACAGCCTCCGCTGGCCGATGACAGGGGCTTTCCAGGTGCAGTTCCATGCGTAATTTGATTGGCTTGATTGCTCTGACCGCTGTGGCGGTGGCTGCAGCACTTTTTGCCGGCAACAACCAAGCCACGGTGACCTTGTTTTGGCCGCCTTACCGCGTGGATATGTCCCTGAATTTGCTGCTGCTGTGCTTGGTGGGTGTGTTTATGACGGTGTACGTGGCCATGCGGGCCCTGTCCGCCATCACATCCTTGCCGGCAGAGGCCCGCCGCTGGCGCTTGCAGTATCTGGAGCGCAGCTTGCAGCAGGGCATGTTGGATGCCTTGTCGCATTTGGCAGCGGGCCGATTTATCAGGGCCCGCAAGGCGGCCGAGTCGGTGTTGGAGCAAGACGCAGCGCTGACGCAAAGCGAACACCCGTTGCCCTATTCCAACCGTTTGAGGGCCATGGCCCATTTGCTGGCTGCCGAAGCCGCGCATGCTTTGCAAGATGGTGCTGCCCGAGATGCGCACGGCAAGCAGGCGCTGGGCCAAGCAGCAGGCGGCAGCAGAGCCGATCAAGAAATTCGAGAAGGTTTACAGATGAGGTCTGCCGGGTGGTTGGTGGAAGATCGCGATTTTCGTGCTGCCCTGCAGCAGCTGGAAGACTTGTCGCAAGGTGCCGCGCGCAGAACCTTGGCACTGCGCTTGCGTTTTAAAGTGGCGCGCCAAACCCAGCAGACCTTGGTGGCATTGGAAACTGCACGATTGCTGGGCAAGCACCGAGCGTTTTCTGAAGCTGCCACCCAAAGCCTGTTGCAAGGCCTGGCCTTGGAGCATTTGGCTTGTGCCGACGACCCGGCGCAAGTGGCGCAGGCTTGGGACCAGTTGCACCCCAGAGAACAAGCCTTGCCCGAAGTGGCTTTAAGCGCTGCTGAACAATGCCTGAAATCTGGTGGCTCTGCTGAGCAGGCATTGAGCTGGCTGCTGCCTTTGTGGGAGCGGCTGACGGCCTCAAACCCTTCTCTAGAGTTGTCGCACCGCCAACGCCTCATTGGTGCGATGTGCCAATGTTTTATGGGGGACCACCCTGTGCCGGATCGGCTGTGGTTGTCGCGCATTGAGGCTGCTCAACTGCAGCAGCCTGCAGAACCCTACTTGCAGTTGTTGTATGGGGTGGCGTGCTGGCGATTTAGCCTTTGGGGCAAGGCCCAACAGATGTTGCAGCAAGCTGCTATGAAGTTGCAAACGCCATCAGTGCGCCGTCAAGCTTGGTCGATGCTGGCCCAAATGGCCCAAGACCGCCAAGACCATGCCGCTGCGCTGGAAGCATGGAAAAAAGCAGCCTTGGCTGAGCCAAGCGTTTAGGCCCGTTCAGGCAGAAGGCTGATCAAAAGGCAAGTTCAGGTTGCGCAAGTCTTTGCGGGTTTCAACCAATACCAAAGGACCTTCTTCCACGATGACAGCAGCAGGGCGTTCGCGAGGCACATGCACTGGCTTAGGCTCTGCGGCAATAGCAGCTTGAACGGTAGACACCTTAACGGGGTCCGAGTTCACCCACTCCAAGCCCGCTTGATGCGAAATGTCGATCAAGTGGGGCAATGGAAGCTCAAACGTCAGAACCTTGGGCATGCTCCGCGCAGCGGGAGCTGGCACCGAGGGTGCAGCAGCTGCCAAAGCAGGTGACGCTGCAAAAGACGGTGTAGAAGGCTCTGTAGCGGGCGTTGTTGAAGGCGCTGCCAAATCAGTCGATGTCGCAACTTGCCCTTGAGTTGAGACGGTTTGATTCACATCCACCGCAGATTCGTCTGCGCGGGGCTGGCGTTCATTTCGGTCACCCCGCTCTCGGCGGTCGCGCCCATATCGGTCGCGTGAGCGACGTGGACGACCAGAGCTGGTTTCAGTGGTTGAGTCCGCGCCTTCGGTGCGTTCAGAACCGTCGTTGCGTTCCGAAGCCTGATCCATGCCGGGCATCGGCATTGGGGCTGTCTGGAGTGCTTCAGCTTCGCGAGGTTCTCCTGAGTCTCGGCGAGCCTGATCAGTGCCGGAGCGAGGACCGCGTCCACCACGTCCACGACCTCTGCCGTCGGCGCGGGGCGCGCGTTCTCCGCGGGCTTCCTGGCCTTCCGTTGCAGTTTGAGGTTCTGCGTCAGGGTTGGATTTGTCAGCTGTGAGCGCGTTGCGATCCTCGTTGCCCCGAGCACGTGGGCTGCGGTTGCTGTTACCGCCGTTACCACTATTGCCGCTATGACCACCCGAGCGTCCATTACGTCCGCCTCGGCCTCTGCCAGCGCCACTGCCTTCAGTACGCTCGCCGTTTGGCCGACGCCCGTTGCGCTCACCAGTGGGCGGTGAGTTGCTGGCCGCGGACGCTTGGTCTGCAGGCTGAGCTGTGTTGCCGCCAAACAAGCCTTTGAGCCAAGCCATGAACCCTTGGGAGGATTTGTCGACAGCCACTTGAGGCGCAGGTGCGCGGGCAGAAACAGGTGCAACTGGCACCACAGGCGCTGGAGCATCAGGCAACACACCCTTGATCAGCGGGGTTTGCTTGTTGGTGGGTTCTTGCGAGCGTCGGGTGATGGTGTCACTGTCCTCAAGGTCCTCGGCCATCTGGTAGCTGGCTTCGATGTTGTCCAAACGAGGGTCGTCGTGCTTCAAGCGGTCCAAGCGGTAGTTGGGCGTTTCGAGTGACTTGTTGGGCACCATGAGCACATGAATGCGCTGCTTGAGCTCGATTTTGGTGATTTCGTTGCGTTTTTCGTTCAGCAGGAACGAGGCCACATCCACCGGCACTTGGCAATGCACCGCTGCCGTGTTGTCTTTTTGGGACTCTTCCTGAATGATCCGCAAAATTTGTAGCGCTGAGCTTTCGGTGTCGCGGATGTGGCCGGAGCCGCCGCAACGGGGGCAAGGAATAGAGGCACCTTCGCTAAGCGCAGGGCGCAGCCGCTGGCGGCTCATTTCCATCAAGCCGAATTTGCTGATGGTGCCAAACTGCACACGCGCACGGTCTTGGCGCAAAGCGTCGCGCAAGCGGTTTTCCACTTCGCGGCGGTTTTTGCTCTCTTCCATGTCAATGAAGTCGATCACGATCAGGCCACCCAAGTCGCGCAGGCGCATCTGGCGGGCCACTTCGTCGGCAGCTTCGAGGTTGGTGCGGGTGGCGGTTTCTTCAATGTCGCCGCCTTTGATGGCGCGTGCGGAGTTCACGTCCACGCTCACCAACGCTTCGGTGTGGTCAATCACGATGGCGCCGCCGGATGGCAGCGTGACGGTGCGGGCATAGGCCGATTCAATCTGGTGCTCAATTTGAAAGCGGCTGAACAGCGGCGCGTCGTCGCGGTAGCGCTTGACCCGCGCAGCATGCTCGGGCATGACGTGCGCCATGAACTGCTGCGCTTGGTCGAACACGTCATCGGTGTCGATCAGGATGTCGCCAATGTCAGCATTGAAGTAATCGCGAATGGCGCGAATGACCAGGCTGGATTCTTGGTAAATAAGGAAGGCGCCTTTGCCCGCTTTGGCGGCGCCATCAATGGCGGTCCAAAGCTTGAGCAGGTAATTCAGGTCCCACTGCAGTTCGGGGGCCGTGCGCCCAATGCCAGCAGTGCGGGCAATGATGGACATGCCGCCGGGGTATTCCAGTTGGTCTAGGGCTTCTTTGAGTTCGGCACGGTCGTCGCCTTCGATGCGACGGCTTACACCGCCGCCACGGGGGTTGTTGGGCATGAGCACCACATAACGCCCGGCCAGTGACACGAAGGTGGTGAGTGCGGCGCCTTTGTTGCCGCGCTCTTCTTTTTCAACTTGAATGACCAGTTCTTGGCCTTCTCGGATCACATCTTGAATGCGCGCCGAGCTGACAGAAACCCCCGACTGAAAGTACTGTTTGGATATTTCTTTGAACGGCAAAAAGCCGTGGCGCTCTTCGCCGTAGTCCACAAAACAAGCTTCCAAAGAGGGTTCCACCCGGGTGACCACCGCTTTGTAGATATTGCCTTTGCGTTGCTCTCGGCCTTCGATTTCAATTTCATAGTCGAGGAGCTTTTGTCCATCCACAATGGCCAAACGGCGTTCTTCCGTTTGTGTGGCATTGATCAGCATGCGTTTCATTTCAGTTCCTTCCATGGGCACAACAGCCCAACAACACAAGCCCTAAAGGGCTAGAGATGCCTGAAGCGATGAGATGAAACAGGGGAATTGCCGGAGAAATTCAGGCTCTGTCAAAGAGCCGAATCGTTGGCGCAGGGATGAAGGCGATCGGGTGAATGGGGGCCAAGGCGCGTCCTGCAGATTCAGTGGGCCAAGTGGTAAAGCCTGATGCGCGTGCAGGGGCGCATTCGGAGAACATAAGGCTCCATACTCCGTTGCATAAACAGCACAACCATACAAACATTTCGCTTAGATCCAACAGCCAGCCTGAGGCTGACCGCTTTTAGGTATTCCGTATTTGAGTTTCATTTCATCGACCACAACCGGAAAACCCGGGGCATCGACCTTCCAGTGAAATGAGCGGGTTTGGTTAAGAGTCAGTGAACTAAACTCCAAACGAATCAACCACTTACAACACATCACTGGTGAGCAACATTATAGAGGTCAACCCAAGTCGCGCAGATCCTGCGAATTTGGGGCGGCCCGTGCCCCAAGTTCAATCCATGGCGATTGACGAAGATTCAGATGGGCAGCGGCTGGACAACTATTTGATTCGCCAGCTCAAAGGTGTGCCCAAAACCCACATTTACCGCCTGATCCGCAGCGGCCAAGTGCGCGTGAATAAGGCGCGGGCTGCGGCGGACACACGGTTGCATTCGGGCGATGTGGTGCGGATTCCGCCCGTGAGGGTCGCAGAGCGGTCGGTCTCCCCGTCCATCAGTTCAGTGCCAGTAGCGCAATTTAAGGTGGTTTTTGAAGACGAGGCCCTGCTGGTGATTGACAAGCCAGCTGGCGTGGCGGTGCATGGTGGCTCCGGCGTGAGCTTTGGCGTGATTGAGCAGCTGCGGCGCTCAAGGCCCGATGCCAAGTTTTTGGAGCTGATCCACCGGCTGGATAGAGAAACCAGCGGGCTTTTAATGATTGCCAAAAAAAGAAGTGCCTTGAAACACTTGCAAGACCAGTTGAGAGAGCGCGAAACCGGTAAAACCTATTTGGCTTTGGTGTCGGGGCGCTGGCCTTTGAACAAAAAAGTGCTCGACAAACCCCTACACAAATACCTGCTGGGCGAAGATGAAGGCAGCGAGCGCCGTGTGAAAGTGGTGTCTAAAGACGACCCCAACGGCATGCGCGCCATCACCCTGGTCCAGGTGCGCGCCAGAACAGTCCAAACCACGCCGACGAAGGCGCCCAAGACGGCGCCAAAGACTACAACGGCCCCATCCACCAAGCCCAATTGGGCCGAAGAGGGCTTTTCGTTGTTGGAAGTCACCATCAAAACCGGGCGAACCCACCAAATTCGGGTGCATTTGGCCAGCGAGGGCTGTCCCATTGCCGGGGATGATAAATACGGAGACTTTGAACTCAATAAGGCACTTGCAAGTCTCAAGGCTGACGTATCTACACCTGCTAAGACCCCCTTGAAACGCATGTTTTTACATGCTTGGAGGTTACAGTTCACGCACCCCCTGTCCGCAGAGCGCATGGAGCTTCATGCCCAGCTGCCAGACGAGCTGCAACACTTTCTTTCGTACGTCCTGCCCAGTGAACTCAGAACCCCATAAGCCGTCGCTAACGCCAATGCCCACGCCTAGGGTCCGCAGATTCGATTTGATCGCCTTTGACTGGGAGGGCACCCTAAGCGACCCCCAACTGTTGACGCGTCGTTTGTTTGAGGGCGTGCTGCCCATGTTGCAAGATTTGAGGTCTAAGCACTATTTCATAGCCGTGGCCACCGGTAAGAGTCGCGTGGGACTTAATGAGGCCCTGGAGGATCTGCAGCTTAAGGAGCTGTTCCATGCGACCCGAACCGCAGACGAAACCTCTGGCAAACCTGATCCCCAAATGCTGCAAGAACTTATGAGGGAACTGGATGTGGCACCAGAGCGCACCTTGATGGTGGGAGACAGCGTGTATGACCTCGAAATGGCGGTCCATGCAGGTTGCTCAGGGGTAGGGGTGAGTTTTGGCGGCTCATCTTCGGAGCTGTTACATGGGCACCGGGAAGCTTTGAAGCGCGCGCCCTCTTTGTATCTGGCTCATTCCGTTCAAGATTTGCACCAATGGCTGGTGTTACATGGCTGAAGGCTCGCATCCCTTGTGCAATTCTGCAGAGCTCGAAGAGCGGGGCTTGGCCGTGCCCTTTGACGTGGTGTACCAAGGGCAAACCTGCCGGGCGTTTGCCATTCGGTTTGACGGCCAGCCCAAAGCTTACTTAAACAGATGCAGCCATGTGGCCATGGAAATGGACTATCAGCCCGACCGTTTTTTTGACGCATCCGGCCAGTGGCTCATGTGTGCCACCCATGGTGCTGTTTATGCGCCTGAAACAGGAGCCTGCATGGGGGGGCCATGTCGTGGGGGCTTGGTGGCTATTGATTTGACCGAGCGTGACGGCGTGGTTCACTGGCATACTGCCTACAACCTCAAGCCTTTGGACTTTTAAAGCCGCTATTCAACACCCTTATGGATTCCTCAGACACCCCTAATTCGCCAAACGACCCATCCCGCTACGCCGCAGGCTGGGAGCGCGATGTGCTTGAAAAATTGGCTTTTGCCGCCTTAGAAGAGCAGCGGTCCAACCGGCGTTCGCGCTTGTGGGCGCGTTTGAGTTGGATGGCCTTGATTGCCGTGGTGGTGGTTATTGGGTTGGATTTTGGACGCTCCACCAAAGGTGGCTCTACTCCCCACACAGCATTGGTGCAAATTAAGGGCGAAATTGCATCTGAAGGCGAAGCCAGTGCAGAACTGGTGGTGTCCTCTATGCGCAGCGCGTTTGAAGACACGGGTGCCTTGGCCGTGGTGTTGCTCATCAATTCCCCCGGGGGCAGCCCTGTGCAGGCGGGCATCATCAACGATGAAGTGTTGCGTTT
>CAMAXR010000050.1 GCA_945862195.1 Hylemonella gracilis
TTCACCGCGGCCTTTTGGCCCGCCTTGGCAGATGTTGCTTTCTTATCAGTTTTGGATTTCGTTTTGGTTTTCATGTTGGTTCCTCGCTCTCCCGCTTCTTAATTCGCCATCTTTTATCGGCGCGCGAGTGTAACGCGTTCGGGAACCTATCCTATTGGGCTCTGATACAGATATTAAACAGCGCTTTAAACCAGACTTTGCTCTAAGCCCTGAATCAGGATGTCTTTGGGCAAGTCAATGCCAATGAACACCATCTTGCTTTGGCGCGCCTCGCCCTCGGCCCAGGGGGGACCCATATCGCTGCCCATCAGCTGGTGCACCCCCTGAAAAATCACTTTTCGGTCGGTGCCCTTCATATGGAGCACCCCTTTGTAGCGCAGCATTCTGGGGCCGTAAATATTCAAAATGGCGCCTAAAAAGTCCTCGAGCTTGACGGGGTCAAAAGCGCGATCCGAGCGAAATACAAAGCTTTTGACGTCGTCGTCATGGTGGTGGTGCGCCGGATGATCGCAGTGCTCATCGTGCACATGATCATGATCTTGGCCCTGCTCAGCGCTGTGGCCATGAGCATGTTCGTGGGCGTGTTCATGGCCGTGGTCGTGGCTGTGGTCGTCTTTCAAAAAGTCAGGATCAATGTCGAGCTTGGCATTGAGGTTAAAGCCGCGCAGGTCAAACACCTCGTGCAAGCCCACCTCGCCAAAATGCACCGCCTTAGTGGGCGCGCGCGGGTTCATGTGCTTCAAGCGGTGCATCAGGGCCTCAAGCTCGGTTGGGGAAACCAAATCAGCCTTGCTGATGAACATCTGGTCGGCAAAGCCGACTTGGCGACGGGCTTCTTGGCGGTCGTTGAGCTGTTGGTTCGCATGCTTGGCGTCCACCAGCGTCAAGATGGAGTCGAGCAAATAGCTCTCGGCAATTTCGTCGTCCATAAAAAAAGTTTGGGTCACGGGGCCGGGGTCGGCCAGACCAGTGGTTTCAATGACCACACGGTCAAAATTCAACTCGCCCTTGCGCTTCTTTTCGGCCAGGTCTTTGAGTGTGGTGCGCAGGTCTTCGCGGATGGTGCAGCAAATGCAGCCGTTGCTCATTTGGATGATTTGTTCGTTGGTGTCGGCCACCAAAATGTCGTTGTCGATGTTTTCTTCGCCAAATTCGTTTTCAATCACCGCGATTTTTTGACCATGCGCCTCTTGCAGCACCCGCTTGAGCAAGGTGGTTTTGCCGGAACCTAAAAAACCGGTGAGGATGGTGGCGGGAATCAGACTCATGGGGGCCTTTGTGCTTTGAAAATGGGCTTGGAAAAGCCGCTTAGTTTAGCTAGCGGCGCATCACCACCAGACCCTTGAGGTATTCGCCCTCAGGAAACTCAATGGTCATGGGGTGGTCGGGCGCGGCCCCCAAACGCTCCAAAATAAAGCCGTCCACCCCGGCGTCCAACCCCGCAGACGCCACAATTTTGTGAAACAAATCCACGCTGATGCCGCCCGAACACGAAAATGTGAACAACACGCCCCCCGGCGTAAGGAGTTTGAGCGCCAAGCGGTTGATGTCTTTGTAAGCCCGCGCAGCCCGCTCCGCATGGGCTGCAGTGGGGGCAAATTTGGGCGGATCCAGCACTATGGCGTCAAATGTTTTCCCCTGCTCCAAAAATAGGCGCAAGATGGCGTTGACGTCGGCATCCAAAAAGGTATGGGCAGCCGCATCAAAACCATTGAGCGCCACATTGGCGCGCGCACGCTCTAAGGCCAAGGCTGAAGAATCTATAGAGGTGATGTGAGGGGCCGCTGCGGCGCTTAGGCCCGACAAAGCCGCCACCGTAAAGCCGCCCGTGTAACAGAAGCAGTTCAGCACGCGTTTGAATTGCAGGCGCTGGGCGTATTGGGCAAAACGCCATCGGCTGTCGCGCTGGTCCAGGTAAAAGCCGGTTTTGTGGCCGCGCTCAATGTCCAAGCCCAACTGCCACTGGTGCTCTTGCAGCACGAGCTGTGTACCCTGCCCCGCTTCAGGCGCTTCAGACAACCAGCCGGTCACTATAGGCAAACCTTCTAGCTCACGAGAGTTGGCGTCCGAACGTTCAAAAAGAGCCTTAAGGCCCGTGTGAGCAAGTAAGGCCTCCAACAATACGGGCTTGAAACGCTCCACCCCGCAGGACAAAAACTGGGCCACCAAGGTCTGACCGTAGCGGTCCACCACCAATCCCGGCAAGCCGTCGGCCTCGCCATGGATCAGCCGGCAACTGTCGCTGGCGATGTCAAAACGGCTTCTGGCCAAAATGGCTGCAGCCACGCGTCGGTTCAAAAAAGCTGCATCGATGCGCTCAGCCTCATCAAAACTCCAGGCGCGGGCGCGGATTTTGGAGGTGGGGCTGAAGGCCGCCCAAGCCAAAAAACGCCCCTCCGCCGACTCCACCCGCACAGTTTCACCCGGGTCAGCGCCACCCTTGGCCACAGCAGAATCAAAAATCCAGGGGTGGCGTCTGAGTAGGGACTTTTCTTTGCCCGCGCGAAGTCTTAGGGTTTTCATAGCAAGAATTGTCGGCTTATTGCAAGTTAGAACCCGCCCCCAGTGCGTTACATTCTGCGCAAACGCACAAAAGAAGCAACTATGGACCTTAAAAATATCAAACTGGTCACAAAACTGATGGTGGGCTTTGCCATTGTCTTGGTGTTGGCCGCGGGTCAAAGCTTGTTTGCCGTGTACGGCACCACCCAGCTGAGCCAAAACTCCAGCGAAATTGCAGACGAGTGGTTGCCCGGCACCTATTACAACGGCGCCTTGGGCACGCACATCAGCCGCTTGAGAACCCTGCAGTTTCAGTTTGTGGGCAGCTTTTCTCAGAGCGACCGGCTCACGCTTGAAAGCGCGTTGACGGACGAAATCGCCATAGCCGCAGAGGCCCTAAAAAGTTACGCCAAGCTCAGCCATGGCGGCCCAGAGGCCGCTCACTTTGAAGCGGTGCAAAAACACTGGGCTAGCCTGAATGAGCAGCACAAAACCATCATGGACTTGGCGCGCCAACGACGCGACGAAGAAGCCCTAGACCTTATACGGGGTGACTCCAGAGCCTCCTACATGGCCTTGATGCAGGAGCTCGCAGAGCTGTCCGACATTGCAAAAGCTGGCGCCACTAAGGCCCGCGACACCAGTGCCATGCTGCAAAGCATTGTGTTTTACGGCAACTTGATCGCATTAGCCATCACCATATTGTTGGGCGTGTTCATTGCACGCAGCTTGTGCCGTAGCATTTCAGGCGGGGTTAATTACGCCGCGCACATTGCCACCAAAGTGGCCCAAGGGGACCTGACCACCCGCATCGTGCCTAACACGCGCGACGAAGTGGGTTTGTTGCTGTTATCCATTAAGGACATGCAAACCGCGCTGATTCAGGTGGTGGGGCAAGTGCGCAATGGCGCAGTTACCGTGTCCAACGCCAGCTCGGAAATTGCCTTGGGTAACCAAGACCTCAGCTCCCGCACCGAAAGCCAAGCCAGCTCTTTGGAGCAAACCGCCTCCAGCATGGAAGAGCTGAGCTCCACCATTCAGCAAAACGCCGAGAACGCCAGGCAAGCCAACCAGCTCGCCCAAACCGCGCAAAAGGTCGCATTAAAAGGCGGCGAGGTGGTGGCCGAGGTGGTGGACACCATGAAGGGCATCAACGACAGCTCGCGCAAAATTGCCGACATCATTAGCGTGATTGACGGCATCGCCTTCCAAACCAATATTTTGGCGCTCAATGCCGCAGTAGAAGCCGCCCGTGCGGGCGAACAAGGCCGCGGTTTTGCGGTGGTGGCCGGTGAAGTGCGTTCCTTGGCCGGCCGCAGTGCCGAGGCGGCCAAGCAAATCAAGTCGTTGATTGACACCAGCGTCACCCGAGTCGAACTGGGCAGCAAACTGGTCGACCACGCTGGCACCACCATGCATGAGGTGGTGACTGCGATTCGGCGGGTTAACGACATCATTGGTGAAATCAGTGCGGCCAGCTCCGACCAAAGTAGTGGCGTGCGTCAGGTCAGCGAAGCCGTGAACAACATGGACCGAACCACCCAACAAAACGCCGCTTTGGTTGAAGAAATGGCGGCGGCGGCAGCCAGCCTGAAAAATGAAGCCGAAGAATTGGTGGAGTCGGTCGCGGTGTTCAAAATGGGCACCTCTGAGGCGTCAAATCGCACAGCCCAGCAGGCTCCAAGAGAACTCCAAGCCTCGCAGCGCAAACAGCTGGGCTACACACAAGCCACCGCGTCGTCTTAAGACTTCGGAGGCTGGCGCTTGGCCCTAGGATGGGCAGCATCGTAAGCGCGGGCCAAATGCTGAAAATCCAATCGGGTGTACACCTGAGTGGTCCCAATATTGGCGTGGCCCAGCAGCTCCTGCACCGCCCGCAAGTCACTGCTGGACTGCAGCACGTGGCTGGCAAAAGAATGCCGCAACATGTGGGGATGAACCGGTGTCGACAAACCCGCTTGTGCGCTGCGCGCGCGCAACCTTTGCCAAACCGTTTGAGACGTTAAACGTGTGCCGTACCGCCCAATAAAAAGGGCCGTGCTGGCAGAAGCCCCGCGCAGGGTTTGGCGCTGCTCCAGCCAAGTGCGCAGTGCCGCCATGGCGGCTTGACCCACGGGCACAGTGCGGCGCTTGCTGCCCTTGCCCAGCACATGGGCCTCGGCGGCATCAAAATCAATCCAGCCCCGAGCTTGGGCGCTGGCGCACACATCCAACCCCGTGAGTTCAGCCACCCGCAGGCCGCTGCTGTAGAGCAGCTCCACCAGGGCGGCGTCGCGCGCTTCAAGCTGCGGCGTGGCGGAGGCATCTTGGCGGTATGCGGCCAGCTGCACTGCATCATCCACGCTAAGCGCCTTGGGCAAAGGCTTGGCCGCTTTGGGGGCGCGCACATCGGCCACAGGGTTGCCGTCGATCAGACCCTGCCGCCCCAGCCATGTGTAAAAACCACGCCAGCCCGACAAAATTAAGGCAATGCCGCGCCCGCTGCGGCCTTGCGCATGCATTTGGGCCACCCAACGGCGAATGTGGGTGTTGTGCACTTGGGTCAGGGCCAGGTCTTGCTGGCGCGCCAAGTGCTGCAAACGCAGCAGGTCTTGCGTGTACAGGGCTACGGTGCGCTCCGCAAGGCGTTTTTCTACCCGAACATGCTCTAGATAGCGAAGTGCCAACGGGTCATCCGGAAGGTTCGCCGACACATTCATGGCGCTTGATGCGCATTAAGCGGTTGAGGTCTCAAGCTGGAACTTGCAAAGCTCCCAACGCCGCAGAGCTTAAGAGGGCCAAGCCCTGCAAAAAGTCGGTGCCCATGGTGGGGGTGAAGCGCTGGGTGTCGGGCGAGGCCAGCACCAGCAAGCCCATGGCTGGCAAAGACCGCTCAGCGCTAGGTTGCATCAGGCCTGCAGAACTGTTTTTGGGGATGGGCCGCAAGGGCAGCAAGGCAATGGAGGCGGCCTCATGTGGAACGCGCAACCATTTGGCTGGCTCCAAGCCGGTGTTGATGCCGCAAAACGGTTCGGTCAGCCCGTCGGCAAAAATGCGCACCTCTTGGGTGACGCCTTGGGCAAAGTCTTGCTCCAGCCACTGGGGTGCCACGTCCCACACCTTCAGGGCGACTTGAGGCACCGCAAACTGCTGCTCCACGGAGGCTGGGATCAGATCTGGCAGGGTGGCCATATCCCGCAGTTGCAGCAATTCCACCGCCCAACGGATGAGCTTGTCAGACAGGGCCAAGTTGTCGTTGCCGTTGCGAATCATTTCCATGATGCGGCCTTCGAGCAGACGAATTTTGTCGCGCAGCATCATGGCCTGACGTTCTTGAAGATTCACTGCACGGTGGCCGTGTGGGCCGCTGAGCATGATGGTGGACAGCAACTGAGCGTGGCGCTCAAAAAACTGCGGGTTGTTCAGCAAGTACTGGGCAATATCGTCTTCGGTGATGGGGTTTAGGGCGTTGCTCATGTCTTAGCTTGGGGTTGAAGCTCAGGGCTTTTTAATGCGGTTAGGGTCCAAGTCTAGGGCTTTAGGAAATGGGCTCACTGGGCCAAGCACTCAGGTCTGGAATATCCACTTCGCCCTCAAACACCGCGTGGGCCGGGCCGGTCATCATGACCGATTCCTCCGGAGAGCCTGACCATGCAATCTGCAGCTCGCCGCCGCGGGTGCTCACCTGCACTTGGGTGTTCAAAAGCCCCAAGCGAATACCAGCCACCACCGCGGCACAAGCACCGGTGCCGCAAGCCAAGGTTTCCCCCGCACCGCGCTCCCACACCCGCAAACGGATATGGTTGGGGTCCACCACCTGCATAAACCCCACGTTGACCCGCTTTGGGAAACGCCAGTGCTGCTCCACCCACGGCCCCAGCTGCGCCACCGAGGCTTCTGCCACATCAGGCACCAAGGTGACGGCATGGGGGTTGCCCATGGAGAGCACCGCCAATTGAAGGTCATCTAAGGGCCAAAGCAGCGCCGGTGACGGCGCTTGTGCCACCACATCACCCGTCTGCAAAGGCAGAGGGCTTAAGCCTTGCGCATCAAACGGAATATCACTCAAGGCCAGCACTGGTTTACCCATATCCACACGCACTTGGCCGTTGGCGGTGATGTGCGGCGCAATCACTCCCGCCAAGGTTTGCACCTGCAGCGTGGTGCGCTGGGTGAAGCCTTTGTCGAACACATAGCGGGCAAAGCAGCGTGCGCCATTGCCGCACTGCTCGACCTCGGCACCATCGGCGTTGTGAATCACGTATTCAAAGTCAATGCCCGCTGCGGGAGAGGCCCGAACCGACAAAATTTGATCGGCCCCCACCCCAAAATGCCGGTCAGCCAGCCAGCGGTATTGGGCTGTAGACAGCCCGAGCTGGCCCTGGGTTTCATCCAGCACGACAAAGTCGTTGCCAGCTCCCTGCATTTTGGTGAAGCGAACGCGCATTGCTCCGGCTCAGTCGGCGGTGATTTGGTTGTCTTTCACCACTTTGGCCCAGATGTCGATTTGGCGGTCTATGAACACACGTGCCACTTCAGGCGTGCCACCCAACACGTCAATGCCTTGAGCGTCGAGCTTTTTGGCCACTTCGGGGTTTTTAAGGGCTTTATTGAGCTCTTCGTTCATGCGCTTGACAATGTCTGGCGGCGTTTTGGCCGGTGCCAACACGGCCCACCAAGCGGGCGCCTCAAAACCTGCAAAGCCGCTCTCTGCCACGGTAGGCACATCGGGCAGATCGGGCGAACGTTTGCTGGTGGTTACGGCCAAGGGGCGCAGGCGTTTGTTGTCTATATGGGGCTTGGTGACAAACACCGAACCAATGGACAAAGGCACATGGCCAGCTACCGCATCAGCCATCAAAGGGCCGCCACCTTTGTAGGGAATGTGCACCCATTCCAAGCCGGCGTTTTTAGCCAGCAAAGTCATGGCCAAATGACCCAAGCTGCCCGAGCCAATGGAGCCATAGCTCACCGCCTTTTTGGCTTTAGCTGCAGCCACAACGTCAGCAAAGGTTTTGTACTCAGAGCCCACATGCGTTGCCAGCACCATAGGCGAGGTGCCCACCAGCACCAACGGTACCAAGTCTTTGCGGGTGTCAAACGGCATATTGGGAATTAGGGTGGGGTTCACGCCATGCGTGTCAAACACCACCGCAAAGGTGTAGCCGTCTGGGGCAGAGGATGCCACCTGTGCCGTACCAATGGAGCCAGAGGCTCCGCCCTTGTTTTCCACCACAATGTTTTGACCCAATTGCTGAGACAGCACGGGCGCCAAGATGCGCGCCACCTGGTCCACCGAGCCGCCAGGCGGAAAAACTGCCACCAACTTGATGGCTTGACGTGTGGGCCAAGCACCAGAGCCACTTTGGGCTTGGGGCTGGGCCTGAGCCCCCGCCATTGGCCAGAGCGCCGCTGCACCGAGCAATACCCCCATGAAATATGCCCTCAGATTCAATCCCCTCATATGCGCTCCTTTAAGTTGGGTTCTCATTCGTGATTGGGCTTTAACTATCGCACAATCAGCGCCTGAACCGACAGACAGCCACAGTACCTTCTTGCACGCCACCGCCACCCCCACCCCATTGCACTCCAAGCACCCACTTCACAAGCACCATGCCCAGACCACAGCATTTGCTTTATGCCCAGCGTGAACCAGCCACACCGCTGCCTGCGGCCACCTTGCTTTGGGTGCGCAACGATGCTCAGGGCCGTTTACAGGTGTTGATGACGCGGCGCTCGGCACAAGCCAGCTTTGCCCCAGGCGCCTATGTGTTTCCTGGCGGCGGCATTGACCCTGCCGACCACGCAGCCCGCGCTCTGGCCACGCGTCGACCCACGCAATCCGACGCGCACCTGACCCAAGCCTTGGCCGCGCTGCGCGAAAGCTTTGAAGAACTGGGCGTGATTCGAGTGCTCGGGCCTGATGGACAAGCCGTTCAGCTAGAGGCTTTGAGCGCCCTGCAACGGCACGCGCCCTTTTGGCCACAACTGGAGGCTTTAGGCTGGAAGGTGGATGCAGCCGCCCTGCACTTGCTGGCCCACTGGACCACAAATCGCGACTTGCCGCGCCGTTTTGAGGTCCCCTTTTGGGTGGGCCGGATGCCCGAGGGGCAAATGCCTGTGGCGGATGAGCGCGAGCAATTTGACCCCATTTGGATCTGCCCCCACGAGGCAGTGGAGCGCCACAAAGCTGGCCTTTTTTTCATGATCTACCCGACCATCCGCACCCTGGATCGCCTCAACGCCTACCCTAACGCAGAGGCTCTTTTGAACGCTTGTGCGGCCACAGAAGCGCCTATGTGGACCAGTTGCCCGCGCGCGGGCATTCTGAATGGCCGCGAAGTGCATTACATGGAAACCGATGCGCCTTATGGGGAGCTGGAACTGGTATGCCCAGACGGGGCCCTCCACCACCGCTTGGACTGGAACCACGACCAAGCTGCTCCCCTATTGAGCCATGTGCAGCGCATTACCGCACCCAACCCCGGGGTGATGACCGGCCCGGGCACCAACAGCTATGTGGTGGGCGACCCCACCACCGGCCATGTGATCATTGACCCAGGCCCAAACGATACAGAACACCTAGAACGGCTTTGGCGCGCGGCAGGTGGCGATATACGCATGATTGTGTGCACCCACTCACATCCAGACCATTCCCCTGGGGCACGCCCTTTGCAGGCGCTGTGCCTAGAGCGCCCTACAGGGCATGGCGTTCCGCCCATCTTAGGCTTGCCCTCAGCCCCCACCGCACGGGCCGACAGCCAGTTTGAACCCGATCGGGCGCTGGCCGATGGCGAACTGTTGGTGCTTCAAGCCCTGGACTTGGTTGATGACACCAACACAAGCGCCGCCATCACCCTGCAGGTGATTCACACCCCGGGGCATGCGGCCAACCACCTGTGTTTGGCACTGCTGGAAGATGGTTTGCTGTTTTCGGGCGACCACATCCTCAATGGCAGCACCACCGTGGTCAATCCGCCCGATGGCGACATGACTCAGTATTTAGATTCTCTAGACAAGCTGGATGCCGTTTGTGCCGCGCATGAACTCGACTACATCTTGCCAGCCCATGGCTATGTGCTCAATCAAGCCAGACTCCAAATTGCCAAGCTCAAAGCCCACCGCCTGCAACGCGAAGCCAAAGTACTGCGCGTGATGCAAGCCCACCCCAACGGTACCCTAGACGACTGGGTGCCACTGGCCTACGACGACGTGCCCGAACGCATTTGGCCCGTAGCCAAAAGGTCTTTAGAGGCGCATGTGATTCGTTTGCAAGAAAAAATGTGAAGTCTGCCGATAGGCCGGATTCTGTGCACGGTCTACCCTTGCGGAAAGACCCTGTGACCGTCATTAATCTGGGCCGGGGGTCGCCCCGCCGGCTCGATGCTACCTACCCGCACACTCTCCGGAGCCAGATCAACGTGTGCCTACTTGGTATTGCTGCGCGTAGAGATTGCCCGTTTCACCCAAACTGAATTGGCTCGTCTCTGTTGCTCTGATCCTCACCTCACGGTGGACAGCCGTTAGCTGCTACGCCGCCCTGTGCAGTCCGGACCTTCCTCCAGTGCGCCCTTTCGGGACATGCACCAGCGACGGTCTGGCAGGCTTCACCGTGGCATTATCACGAATTCAATGTTTTCATTCACAGGAGCCCCCCCATGATTGCCCAAGACATCCTGCAAACCATAGGCAATACCCCACACGTGCGCATCAACCGCTTGTTTGGCGTCCATCAGGTGTGGATCAAGTCCGAGCGGAGCAACCCCGGCGGCTCCATCAAAGACCGCATTGCGCTGGCCATGGTGGAAGACGCCGAAGCCAAAGACCTGCTGCGCGCCGGCAGCACCATTATTGAACCCACTTCGGGCAACACAGGTGTAGGTTTGGCCATGGTAGCGGCGGTGAAGGGCTACAAGCTGATTTTGGTCATGCCCGACAGCATGTCCATCGAGCGCCGCCGCCTGATGCTGGCCTATGGCGCCAGCTTTGATCTGACCCCGCGAGAAAAAGGCATGAAGGGCGCCATTGCCCACGCCCAAGAACTGCTGGCGGCCACCCCCAACGCTTGGATGCCCCAGCAGTTTGAAAACCCCGCCAACATCGAAGTGCATGTGCACACCACGGCCCAAGAAATATTAAAAGACTTTCCTGATGGGCTGGACGCACTCATCACCGGCGTGGGCACTGGTGGCCATTTGACCGGCTGCGCCCGCGTGCTCAAGGCGCACTGGCCGCAACTGAAAGTGTTTGCGGTGGAGCCCACGGCTTCCCCCGTCATTTCCGGCGGCGCTCCTGCCCCGCACCCCATTCAGGGCATAGGCGCGGGCTTTGTGCCCCTGAACCTGGACACCAGCCTGCTCGATGGCGTGATCACCGTGGAGGCCGAAGCCGCCCGCGAGATGGCGCGGCGCAGTGCCCGCGAGGAGGGCATGCTGGTGGGCATTTCTTCAGGCGCCACCTTGGCCGCCATTGCGCAAAAGCTGCCTGACCTGCCCCCTAACGCCCGAGTGCTGGGTTTCAACTACGACACCGGTGAACGCTATTTGTCGGTGGAGGGCTTTTTGCCCACGGCATGATCCGCATCACCGAACTGAAGTTGCCCCTCTCGGCGCTGCCGGTGGACGCGCGCCGGGCCACCGACGCCCCTGCTGAAACCGAAGCGGACCGGCTGCCGGTAGCGCACCCTATGGAGGCGCTGACCCAGCTCAGCGCCCAAACGCTGGGCATAGACCGTGAGCAGATTGGACAACTGCAGGTGTTCAAGCGCAGTTTTGACGCGCGCAAAGCCGACTTGCTGGCGGTGTACATCGTCGACCTGAGCTTGGTGCAACCCGAGCAAGAAGCCGCCTTGCTGCAGCATTTTGCAAATCACCCCCACATTAGCGCGTCGCCCGACACGTCCTACCAGCCGCCCCACACTCAGCCTCATGAAGAGCGGCCCGTAGTGGTGGGGTTTGGGCCCTGTGGGATTTTTGCCGCGCTGCTCTTGGCCCAAATGGGCTTACGTCCTATCGTGCTGGAGCGCGGCAAATCAGTTCGCCAACGCACCCAAGACACCTGGGGGCTGTGGCGCAAGCAGGTGCTTCAGCCTGAATCGAACGTGCAGTTTGGCGAAGGGGGTGCGGGCACGTTTTCAGATGGCAAGCTTTACAGCCAAATCAAAGACCCGCGGCATTTGGGCCGCAAGGTGATGCAAGAGTTCGTAAAAGCCGGGGCGCCAGCAGATATTTTGTTTGAGGCGCATCCGCACATTGGCACCTTCAAACTCGTCAAGGTGGTGGAGCACATGCGCGAGCATATTGTGGCCCTGGGCGGCGAGATTCGCTTTGAGCAGCGTGTGGTGGATGTGTTGTTGCAGGGAGGGCGCATGCAAGGCTTAAGCGTGCTGAACCAAGCCACGGGCCAAACCTACGAACTGCCCGCCCGCCATGTGGTGATGGCGCTGGGTCACAGCGCGCGCGACACGTTTGCCATGCTTTGGGCAAGACGTGTGGCTATGGAAGCCAAAGCTTTTTCCGTGGGGTTTCGCATTGAACACCCGCAAAGCCTGATCGACCGGGCACGCTGGGGGCGGCATGCCGGCCACCCCTTGCTGGGTGCTGCCGATTACAAGCTGGTGCACCACGCCCAAAACGGCCGCACGGCCTACAGTTTTTGCATGTGCCCAGGCGGCACGGTGGTGGCCGCTACCAGCGAGGCCGGACGGGTGGTGACCAACGGCATGAGCCAGTACTCTCGCAACGAGCGCAATGCCAACGCCGGCGTGGTGGTGGGCATAGACCCGGCGGACTTCAGCCGGCTCTGTTTAGAACATTGGCAGGCCGCCTTTGGCGAAGCAGAGGGCGCGCGTTACGCGCAAGAAGCCACGCAACTGGAGGGCCAAGGGCAGTTTCATCCCCTCTCGGGCATCGTGTTGCAGCGTCGGTTGGAGTCAGGGGCCTACCAACTGGGGGGCGGCACCTACGAGGCGCCGGGCCAATTGGTAGGAGACTTCATCAAGGGCCAAGCGTCGCAGGCTCTGGGCAGCGTGTTGCCTTCTTACAAGCCCGGGGTGAAGCTGGGCTCGCTTGAATCGGCTTTGCCCACCTACGCCATTGAGGCCCTGAGAGAAGCCCTACCGGCATGGGGTAAAAAAATCAAAGGTTTTGATCTGCCCGACGCGGTGCTCACCGGCGTGGAAACCCGCACGTCGTCCCCCCTGCGCATCCCCCGGGGGGAAGACTGCCAGAGCCTGAATGTTCGGGGTCTTTACCCCGCTGGAGAAGG
>CAMAXR010000051.1 GCA_945862195.1 Hylemonella gracilis
CTCTGCTCACGCCATGGGCAGAAAACACCAAAGTAGCACCAGCGGGCACATCGGCCAAGTCTTCAATAAAAATGGCGCCCTTTTGCTTGAGGTCGTTAACCACATAGGTGTTGTGCACAATTTCATGGCGCACAAAAATAGGCGCGCCGTATTTTTCTAA
The DNA here is from genome assembly GCA_945862195.1 of Hylemonella gracilis. GTDB lineage: Bacteria > Pseudomonadota > Gammaproteobacteria > Burkholderiales > Burkholderiaceae_C > Hylemonella > Hylemonella gracilis_C. The sequence goes on from CAMAXR010000051.1 coordinate 161, forward strand.
AGCGCGCTCCACTATTTCAATAGCGCGGTCCACGCCCGCACAAAACCCACGGGGTTCGGCCAGTACCAGTTCTTGCAACATTACAAAGTCCTCTTCACAACATCTTGATCACAAAACGCCCAACACATGCACTTCAAACGTCACCGGCTGACCCGCCAGCGGGTGGTTGAAGTCGAACAACACACCGCCATCAGGAGCTACTTGCAGCACCACGCCCGCAAATTGGCCTTGCCCGTCGGGGGTAGGAAACTGCACGGCGTCCCCTACTTGGTAGTGTTCCAGGGGATCGCCCATATCGGTCAAAACCTTGCGAGCCAACCATTGTTGGAGCTGTGGGTTGCGCTCGCCAAAGGCAGCGCCTACCGGCAGGTCAAAACTGCGTCGAGCCCCCTCGGGCAGATCCAGCAAACAGGCTTCCATGGCAGGAGCCAGTTCACCCGAACCCAACGACAAGGTGGCGGGCGAGCCCCCAAAGGTGTTGATGATGTCGCCCGCAGGGCCGCTTAGGCGGTAATGCAGCGTTAAAAAAGACCTCGCTTGAACGCAAGGTGTGGTGGTGGTCATGGATGTCCCCTAAACTGACCCCATTGTAGGAACTCCATGACGCTCAAAGACCTACCACTTGATGCCCGCCCCCGGGAAAAGCTGTTGGCACGTGGGCCCGGTGCCCTGAGCGACACCGAATTGTTGGCCCTGCTGCTGCGCACCGGCACTGCGGGCAAAGGGGTGCTACAACTGGCTTCGGACTTGCTTTCAGGTCAAGGTATTGCCGGTTTGCTGCAAGCCAGCAAGGAAAAGTTACAAGGTATCAAAGGGCTGGGGCCGGCCAAACGGGCCGAGCTGATGGCGGTGCTAGAGCTGGCCCGCCGAGCCTTAGCAGAACAACTGCGTGAGCGTATCGACCTGCACAACCCCCAAGCAGTTCAGCATTATTTGCAGCTGCATCTGGGGCATCAAGCCCACGAAATATTTGCCGTGATGTTTTTAGACAGCCAACACCGCTTGCTCAAAATGGAAGAAATGTTCAGAGGCACCTTGAACCAAACCAGCGTTTACCCCAAAGAAGTGGTCAAACGCGCCCTGCACTGGGATGCCGCCGCGGTGATCTTGGCGCACAACCACCCCAGTGGCGCGGTGCAGCCGTCTCAAGCCGACCAAGCCCTGACCCATACCCTTAAAGCTGCCTTGGGCTTGGTGGATGTGCGGGTACTAGACCACATCATCGTAGCGCAGGGGCAAGCACTGTCTATGGCCGAAAAGGGTTGGATGTGAGCACCTCCCCATGAGTCCCACACCACCACGTTCACGCACCGTCAAGCTGGGTGGGCTTTCGGACCTAGAGTCCGTCAAGCGCACACTGCAAGATCAGGCCCAACATGCGGCATTGGCAGAAGCCCAGCGCAAGCTCAAGGCGCAACGCCAGCAAGCGGAGGAACAACTCTTCAAACGGGCCATTGGCGCTGTGAAACCCCTAGCCCACACCCCAAGGGTTCAGCTAAGCGCCGCACTGCCGCCTCCCATTCCGGTGCAGCGCCAACGCGATGAGGCCTCGGCGCTGCAGGAGTCGCTGAGTGACGAAATGGATGTGAGCTCCCTGCTCGATACCGACAGCGACTTGAGCTTTCGCGCTCCAGGTGTGGGGCCCGACGTGGCGCGCAAGTTGCGCCGTGGGGTGTGGTCCATCCAGCGGGCTATAGACCTGCATGGGCTGCGCAGCGATGAGGCCCGCAGCGCTTTAAGTGAATTTATTCGGGAAGCGCACAAACAAGGCGTGCGCTGCATTCGGGTCGTGCATGGCAAAGGGCTGGGCTCGCCGGGCAAAACACCTGTACTCAAGCAACGGGTGCTGAGCTGGCTGGCGCAAAAACAAGAAGTACTGGCCTTTGTGCAAGCACGCCCAGCTGAGGGTGGTGCAGGCGCTTTGGTGGTATTGCTTAAACCGCAGCTTGGCGCAAAGTTTGCACCACTGGGCGCTTGAGCACGCCACGCAAGCTCCACCAACCCGCCAGTAAGGCCAACGCTGCACCGGCTAAGGTGCCGCCGATCAAGATGACGGGTGAAACCACCCAATCAAACTCAAACACAAAGTGGGCCAAGGCCCACCCCATGGCACTGGCCACCAGCGCAGACAAAGCCCCTGCCAACAAGCCCACACCGGCCAGTTCTGCCGCCTGCACCTGCTGCATCAAGCGGGCGCTAGCACCCAGGGCGCGGTAGACCGCAAACTCGCGGGCGCGCTCTTCACGCGAAGCGGTAAGCGCGGCTATCAGCACAACCAAGCCGGCCGCCAAGGTGAATACAAACAAAAACTCCACCGCCCTGATGACCTGGCTGATAACACTTTGCACCTGAACGAAGGTGGCCGACAGGTCCACCACCGTGAGATTGGGAAACTCGTGGACAAGCTGGTTGTCAAACGCAGAAGCGGCTTGGTGCGCTGAGCCCCGCTCTGGAGCGCGAAATGCACTGATGTACGTGATGGGCACCTCGGGCATTTGGCTCAGCGGGTAAATCATGAAAAAGTTGACCCGCAAGGAGCTCCAGGCCACCTTGCGCACCGATGTGAGCGTGGACTCGCGCAGCACACCGGCCACCTCAAAGCCCACACGATCACCCAAACGCAAGCCCAGGGTTTTGGCCAAACCCGATTCCACGCTCATGCCGTTGGCGTCTTCAGGCGTCCAGCGGCCCTGCACCAAGGGGTTGTTGTGGGGCAACTCCGCGCTGTACGACACATTGAATTCGCGGTCCACCAGCCTGCGTGCACGCTCTTCGGCAAAGTCTTGCGGGGTGACGGCTTTGCCGTTGACCGTGACCAAACGCGCACGGATCATGGGGTACCAGTCGTAATGCTGCACACCAGCTCGCGCCAAAGCGCCTTGAAAGGCCGCCTCTTGGTCGGGCTGGATGTTGATCACAAAGCGGTTGGGTGCATCGGCCGGTGTGGCTTGCTGCCAAGCGCTGACCAAATCGGTGCGGAGCAACACCAGCAACATCAGGGCCAGCAAACCCACCGCCAAACTGCTTACCTGCACCACCGCAAACCCGGGGCGCGCCGTGAGCTGCCGCGTGGCCAAAACCAGCCACCGCGGGGCGGCGTCTTCTTTCACCACCAAGCGCAAGGCATTGACCGCCCCCCACGCCACCAAGGCAAAAACCACCACAGCTCCCGCAAAACCGCCCACGGCAATCAAGCCCAAATACAGGTCTCTACTGGCAGCGACCAGCAACACCGCAAAACCCAGCACACCCAATATCCATACGCCCGCGCTCAGGGGTTTTAAATCGCCCACATCGCGCCGGATCACCCGCAGCGCAGGCACATGAGCCAGTTGTAGTACCGGTGGTAAACCGAATGCCAAAAGCAACGTCATGCCGACCCCCAGCCCCAAACCTGCTGGCCCAAAACTCGGCGCAGGCAAGGCCACCTTGACCAAACCCGCGAGCAACCACACAAACACCCAGTGCCCCACAAAGCCCAGCAGCACGCCCAATCCGCTGGCCACCAAGCCCACCAACACAAACTCCACCAAGTAACTTTGGGTCATGGCCGCTTGGCTTAAACCCAGCACCCTCAACATGGCGCAGTCGTTCAAATGGGCGCTGGCAAAGCTGCGGGCGGCCATGGCCACAGCTACCGCGCACAAAAGAGCTGCCAGCAAAGCCACCAAATTTAAAAACTTTTCGGCACGGTCTAAGGTTTGGCTGGACTCTGGACGGCCCGACGCAATGGACTCCAGCCGAAGGCCCCGCAGCTCCTGCTGGGCAATGCGCTGCTCGGCTTGGCGCATGAAGCTCTGCACCGCTGGGTTATCCCCCGCCACGGCCAAGCGGTAATTGATGCGGCTGGCTGGTTGCACCAACCCAGTAGCCTCTATATCTGCGCGATGGATCATGGCGCGCGGTGAAAAATTCACAAAGCCTGCGCCGCGGTCAGGCTCTATGTAAATAAGTCGGGCAATCCGAAAGCTGCTGTTGCCCAGCACTAACGCATCGCCCATTTGTAAGCCTAAGGCTTCGAGCAAAGGCGGGTCTATCCACACCTCTCCGGGAGAGGGAATGTTGTGGGTGTGTAAGCCCGCGTCTGGGGAGGCAGTACCTGCAGCCCCATTTGAAGACACTTTGAGCTTCCCCCGTAAGGGATAACCGGGCTCCACAGCTTTGAGCGCAACCAAGCGGGTGCCCCCGCCTTGGGCATCGGTAGCACGAGCCATGGTGGGAAAGCTCATGGAGCGCGCCATTTGCAAGCCAAGCGACTGAGCCAATTCTTCAAAAGCCGCGGGGGCAGGCTGGTCGCTGGCCAGCACCGCATCGCCGCCTAATAGCTGCCGCGCATCGCGCTGTAAACCGGCCTGAAGGCGGTCTGCAAAAAAGCCTACGGCGGTCAGCGCCGCCACGGCCAAGGTCACCGCCAATATCAGCAAACGCAGCTCACCAGCGCGAAAGTCGCGCCACAGCGTACGCCAGCCGAGCTTTAAAGCAGAGGTGTTCACGTGGCTAGAAAGGTTTAAGGAACCTAATCAGACTTAGGCGCGTGCCACCATCTTTTTGGTGGCAAGCAGGTCTAAGTGCTCTTGAATGGCTTCACGCACCAAAGGGTGCAACTGCGCACTGGAAGCCTCTGCCAAGTGGGAAATCAGAGCCTCGCGCATGCGCGGCTCCCAAAACTTGCCGATGTGCTGGGCAATGCCAAGACGGGCCTCTTGGGGGTTGGGCATGCTTTGAAAAAAGTCCCCGATGCTGTTGGCCATGGTGACCAAGTTGTCGATGTCCATTTGCGATGACCTTAACTTTCTTAAGACCGGTTGAAGACCCAGTAAAACTATGACGATTTAAAGCGTTCAGGAAAGGTGTAAGTCACCCACTCATCCCCACGGACATAACCCGCCAGTGCCAGATTATGGGCTTGGGCTACTTCTATAGCTAGGGCCGTAGGGGCAGAAACCGCGGCCAAAACGCCCGCGCCAAAAGCCACGGCTTTTTGCACCATTTCAAAGCTGGCGCGGCTGGTGATGCACAGCCACCCGGAACTCGCCTGCACACGGTGGCGCACCAAATCGCCAATGAGTTTGTCCAGCGCATTGTGGCGGCCAATGTCTTCGCGCACACGCAAAATGTTGCCGTTAAGGTCGGCCCACGCCGCCGCATGGGTGGCACCCGTGAGTTGCTGCACATGCTGCCAAGCGCGCAAACCGGCTTCGGCCTTTTGAATCGCCGCAGCGGACACGCACACCGCAGGTACGCTTGCCAAAATACGCTGCACTTGTGCCAAGCTGTCGGTGCCGCACAAGCCGCAACCGGTGCGGCCCGCCAAGGTTCTACGCCGCTCTTTAAGCCGCCACTCACAAGCGGCGGACACCTCTAGGCGAAGCTCTATGCCTTGAGCCACGGTTTGCACTTCTAAGCTATACAACTCTTGAGGACTTTCAAGCAGGCCTTCGGTTAAACCAAAACCCAAGGCAAAGTCTTCAAGATCTGAAGGGCTGGCCATCATCACCGCATGGGAAATACCGTTGAAGATCAAAGCCACGGGCACTTCTTGGGCCACAAAGTCAGTTTGAGCATGCGCTGTACCGGCTCGGTAGCGGGTGACCGCCCGTTGAGACACCCCCTCGGGGAGCACCTCAAGGGCGTGGGCCATCATTTACCGACCAGCTCGGCGTGCTGGGCATCGGCTTTGGGCAGCAAGCTGAGTTGGTTTTGGTTGAACTTGTTGTAGCGCTGCTGCCAGTCTGAAGGCTGGCTCACCGCCACCACCTGAACCGCCGTGACCTTGTATTCAGGGCAATTGGTGGCCCAGTCCGAACTGTCGGTGGTGATGACGTTGGCACCCGACTCCGGAAAGTGGAAGGTGGTGTACACCACCCCTGGCTGCATGCGTGCGCTCACCTCAGCGCGCAGCACGGTGCGGCCCGCGCGGCTTTCAATGCCCACCCAGTCCATGTCCTTGATGCCGCGTTCTTGCGCGTCGTGGGGATGGATTTCCAGGAGGTCCTCGCTGTGCCAGACATTGTTGGCGGTGCGGCGGGTTTGCGCGCCCACGTTGTAATGCGACAAGATGCGACCCGTCGTGAGCAACAACGGAAACTTTTGCGTCACTTTTTCACTGCTGGCAATGTATTGGGTGTTGAAAAACTTGCCCTTGCCACGCACAAATTTGTCAATGTGCATGATGGGGGTGCCAGCCTCTTCGGTGTGCTCATTGCAAGGCCACTGCACGCTGCCCAAGCGCTCAATTTTTTCGTAGCTCACGCCACGGAAGCTGGGGGTTAAATCTGCAATTTCTTGCATGATCTGCTCGGGGTGGTCGTAATGCATGACGTAACCCAAGGCCTGTGCGAACTTGAGGGTGACTTCCCAGTCTGCAAGCCCGGCCATAGGCGGCATGGCTTGGCGCACACGAGAGATGCGGCGCTCCGCATTGGTGAAGGTGCCGTCTTTTTCCAAAAAGGAGCTGCCCGGCAAAAACACGTGGGCAAACTTGGCGGTTTCGTTCAAAAAGATGTCCTGCACCACGATGCATTCCATGGCCGACAACGCAGCCTCGACGTGTTGCGTGTTGGGGTCGGACTGCACAATGTCCTCACCCTGGCAGTACAAGCCTTTAAAGCTGCCGTCCAGGGCGGCCTCGAACATATTGGGAATGCGCAGGCCCGGCTCCGGGCTGATGCTGACGCCCCAGGCTTCTTCAAACAAGGTTCGGGTGGTGGTGTCTGAAATGTGGCGGTAACCGGGCAGCTCGTGCGGAAAGCTGCCCATATCGCAACTGCCCTGCACGTTGTTTTGGCCACGCAAGGGGTTGATGCCCACACCTTCGCGCCCGACCATGCCGCAGGCCATGGCCAAGTTGGCAATACCCAGCACCATGGTGGAGCCTTGGGCGTGCTCGGTCACGCCCAAGCCATAGTAGATGGCCGAATTGGGGCCGCTGGCGTACAGGCGCGCAGCAGCACGCACCTCGGCTGCGGGCACGCCGGTCACCGCCTCAAATGCCTCGGGCGAGTTCTCGGGCTTAGAGACAAAGTCTCGCCACTCGTTAAAGCTTTTGTCGTCGCAGCGTTCTTGAACGTAAGCCTGCGCTATCAGACCTTCGGTCACCACCACGTGGGCCATGGCGGTGATCATGGCCACATTGGTGCCCGGCTTGAGGGCCAAGTGGTGGTCGGCCTTGACGTGAACCGAATCCACCAAGTCGATCTTGCGGGGGTCCACCACAATCAGGCGCGCGCCTTGGCGCAGGCGGCGCTTCATGCGCGAGGCAAACACGGGATGGGCGTCGCTGGGGTTGGCGCCAATCACCATGATCACATCGGCATGCTCAACCGATTTAAAGGTTTGCGTGCCGGCCGACGTGCCCAAGGTTTGGCCCAAGCCATAGCCAGTGGGTGAGTGACACACGCGGGCGCAGGTATCCACATTGTTGGTGCCAAATGCAGCGCGCACCAGTTTTTGAACCAAATAGGTTTCTTCGTTGGTGCAGCGGGAAGACGTGATGCCGCCCACCGAATCTTTGCCGTGCTCGGCCTGAATTTTTTGAATGCGCGTGGCCGCGTAGGTGAGCGCCTCATCCCAGCTCACCACTTTCCAAGGGTCAGTGATGCGGTCGCGAATCATGGGGGTGGTGATGCGGTCTTGGTGGGTGGCGTAGCCCCAAGCAAATCGGCCCTTCACACAGGAGTGGCCTTCGTTGGCTTTGCCGTCTTTCCAAGGCACCATGCGCACCACGGTGTTGCCCTTCATTTCGGCCTTAAAGCCGCATCCCACACCGCAATACGCGCAGGTCGTGATGAGGCTGTGCTCGGGTTGGCCCAGCTCAATGATGGACTTTTCTTGCAAGGTGGCAGTAGGGCATGCCTCGACGCAAGCGCCGCAAGACACGCATTCGCTGTCCATAAACGGCTGGTCTTGGCCGGGCGACACCCGGCTTTCAAAGCCGCGGCCCGAAATGGTCAAGGCAAAGGTGCCCTGGGTTTCCTCGCAAGCGCGCACACAGCGGTTGCACACAATGCATTTGCTGGCGTCGTAAGTGAAATAGGGATTGGACTCGTCTTTGGGCAGATCGCAATGGTGGGCGCCAGCGGCCTCCCCCACGCCGTAGCGCACATTGCGCAAGCCCACCACACCGGCTTGGGTTTGCAGTTCGCAATTGCCGTTCGCGCTGCAGGTTAAGCAGTCCAGCGGGTGGTCGCTGATGTAGAGCTCCATCACGCCTTTGCGCAGGTCTTGCAGCTTGGGGGTTTGGGTGTGCACCACCATACCGGCTTCGGCGGGCGTGGTGCACGATGCGGGTGTGCCTTTACGACCGTCAATTTCGACCAAACACAAACGGCACGAACCAAAGGGCTCCAAGCTGTCGGTGGCGCACAACTTGGGCACCTGAATGCCCGCGTCCACGGCTGCGCGCATGAGCGAGGTGCCCTTAGGCACTGAAACCGAATAGCCGTCAATAGTCAGATCGACCCACACGTCAGACTTGCGAGCAGGAGTGCCGTAATCCGTATCTTTTTGGGCGATGTCTTGCTTGGAATGGTTCATCATGAGTTTTCCTTAAGCGGATTCAGGGGTGCGGACTTCGATGCCGAAGTCTTCAGGGTAATGGTTCAGAGCAGACAGCACGGGGTAAGGCGTCATGCCGCCCATGGCGCACAGGCTGCCGCTGAGCATGGTGTTGCACAGGTCGCGCAGCAAATGCACTTGCTGTTCTTTGGGGGTCTTGGCATTGGCTGGGGCCGTGATGCGGTCGATCACCTCGACCCCACGGGTCGAACCAATGCGGCAAGGCGTGCATTTGCCACAGCTCTCCAGCGCACAAAACTCCATGGCATAGCGCGCCAACTTGGCGAGATTGGCCGTGTCGTCGTGCACCACAATGCCGCCGTGCCCCACCACCGCGCCCACAGCAGCGTAGGCTTCGTAGTCCAGCGGCAAGTCCCATTGCGACTCGGGCACATAGGCCCCTAGGGGACCGCCCACCTGAACCGCCTTGATGGGGCGGCCGCTGCGGCTGCCACCACCAAAGTCAAACAGCAGTTCACGCAAGGTCAGGCCAAAAGCCTTTTCCACTAAGCCGCCGTGTTTGATGTTGCCCGCCAACTGAAACGGCAAGGTGCCGTGGGAGCGGCCCACGCCAAAATCTTTATAAAACTGGGCGCCTTTGGCCATGATGATGGGCACCGACGCCAAGGTGATCACGTTGTTGATGACGGTGGGCAAGCCAAACAAGCCCTCCATCGCAGGCAAAGGTGGCTTGGCCCGCACCACCCCGCGCTTGCCTTCAATGCTCTCGAGCATGGCGGTTTCTTCGCCGCACACATAAGAGCCGGCAGCTTTGCGTACCTCTAAATGAAAACTTTTGCCACTGCCACACAAGTTGGCGCCCAAATAGCCCGCCTCGGTGGCCAAGGCAATGGCTTCTTGCATGGTTGAAATGGCATGGGGGTATTCGGAGCGGATGTAGATGTAGCCCTGTGTGGCCCCCACCGCAATGCCTGCAATGGCCATGCCTTCAATGAGCATGAAGGGGTCGCCTTCCATGGTCATGCGGTCTGAATAGGTGCCCGAGTCGCCTTCATCGGCATTGCACACCACGTACTTTTGTGCGCCTGCAGCGTTCAACACCGTGCGCCATTTGATACCAGCGGGAAACGCTGCTCCGCCGCGGCCACGCAAGCCAGAGTCTGTGATGTCTTGCACAATGGCTGCACCGTCTAGGGTCAAGGCGCGCTTGAGGCCCACCCAGCCTTCATGAGCTTCGTAGTCATGCAGAGAAAGCGGGGCGGTCACGCCCATGCGGGCAAAGGTCAGGCGCTCTTGCTTGGCCAGGTAAGGAATGCGCTCCGTCAGGCCGTGGCACAGGGGGTGGGCTGCGCCTTGGAGCATGCCAGCGTCCAAAAGGGCTGGCACATCTTGCGGCTCCACCGGGCCATAGGCCACACGTCCGTTGGGGGTTTCAACCTCCACCAAGGTTTCGAGCCAAAACATGCCTCGCGAGCTGTTGCGTACCACCACAACAGCCGATCCACGGGCCGCGGCTTCTTGTTGCAAGATGGCCGCCACCTCATCTGCGCCCACGGCCAAGGCAGCGCTGTCCCGGGGAACAAATACTTTCACGGCGCTCATACGGTGGCCTCCAATTGACGCAAGAGTTGGGTCAGTTTTTGGGACGTGACCCGCGCATGCACCTTGTCATCCACCTGAATGGCCGGAGATGAAGCGCACATTCCCAAGCAATACACCGGCTCTAAAGTAACTGCGCCGCTTGCCGTGGTGCTGTGCGAGGCACAACCCAAAGTTTGTTCTGCCAAGGACATGAGCTCTTCAGCACCACAAGCCTGGCAGGCCTCGGCTCGGCACACTTGCACCACATGTTTACCAGGCGCCTCGCTCCTGAAAAAATGGTAATAGGTGATCACGCCATGCACCTCAGCCCGAGACAAGTTAAGGCCTTTGGCAATGTCGCCCACCGCCTCGGAGGGTATGAAGCCCAGTTGGTCTTGTATGGCGTGCAGCAACGGCAACAAAGCGCCGGGGACGGACTTGTGTGAGTCAATCAGCGCTTGAATGGACGCTTGGCTCGGCTTTTGAGCACTGGGGCCTAGTGAGGCGGGAGTTGGGGAGCTGGTCATGGGCGTTGAAAGGAGTGAACCAAGTTCTGATCGAGTTCACAGTGTGAGGAGGGAGCTTCCACCCGTCAAATTGCGTTCGAATATGAAGATATTCAAAAACTAAATGACGCAACGCAGCATTAGCTCTGTGTTTGCAACAATCCGCTGTGCGCGCGCGCCAAACTCAGCCACTTTGGGTCTTGCGCCAAAGACAAGGCGGCTTCTTGAGTGCGCGAGAGCCGCTCTGCTGACTGCACCATAAACCCGAGGGTGGTGCTGACCTTGGGCGATACCAGCGGGCGTGCGGTGAGCTCTTTGTAAGGGCGCACCACGCCCACCAGGGCGCCAGGCAAGATGCAAGCCACCTCCCCACCCAGTGCACTTAAGGCCAAGCTGAGCATGGAGTTGGTTTGCAGCACAGGCCGCACCTGAGTGCCACTCTGACCAAGGGCTTCTTTGAAAGCGGCATCCACAATGTGGCGGTTGTGCATGTCCGAGGTCATCAGGCACAAGGGTAAAACAGCGGCTTCGGCCCAAGTGATGGGCTTGCCCATGGCCATTTCTGTGGTTGGAGCGTCCGCTGGAGACATTACTTCAGACCTACGCACTAAAAAATAGTGCTCGGTGTACTGGGGAAATGTTTTGATTAGGCGCGCCCAAGCCGGCTGAACCCGCTCCATAAAGCCCAAACCTAAGTCCAGCGTCAGCTGAACCAGCCCCGCCTCAATATCGTGTGAGCTCATGGACCGCACCACCGGCGAAATACCCGGATGGATTTGATGCAAGCGTGCTGCAAACCTAGCCGCAATGGGCTCGGCCGTGGGCACCACGCCAATCGACAAGGGGCCCTGCACCTGCTCGCCCATGCTGTTGAGGTCTTGTTTGAGCAACTGCTCTTCAAACAACATGCGCCGAGCGCTGTCAAGCAGTCGCTCGCCTTCGGCCGTGAACCCTACAAAAGTGCGTCCGCGCTTGACAATGGGCGCGCCAAATTCGGTTTCCAACGCTCGCAGGGCGTTAGACAATGCAGGCTGCGTGATAAAACAGGCTTCTGCCGCTCTTGCAAAGTGCTTGTGTTCGCCCAGCGCCACCAAGTAGCGCATGGACACCAGGAGGTTCATGTGTCCTTAGATATGGTGATGGTGGGAAACTTGCTGGAAAAGTCTTTGTTTTTGGCGGCAATAGCCACCGCCACTTGGCGAGCCACAGCCTTGTAAAGGCCAGCCAATTCGCCATCGGGGTCGGCCACCACGGTGGGTTTGCCGCTGTCGGCCTGCTGGCGGATTTTGATGTTGAGGGGCAGCGCGCCCAAATACGCCAGTTGGTGCTCAGCCGCCATGCTTTTACCGCCGTCGGCTCCAAAAATATGTTCGGCATGACCGCACTGGCTGCACACGTGAACCGCCATGTTTTCCACCACACCCAAAATGGGCACGCCCACTTTTTCAAACATCTTGATGCCCTTGACCGCATCGAGCAGGGCAATGTCTTGCGGCGTGGTGACGATGACCGCACCTGTCATGGGCACACGCTGACTCATGGTGAGCTGAATGTCGCCGGTGCCAGGAGGCATATCGACAATCAGGTAATCCAAGTTATTCCAGTTGGTTTGGCGCAGCAGCTGATCCAGCGCTTGAGTGGCCATAGGGCCGCGCCAAATCATGGCTTCCTCTTTTTTGACCATAAAGCCAATGGACATGACCTGAACGCCAAAGTTCTCAAGCGGCTCCATGGTCTGACCGTCTTTGCTTTCGGGGCGCCCTTCCAAGCCCATCATCATGGGCTGGCTGGGGCCGTAAATATCGGCATCCAGCAAGCCCACGCGGGCGCCCTCAGCTGC
>CAMAXR010000052.1 GCA_945862195.1 Hylemonella gracilis
GCCAAGACCTATAAGGCAAACATGCACGCGGCCAGCACCCCTGTAAAGGGCAGACCGAGCGGCCAATAAAGCTGCTCCTGTCATGCCATGACGCCCACCTACAACGGTCAAGTCGCCGAAGCTGCCTTTATGGCTGGCATGTGGACGCAGAAGTGAAATTGGTTTGCCAATGGATTTACAGGAGAACGCGCGCCCCTCAACATTGAGAGGGGCAAGCCAAATGTCTCCAGCGTGGTCACGCCCTTGAGCTGTCAACAAGCCGGGTTTGAGCGACAGCATGCTCAGGGTATGGTGGGCATGCACTGCACTGCCCCAACATTGGCCTGTGTCTGCATTCAACCCAGAGGGCACATCGATGGATATCACGATGCCCTGATGATGCGCATGAAACTGGTTGATGCTTTCAATGGCGTGACGCATGGCGCCATCTACTTTGCGGTTCACACCGATGCCCAGTAAGGCGTCAATACAAACCTCACATCCAACGGGTGGTAGGTTTTGGTCTTGTGCGCGGGTGACCCAAACGGTTTTACCCCGTTGTTTGAGGGCATCCGCAGCGGCTAAACCGTCAGCGCCATTAAGGCCTGGTCCACAAGCCACCCAAAACACTTGAGCATGAGGCGCCAAAGCCATGGCGAGTTGCGCAACAGAGCGGCCTGCGTGTTGGATCAGGGTGGGTTCTGTGGCGGAAATTTGAGACTGAAGCTGACGCTCCAGTGCTCGAGTGTCTTTAACAGAGAGCAGTGGGTAGCTTTGCTCAGGGTTAAACCGTTGGCAACGGTTGAATTTGTTGGGGGAGTTATCGAGGGGCATCTCAGCACTTGTTAAAAGCGGTGGATTCCAAAATGCTCCATATTCAAGGTCACATGCCGTTCAGATATTTGGCGGGCTATGACGTTGGCCGAACCCATGGCCAAAGTCCAACCCAAATTGCCATGGCCAAAGTTCAGCCATACCCCCTTGATGCCGCTGGCCCCCACCACCGGCAACCCATCTGCCAATGTGGGGCGAGCCCCTTTCCAAACCTGAGTACTTTGATCCAGTTGCGCAGCACCTGGAAACCAGTCTTGCAAGGTTTTATAAAGAATTTTCAAGCTTGAAGTGTCTTGGTCATCAGGATCTCCGTCCAGTTCATAACTGCCGCTGACCCGAACGCGCTGCCCTAAGCGCGAAATGTGGACTTGATGCTTCAGATCCCAAATAGCGCTTTGCGGCGCATTGAGCGGCTCTTTCATTGGGCTGCTGATGGAGTAGCCATAAACCGACTCCATGGGGCAAGCGATACCCCAGGGCTTTAACAAGTCAGCCGCCTTAACGCCAGAGCACACCACCGCGGCCTGAAAACTGGCTGAGGTGCCGTTGCTCAATTGAAGCTCTACACCTTCTGGGATGGTTTTTAGGGCGTTCACGCCGACTTGGAACACAAACTTAGCTTGGAGTTTTTCACAGTGCTGTTTGAGCAATTGCGCCAATTGCCGGCAGTTTGCAATTTGGTCCTCCGGTAAGTGCACGGCGCCAACCAAAGGGGTGTCTGCTTGAAGCGCTGGCTCCAAGCGGTAGGTGTCATCTGCATTAAGCAACTTGAAGGAAAGACCTTCTGATTGAAGGTGTGACAAAGCGGTGGTCAGACTTCTGTCATCAGACTCGGTTCGCAGCAGGATCAGTTGCCCCTTTTGACCATCAAAGCTGAGTTGCAAATCTGAGCTGGTGATGTCGAAATGTTCGGCGCTCAATCGGGCAAGCTCTAACAAAGACTTCCATTTCTGATGGTCGGTGGACAAGGGGTCGGCCACATGACCGCCAGACCGCTTGATAAGCCAAGCCCATTGTTTCAAAGAAAAAGACTTGTGCACGTGCAGTCCATATGAGCTTCCTAGGACGCTGCGAAATGTGGAGTTGAACAGCCAGCTTGAAATATCAGGATGCGTCAGAGCCAAAGACATCACGCCTGCATTGGCAAAGCTGGAGCCTTCAGCGACTGACGCCTTGCTCTCAAAGATGGTGACCTCGTGTCCATCTTTGACCAATTCGTGAGCCATAAAGATACCCAAAATGCCTGCGCCAATGACTGCGATTTTCATAGGGGGTTCAAAAGTCTTTCAATCTCTAAAGCAATATTCAAAATGCGTTCATCGTGCATGGCGGTGTGCCAAATCATCATTCCGCAAGGTGGCGCACCCAGAGCATGGCATGGAATTGAAATAGCGCAACCGTCTAGCATGTTGATCACACTGGGGTTGCGCAATAACAAAGCATTGATTTTAAAAAATGCATCATCACAATCCGCACCCGGAGCCACTTCTGCAATGGCGGGGGGAAGTATGGGGACGGTAGGCGAGATCAAGGCATCGAAGGAGTGCAGGGCCAGATGCATTCGAGCCATCCAGTCGCTTCTGGCATTTATCAAGCCCAAATAGTCGCTTGCACTCATCTGGGCACCGCGCTGCATGCGTAACGCCACTCTAGGGTCGTATTGCTGCCCGTGCTCTCTTAGTAAATGTTGGTGCCATGTAAAGCTTTCGGCTGCTGAAAAATTTCCCATTTCGGCAAATTGGGTGAGTTCTTTGAGTTCAGGTAACTCAATTTTGACCAGTTGTGCCCCAGCATCGCGCAGCAGCTTGAGGGTGCGGTCAAAAGTTTCAGCGATATAGGCATCGGCACTGTCCATGAAAAGGGTTTCGGTGTAGGCCAGTTGTGCTCCTTGGATAGTCGAGATTGTCTTGCCAACGGTCAGGCCCGACAAAATTTCGTGGGCCAAAATGGCATCGCGAACCGAGCGCGTGATGGCGCAGACGGTGTCTAAGGTGGTTGACAGTGGGAGCGCCCCCGCTTTGGGAACCAGACGCGCCGTGGACTTAAAGCCCACCAGGCCATTGAGTGCGGCTGGAATGCGTATGGACCCACCCGTATCGGTGCCTAATCCAATATGTGCTGCGCCCGTGGCCACTGAAATCGCCGCGCCACTTGACGAGCCACCAGGGATTCTGGGCGCATCAGTGAGCACCGCATTGGCCGGTGTGCCGTAATGTGGATTGACTCCAACCCCTGAAAATGCAAACTCGCTCATGTTGGTTCTGCCTATCAAGCATGCACCTGCTTGGCGCAATCGGGTGACGGCGGTAGCGTCTGAGGTGGCAGGCGGTGCGTTTTTTAAAACGATGGAACCCGCTTTGGTCACTTGCCCTTGAATATCAAACAAATCTTTAACCGATACAGCCAGCCCCGCTAGAGGTTTTGATGGATGGCACAGATCTGAAAGCTCGTAAATCTCAGACCTGGCGGTTTCAAACAGGGTGTCCATAAACACATGCCTGCAAGCATCAGACGTTGCGGCTTCGATAGACTGGTTCAGTGCCTCAAGTGCGCTGCACTGTCCCGTGCGAATGTTTTGAATCAGGCTGTGGAGATCGGGTAACTGCTTATTCATTGTCTGCATGAGGATTGAGTTGGGTGTGCACACGTTGGTGAGCTGTGAAGGAAGGTTAGCTTGCAAGGGCTACATGTTAGAATTTCGGGCGTTAAGCAGATTTGTATAGGACAAGTTTTGCAGTTCAACAAATACCAAATCGGTTCTACCAAGGTGTTGCTCTTTCGGGGTGATTTCGGAACCGCATTTAAGACCTAACCTTTGGAGTTTTTTTTATGTCTACGACCATGCGTCAAATGCTAGAAGCTGGTGTCCATTTTGGTCATCAAACACGCTTCTGGAACCCTAAGATGGCCCCATACATTTTTGGCCACCGCAACAAAATTCACATTATCAATCTTGAGAAATCGCTCCCTATGTTTCAGGAAGCGACCAAGTTTGTCAAACAGCTGACAGCCAAGCGCGGCACCGTTTTAATGGTGGGCACCAAGCGTCAGGCGCGTGAGATTGTGTCAGCAGAAGCGCAGCGCGCTGGCGTGCCGTTTGTCGACCAGCGCTGGTTGGGCGGCATGTTGACCAATTTCAAAACCGTTAAAACGTCCATCAAACGCCTCAAAGACATGAAGGTCCAACAGGAAGCCGGTTTGGACGCGATGAGCAAAAAAGAACAGCTCATGTTTTCGCGCGAGCTGGACAAGCTCGAAAAGGACATTGGCGGCATACAAGACATGAACACGCTGCCTGATGCCATTTTTGTGATCGATGTGGGTTACCACAAAATTGCCATTTTAGAAGCCAAAAAGCTGGGCATTCCTTTGATTGGCGTGGTGGATTCCAACCACTCCCCTGAGGGTATCGATTACGTGATTCCAGGCAATGACGACTCATCCAAAGCTGTAACTTTGTACGCTAGAGGCATTGCCGATGCCATTTTGGAAGGTCGCGCCAATGCCGTTGAGGATGTGGTGAAGGCCGTGACTGCCGAAACTGACGATGAGTTTGTCGAAGTAGAAGAGTCTGCCAAATAATTCCCAAAAGCACACTCAAAAGGGGCACGTGAGCCCCTTTTTTTTAGCCACTTTTTATTGAACTGAAACTGGAGAAACCCAATGTCTGCAATTACCGCAAGTATGGTTGCTGAACTCAGAGCCAAGACCGACGCCCCCATGATGGAGTGCAAAAAAGCCCTGACCGAAGCGCAAGGCGATATGACCAAAGCCGAAGAGCTGCTTCGTGTGAAGCTGGGTACTAAGGCGGGTAAGGCTGCTTCCCGCGTCACTGCCGAAGGCGTTGTGGCGATATTCATTCAAGGTTACACGGGCGCGCTGATTGAAGTGAACTGTGAAACTGACTTTGTGACCAAAAACGACAGTTTCTTGACCATGGCGCAAGCCTCTGTGGAATTGATTGCCCATCACAACCCTGCGAATGCAGAGGCTTTATCCGCCTTAACCTATTCACAGGACAGCTACGGCCCCACCTTAGAAGATGTACGCAAGGGTTTGATTGGAAAAATTGGCGAAAACATGACTTTCCGCCGATTCAAGCGCTTTGATTCGGGCAGCAAGTTGGCGTCCTATCTGCACGGTACCCGCATTGGTGTGGTGGTGGAGTATGAAGGTGATGACTTGGCTGCCAAAGATGTGGCCATGCACGTGGCGGCCATGAAGCCCGTTTCCTTAACCAGCGCAGATGTGCCCGCTGAGTTGATTGAAAAAGAGCGCTCAGTGGCAACGGCCAAGGCAACCGAGTCTGGCAAGCCTGCTGACATTGTCAACAAAATGATTGAGGGCGCGGTTCAAAAGTACCTCAAAGAGGTGTCTTTGTTCAACCAGTCTTTTGTAAAGAACGACAAGCAAACGGTAGAGCAAATGCTTAAGGAAAAAGGCTGCAACGTTAAAGGCTTTACCATGTTCGTCGTGGGTGAAGGTATTGAAAAGAAAGTGGACGACTTTGCCGCCGAAGTAGCTGCACAAGTGGCTGCTGCCCAACAATCCAGTTAATTCAGCCTTAGGAGATTCAGCCATGTCCTCAACCAAGCCGGCTTTGAAGCGAATCTTGCTCAAATTGTCTGGCGAAGCCTTAATGGGTGACGATGCGTTCGGCATCAACCACGGCACCATCGTTCGAATGGTGGAAGAGGTGGCTGAAATCACACGGTTAGGAGTTGAGGTGGCCGTGGTGATTGGTGGCGGTAATATTTTTCGCGGTGTGGCTGGTGGTTCTGTGGGTATGGACCGTGCCACTGCCGATTACATGGGCATGCTGGCCACCGTGATGAATGCCTTGGCATTGGCCGACACCATGAACAAAGCAGGGTTGACGGCTCGGGTGATGTCTGCCATTGCAATTGAGCAAGTAGTGGAGCCCTATGTGCGTCCCAAGGCCTTGCAGTATTTAGAAGAAGGCAAGGTGGTGATTTTTGCTGCCGGTACTGGCAATCCGTTTTTTACCACCGACACGGCCGCGGCCTTGCGCGGTGCCGAAATTGGGGCTGAACTGGTGCTTAAGGCTACCAAGGTAGATGGGGTCTACAGTGCCGACCCCCACAAAGACCCATCTGCCACCCGATACACCACCTTGAGTTTTGATGAAGCGATGGTCAAAAATTTGGGCATCATGGATGCCACAGCTTTTGCATTGTGTCGAGACCAAAAATTGCCGGTGCGGGTGTTTTCCATCGTCAAGCATGGCGCCCTTAAACGTGTGGTGATGGGCGAAGATGAAGGAACCTTGGTGACGGTTTGAGGTCGTCCTGCGCTGCGCGCCATGGTAGAAATGCGCTGCGCACTTTAGGTCATAAGAAGTTTGCTGGTTTGTTTGCTGAGGGAGTGTGTTGATGTCTATTTCAGAAATCAAAAAAGTCATGGAAACCAAGATGGACCAATCCATTGAGGCGCTCAAGGCCAATTTGTCCAAAATCAGAACGGGGCGCGCCAACCCATCCCTTTTGGATGCGGTGCAAGTCGAGTACTACGGCTCTCAAGTGCCGCTAAGTCAGGTGGCCAATGTGTCTTTGCTGGATGCGCGAACCATCAGTGTCCAGCCTTGGGAAAAAGGAATGGGCGCGAAAATTGAAAAAGCCATTCGTGAGAGCGATTTGGGCTTGAACCCCGCCTCCATGGGTGATCTCATTCGTGTGCCCATGCCTCCCATGTCGGAGGAGCGCCGCAAAGAAATGACCAAACTGGTTCGCAATGAAGGCGAAAACGCCAAGGTGGCGGTGCGCAATTTGCGCAGAGATGCCAACGAGTCGGTTAAAAAGCTTGTGAAAGACAAGTTGGCTTCTGAGGATGAACAAAAGCGCTCTGAATCTGACATACAAAAACACACTGACAAACATGTGGCAACCATTGAACAGCTGGTCTCTGCCAAAGAACAGGAAGTGATGGCGGTTTAATTGATACCTCGCCATGTAGCCATCGTCATGGACGGAAACGGACGGTGGGCGGCCAAACGAATGCTGCCCCGTTTGGCAGGACATCGCCAAGGCGTAGAGAGTTTGCGTCGTTGTATTCGAGCCTGTATCGATCAGGGCGTCTCGGTACTCACAGTATTTGCCTTTTCCTCAGAAAATTGGAGTCGCCCCGCAGACGAGGTCTCGGGTCTGATGGATCTGCTGTCTCTGGTGATCAAGCGCGAGGTCACGCATCTTTGCAAAAACCAAGTGCGTTTTCATTTTGTGGGGGATCGCGCCAATTTGTCCGCCCAAATCCTTGAGGGCCTCGCCAGCGCAGAACAGCAGACCCAGGACGCTGTTGCGGATCACCCCAAGTTGATTTTGAACGTCTGTTTCAACTACGGGGGGCGTTGGGATATCGCGCAGGCTATGGCCAAGCTGGTTGCCCAAAATCGACCTATCAATGAAGCTGAATTGGCCTCTTGCATGGCCTTGTCTCACGTGCCAGATCCGGATTTGATCATCCGAACTGGCGGCGAGCATCGTTTGAGTAATTTTTTGTTGTGGCAGGCTGCGTATTCAGAGCTGCTGTTCACGGAAAAGTTATGGCCAGAGTTTGATGAAGCAGAGCTGGCTCTGGCGATACAGTCTTATGGTCAACGCCAGCGCCGATTTGGTTTAACGCCTGAGCAGCTTTCAAAATAACCGCCATCAGACCACTGATAAATACATAAGTGCTCAAACTGCGCGTCATCACAGCCGTTTTAATGCTGAGCATTTTGTTGCCGGCCCTTGTGTATCCAACTCTCCCCCCTTTTCTGTGCGTGACCTTATTGCTTATTTCCTTGTGTGCTTGGGAATGGGGACGGCTAGCCGGTTTTGGTGTGATGCGTTCTGTGTGGGGGGGATGCGCGGTTGCTTTGGGTGGCGGGGTGATTTGGTGGAGCGAATGGCTGTTAAAGCTGGATCATGACCTTTGGTTTGGGGTCTGGTCGCTTGTGGTGAGCGTTTGGGTCTTGGCTGCGGGTGTGTTGTTGCGTCGAGGTCCCGTTTTTTGGTTGAGTCTTCAGGCTCCTGTCCGTTGGTGGGTGGGCCTTGGCCTGCTGTGCTTGTCTTGGGTAGCGGTGGCTCAAGCGCGCCATGTGGGCATCAACTATCTCTTGTCCATCTTTGTTTTGATTTGGGTGTCTGACATTTCCGCTTATTTTTGGGGTCAGGCTTTAGGTGGTCGCGTGTTTTTAAAAAAATTAGCACCCTTGATCAGTCCTGGCAAAAGCTGGGAAGGTGTTTTAGGCGCGGTGTTCGGCGTTGGAGTCTTGGCCGTGTTTTGGTGCTGGGCAGATCGGGTGTGGTTGGTCAATTCTGGGCCAAGCGTTTTCACGTTGTTGTGGCAGCAAGGTTGGGTTGCTTTGCTGGTCGGGGTCTTGAGCCTTACATTTTTCGGCATTGCGGGGGACCTGTTGGAGTCTTTATTCAAGCGCAGCGCTGGTGTTAAAGACAGCAGCCACTTGCTGCCTGGACATGGTGGCTTTTTTGACAGAATGGACGCTCTATTACCAGCCCTACCGCTGGCAATGTTGATTTACACGATGTTTAAGTCATGAAGCAAAAACTGGTCATCTTGGGTTCCACTGGGTCTATTGGTGTCAACACCTTAGATGTGGCCTCAAGGCATCCCGAGCGGTTTGAGGTGTTTGCACTCACAGCCGCGACTCGTGTGGAGTTGCTGTTTCAGCAATGTGTGGAGTTTCGGCCTCGGTTTGCGGTAATGACCAGCTTTGATCATGCTGCAGAGCTAAGCCAGCGTTTAAAAGCTTCGGGCACCCAGACCCAGGTGATGGCAGGTCCTGAAGCGCTGGTTGAGATGGCGTCCCATGAAGAGGTGGATATGGTCATGGCGGCCATTGTGGGCGCGGCGGGTCTCGGCGCATGCCTGGCCGCTGCCCGATCCGCTAAGCGTCTGCTTTTAGCCAATAAGGAAGCGCTGGTGGTTGGCGGCGCATTTTTTATGAAGGCGGTTCAGCAGGGCGGTGCAAAGCTGTTGCCCATTGACAGCGAACACTCCGCCATCTTTCAATCGTTACCAGACGATGCGCAAACTTGGTCGCAGCGCATTGAAAAAATCATATTGACCGCCTCTGGCGGGCCTTTTAGAACAAGAAAAGTGACTACGCTCAAAGACGTGCTGCCTGAAGAGGCTTGTGCGCACCCCAATTGGGCCATGGGTCGCAAAATTTCAGTGGACTCGGCCACCATGATGAACAAGGCCCTTGAGGTGATTGAGGCGCACTATCTGTTTGGAATGTCTCCTGAACATTTAGAGGTGGTGATCCACCCTGAAAGCATCATCCATTCCATGGTTCAGTACAAAGACCATTCCATCGTGGCGCAAATGGGAACACCAGATATGCGCGTGCCCATTGCGTACGGCATGTCTTGGCCCCATCGAATGGAGTCGGGTGCGCAAGCTTTAAATTTTGAAACACTTAAGCCCATGACGTTTGAATCTGTCATGGAGCACGAGCACCCCCAAAGGTTTCCTGGTCTGCAGTTGGCTTGGCATGCATTGCGTGCGCCATCTGGCTCCACGGCCGTTTTGAATGCGGCCAACGAAGTCGCAGTGGCTGCCTTCCTAGACTTGAAAATTCGGTTTGATCAAATTGCTCAGGTCAATCAACACATGTTGAGCTCGATGAGTTTTGAGTCCCCCACAGGTTTGGAAGACTTGATCGAGTTAGATGCCCGCTCTAGAAGCCTGGCAGATCAATATGTTCAAAGTATTCAGCGATAAATGAACAAGAAGAAATGAACTGGACAAACTCGCCGTGCTAACCCTGTTTTCTTTTATCGTGGCGTTATGCGTCTTGATTGCCGTGCACGAATCGGGGCATTACCTGATGGCGCGAGCCTGTGGTGTGGGAGTTCTCAAATTTTCCATTGGTTTTGGACCCTCTCTCCTTAAGTGGCGGAATGCTCAGGGCACTGAATTTGTATTGAGCGCTTTTCCGTTAGGTGGATTTGTGCAAATGTTGGATGAGCGAGAAGCGCCTGTGGATAAAGGTAACTCTCATTTGGCTTTCAATCGCAAGACGGTTGCGCAACGTTTTTGGGTTGTGGCCGCAGGACCATTGGCTAACCTGATACTGGCTTCCTTGTTGTACGCCGCGGTGGCATGCATGGGCCAGTGGCAGCCCGCTCCCCTTTTGAGCACGCCTGCCCAAGGGTCCATGGCCGACTCCGCTGGACTAAGAGCCGGGCAACGTGTGACCGCCCTTGCGTTTGAGGGCGACGATTTACAACCCATTCAATCCTTTGAGGAACTGCGTTGGTGGATGACCCGGGCAGCTATGCAAAAAGAAAATTTGCAAGTGGCACTACAAGACTTATCCGGTTCACATTTGGGTGGCTTGGTGTTGCCTTTGGCCAAGCTGGATGGGGCGTCGGTGGATTCCGATGTGTTTCAAAGCGTTGGCATTGTTTCGCCAATGAGATCCGCAGTGTTAAGAGAGGTTAAACAGGGCGGCCCTGGATACCGCGCGGGCTTAAAGGCGCAGGATGTGGTGTTGCAAATTGACGGCCAACCCATCCAAGATGCATCACACCTTCAGCAGGTGATCAAAGCTTTACCTAAGACGATGACCGATGAAGCTTCCCTATGGAGCATTGACCGGCAGGGCGTTCTTTTGCAACTCGAAGTTCGGCCGGATGTGGTTCGTGAGGATGGAGCCGATCGGGGGCGAGTGGGCGTTTGGGTAGGTGGGGAGCCCCATATGGCTTGGGTGCAGTCTGATGTGTTGAGTGGTTTGTGGTCGGGGCTGGTTCGCACATGGGAGGTGAGCGCCCTGACGGTGAATGCTATTTTTCAGATGTTGACAGGGGAGGCATCGCTTAAAAATTTAAGTGGACCACTTTCTATGGCTGAGTACGCTGGGCAATCTGCACAAATAGGGGTGGCGTCTTATGTGCTGTATTTGGCGCTCATCAGCGTCAGTATTGGCATACTGAACTTGTTACCCATCCCGGTTTTAGATGGTGGGCATTTGGTGTTTTTGATATGCGAAGCGGTTTTAGGCAAGCCTCTTCCTGAAAGTTTGCAAGGTGTGTTTCAAAAAGGTGGCCTATTGATCCTGATGGTTATGATGTCAGTGGCGCTTTTTAACGACGTAGCCCGTTTTTTTTATGGGTAAAGCGGATCTTTTATGAATATTTCTTCTCAAATCTCAATGAGCTTTCACAAGATGGTGCGTTATGCGTGCCTATTGGCAGTTTGTGGTGCGGCCCTAACGGCTTGGGCCATTGAACCTTTCAAAATTCGAGACATTCGAGTGGAGGGTTTGCAGAGAGTGGAGCCGGGAACAGTCTTTGCATCACTGCCAGTTCGGGTAGGTGATTTGTATACCGATGAAGTAGGCACAGCCTCAATTCGGTCCTTGTTCGGTTTGGGGTTGTTCAAAGACGTTCGAATTGAAGTTTCTGCAGATGTGGTGGTTTTGGTGGTGGAAGAGCGCCCCTTTATTGCTGAATTGGAGTTTGAAGGCATCAAAGAGTTTGACAAGGATGTCATTCGCAAGGCTCTTAAAGATGTGGGTTTGAGTGATGGTCGCCCCTTTGATAAGGCATTGCTGGACCGCGCTGAACAAGAACTTAAGCGCCAGTACATCAACAAAAGCTTGTATGGC
Source organism: Hylemonella gracilis (assembly GCA_945862195.1). Classification (GTDB taxonomy): domain Bacteria; phylum Pseudomonadota; class Gammaproteobacteria; order Burkholderiales; family Burkholderiaceae_C; genus Hylemonella; species Hylemonella gracilis_C. The sequence goes on from CAMAXR010000052.1 coordinate 11,447, forward strand.
GCTGAAGTGGTGACGACCGTTACACCTATTGAACGCAATCGTGTGAATCTGACTTTTAACGTCACAGAGGGTGAGCCCGCCAAAATTTCCGAAATTCGCATCGTCGGAGCCAAAGCTTTTACGGAAACCACTTTGCGTGAACTTATGGATCTGGATACCGGCAATTGGATGACCTGGTACACCAAGTCCAACCGCTACTCCAGAGCCAAGCTGAATGGCGATATTGAGACCATTCGGTCTTACTACTTGGCAAGAGGCTACTTGGAGTTCCGTGTGGATTCCACCCAAGTTTCCATGGCACCCAACAAGCAAGAAATGTCCATCGTGATCAACATCACTGAAGGTGAGCGATTTACCGTGGCTGCCGTCAAGTTGGAAGGCAACTACCTGTCTCGTGAAGATGAGTTCAAGTCTTTGATCACCATCAAGCCAGGTGAGCCCTACAACGCAGATCAGGTGGCAGAGACCGCTAAATTTTTTACAGATTACTTTGGAAAATTTGGTTTCGCGTTTGCCAAGGTTCAGCCCCGCCCCGATATAGATCGCAGAACCAATTTGGTGACCTTGGTGTTGCAGGCTGATCCCGCAAGACGAGCCTATGTGAGGCGCATCAACCTAAGTGGTAACAACCGAACACGAGATGAGGTTATTCGTCGAGAAATAAGGCAACTGGAGTCTTCTTGGTACGACGGAGACAAAATCAAGTTGTCTCGCAACCGTGTAGACCGTTTGGGCTATTTCACCGATGTGACCATGGACACCAACGAAGTGCCCGGCACACCCGATCAGGTGGATTTAACCCTTAACCTGACCGAAAAACCCACGGGCAGTTTGACTCTGGGGGCCGGCTTGTCCAGTAATGATGGTTTGGGGTTGATGTTTGGTATCAATCAGCAAAATGCCTTTGGCTCAGGTAACTCACTGGGCATCAACGTCAACACCAGCAACATCAACCG
>CAMAXR010000053.1 GCA_945862195.1 Hylemonella gracilis
GGTGGTTTTGACATGCTGCACGTGCCCTACAAAGGCGGCACACCGGCCACCACCGCCACCATAGGTGGGGAAACCATGGCCATGTTTTCAGGCACATCCAACGCCAATCTCATTAGAGCGGGCAAGCTCAATGCCTTAGCAGTAAGCGGCTCACAACGTTCCAAAGCCATGCCCGAAGTGCCCACCATTGCAGAAACTTTTCCGGGTTTTGACAACACAATTTGGATTGGTCTGTTTGCACCTGCAGGCACACCCGAAGCGGTGGTCAAGCGTTTGCGCGCTGAGATTGACAAAGCACTGCATTCTGCCGACTTGATTGAAAACTTTCAAAGAGCAGGCGGCATTGAACCCATGGTCACCACCCTTGAAGAGATGCAAGCTCAGATCAAACGCGACCAAGTCAAATACTCCAAGGTCATTCGAGACCTTAATCTCAAAGTAGATTAATCGCTCCCACACCACCCAACCGCCACCACACAACCTCCATATCTGCACCCACCTTTAATGTCCAACTTACACCTTACTGTTGCCGTAGGCGACTACGACCACACCCGCGACCTGATGACTGGCCGCGTCTGTGCCGAGGGCATTGACATCACGCCCATCCATGTGCCGGTTGAAGAAATCTTTTTCAGATTCACCAAGTTTCAAGAATGGGATGTGTCGGAACTTTCATTTGCCAAGACCATTTCGATCTTGTCGCAACCCGACCCTTGGTTGGTACCGATTCCGGTGTTCCCCTCCAGGGCCTTTAGGCACTCGTCCATCTACGTGCGCGCAGACCGCAAGATTGAAAAGGTCACCGACCTTGCAGGAAAAAAAGTGGGATTGCCTGAATGGGCGCAAACCGCGGCCATTTATTCACGCGGATTGCTGGCCCACGACTTTGGGGTGGACTTGTCTTCTATTGATTGGTACCAAGCTGGTGTGAATGACGCCGGAAGAAAGGAAAAGGTCGCCCTCAAATTACCCAAGAACATTCGCTTGACGCCGCGCCCCGAGGCGTCGTTGTCTTCCATGTTGCTAGATGGCAGCTTGGATGCGGTGCTCAGCGCACGTCCACCCAATGCGTTTTTGCAGCACCCAGAATTGGTCAAGCGGTTGATTCCCGACTACCGTACAGCGGAAGCCGACTATTGGTCTCGCACCGGTATCTTCCCCATCATGCATGTCATGGCCATCAAGCGTACGGTGTTTGATCAAAATCCGTGGATTGCCACCAATCTGCTACAGGGCTTTGAAGCCGCCAAAGAGCGCAGCGTTGAGCGAGCCAAAGACATCACGGCGTCTTCGTTTCCGCTTCCTTGGATTTCAGACTACGCGGCGCAGTCTGAGCAGATCATGGGACCCGACATTTGGCCCTATGGCATCGAGCACAACCACAAAACTTTGTCGGCCTTTACCCAATATGCGTTTGAACAAGGGGTCACGCACCGCAAGATGGAAGTCGAAGAACTGTTTCCGCCGCAAGTGCAGGCCACGGTTAAGGTTTAAACATAAAGGAACACCATGAGCACATCCCCTAAAAGACTGCACCCCATCACCATAGGTCAAGACCCAGCCCTAGCAGACATTGAGGCCAAAATTGTGGCCAAGCGCGGCAAGATCACGCCGCTCTACACCTATTTGCTCAATAGCCCCACGCTGGCTGCAGGATGGGAAGAATTCACCCGAGCCGTGCGCCAAAGCAACAGCTTGCCCGCCGATATTCGCGAGCTGGTGATTCTGCGTGTGGCGGTACTTAACAACGCCATGTATGAGTTCAATGCCCACGCCCCCATTGCCATGGAGGCAGGCATGAGTCAGGAACAAGTGGACGCAGTTAAAGAGCCCAGCATCTCCAAAACACTGTTCAATGCACAAGAACAATTGGTGCTGGAACTGACCGACACCATGACCCGCCAAATTGAAGTGCCCGACGAGCTGTTTGCGCGCGTGCACCAGCACTACCAGGGGCAAGAGCTGCTGGATTTGTGCATCACGGTAGGCGCTTACAACATGGTCTCACGCGTGCTGGTGGCCTTGCACATTGGGCACTGACCCTGCTGCTGTGCCCGCTGCTATGCGTACCTCGGCCAAGGCTTTATGCACCAGCCTGCTGCTTAAAACGCGGGCTCAGGCTGAATTTAGCCAGTGGTCTGAGCTGCCTTGGGCGAGCTTGTTAGGGCCGATGAATATCGGTAATGACCATGATTGGGTTCTACAGTTCGCATCCACAGACCGGGCTGAAGACAACCAAGCCATGAGCTATGGCTATGTGCACTTCCATGTAGCCCATATGCTGGGTCAAGAGGTATGTACCGGTATTGAAACTGCTTGGTATGCCCACACGGGCCATATGGCACAGGTAAGCCGCATGCAAAACCAAATGAAGCTTGTGGGGGCATCTGCTTGTGCCTCAGCGCAGCACCACTATGTGGTGGAAACCGACCCCGAGGCCGGATGGGACGATGAAATTTACCGTTGGTACAACGAAGAACACATGCCCGGCTTGTCTAAAGTGCCGGGCTGCGTACTGGCTCAACGTATGTTGAATCTGGACCACACCCCCCGATCCTTCGCCTGTTATGACTTGACCTCTGCAGACGTGATGGGTGGCCCGCCATGGCTTGCTGTGCGCAGCACTGCCTGGAGCGATGTGTGTCGCCCCCACTTCACCAATACCTTGCGCACCCGTTTTCCTTACACTGTGACTCAAACCTCATTTCAAAACCTATGAACCACACCCTACAAAAACCACTCATCGCCATGGTGGCCTTCTCAATGGTGACTTTCTTTTCGAGCCTCGCCTCAGTCATGGCTCAAACAGCCCCTGTGGCCTACCCCACCAAGCCCGTCAACATTGTGGTGGCCTATGCCCCTGGAGGACAAGGCGACACCTTTGCACGTATGGTCAGCGAAAAGCTCACCAACATTTACAAACAACCTGTGATGGTGGACAACAAACCCGGCGTCTCAGGCACAGTGGGCACACGTTTTGCCGTGCAAGCCAAAAACGATGGCTACACCCTGCTGCTGGGCCAGTTGGGCGAAATGGTGGTCAACCGTTTGCTGATGAAGGACTTGGGCTACGACCCCACCAAAGACTTGGTGCCCGTAGTGCTGATTGGCAATTCGCCTCTGGTCATGCTGGCTCCGGTCGATGCGCCCTACAACACCGTTGCTGAGTTCATTCAACTGGCGCGCTCCAAGCCAGGCGAAGTCAGCTACGGCAGCGTAGGCGCTGGGACTCCAGGCCATTTGTCTGCGGTGGCTTTAGGCTTGGGCGCCAAACTCAACATGATCCATGTGCCCTACAAAGGCGTCGGTCCCTTGATGAACGACCTGATGGCAGGCAGGTTGCAGGCCTTTTTCAGCAGTGCGCCTGCAGCTATGCCGCAAATCAAAGGGGGCAAGCTCAAAGCTTTGGCAGTCACCACTCCACAGCGCATGAGCTCACTACCTCAAGTACCCACCGTGGCAGAGTCGGGCTTGCCCGGTTTCAGCTATACCCTTTGGGGCGGCTTGTTTGCACCCGCAGGCACCCCTGCCCAAGTGATTGAAAGCTTGAACCGCGAAGTCAACGCTATTATGAGCATGCCCGACATTCGCGCCCGCATGGAGGCCGACAATATGGCAGTGCCTAAAAACAGCGCTGCAGAATTTACGGAGTACGTGAAAACTGAATCTTTGAAATACGAAAAACTGGTCAAAGACGCCAACATCAAAATCGAGCAATAAATGGAAATAACCGGACAACAAATCATTGCAGTACCCGTTCAGGATGTTTGGAACGCACTGAACAACCCCGAAGTTTTAAAGCACTGTTTGCCTGGCTGCGAAAAGGTCGAGCAGGTCTCGCCTGAAGAGTTTCATATGTTGGTCAAGGCTGCCGTGGGGCCTTTGCGTGCCAGCTTCAAAGGCGTGTTGCGCATGACCGAAGTCAACCCTCCCAACTCATGCGTGATGAATTTTGAAGGCCAAGGCGGTGCGGTGGGTTTTGCCAAAGGCTTATCCAACGTCGAGCTCACCGCAGTCCCTGAAGGCACTCAACTGAGCTACACCGCCAAGTTCCAAATTGGTGGCAAATTGGCCCAGGTAGGTTCGCGCTTGATCGACAGCGTGGCCAAAAAAATGGCCGACGATTTTTTTAAAGCATTTAGGGCGCAAATGGCCCCTATTGAGGCAGCCGATGCCTCCACCTCTAAGGCCTTAACGGTCACACATGGTGTGGCCCACCGCACAGAGCTTGATGCAAACGCACCCAAAATGCTGCCTGCAACTAATGCCCACTTGCCTACACCCACAACGGACAACCCAGCGCACGGCAACGAGGTGGACGGTTTGCTGGAAAAGTCCAAGTACTCCATGCCCACCGTACCGACTTGGTGGTTGGCGCCTGCCGCCCTTGTGGGGGCCCTGATTGCCATCCTGGGTTCGCGTTTTATCCACTAAATTGACCCGACAAACTTCGGGTAATCACGGATGAGATCGGGTGCGATCTCTGAAGTTTTAGTTCTAACATCCTTGAGTTGTTTGATCTCAAGGATGTCGTGAATTTTTCAGAACTGAACCAACTCATAGTTGACCGGCCAGAGACTGGTGAATTCTCTGTGCATCGGGATATCTTTAGAGACCCCGAAATTTTTGAGCTCGAAATGAAGCATGTGTTTGAGGGCACTTGGGTCTTCATTGGCTTGGCCTCTCAAATTGCAAAACCGCACGACTACTTCACCACCTGGATCGGCAGGCAGCCCATTTTGGTGATGCGCGACGCCAGCGGTAAAGCCGGTGCATTTTTAAACACCTGCCGACACCGTGGTGCGGTGGTCAGCCACCTGATGCATGGCAATGCCAAGTACCACGTGTGCTCTTACCACGGCTGGGCTTACGACTCAGCGGGCCGCAATGTGGACATCAAAGACCAGAAAGACGCGGGCTACCCTGAGTCTTTTGAAAAGCAAGACCACAGCTTGATGCCGGTTGCCCGGTTTGCCGAATACCGTGGCTTTATGTTTGCCAGCCTCAATGCCGATGTGCCCGACTTGGAAACGCACCTAGGTGCCACCAAAACATTTTTAGATTTGATCGTAGACCAAAGTCCACAGGGTATTGAACTGATTCCGGGCAGCTCCAGTTACACCTTCAAGGCCAATTGGAAGCTCCAAATTGAAAACTGCTTGGATGTGTACCACCTCACCTCCACCCATCCCAGCTTTATGAAAATTGTCGAGCGCCGCAATTCCGGCGACTCCAAGCACGCCTTAAAAGCTCTGGACTTTGAGGCCTACCGTTTGCCAGGCGTGGAGCGGGGCAGCTTTACCTTTGCCAATGGACACGCCGCGGTGTGGGGGGCCAACCCCAAGCCCGATGTGAGGCCCCTGTTTGAACGGATAGATGAACTCACGCAACGCGTGGGGCAAATGCGCACCAAATGGATGCTGTCTATGCGCAACCTCACGCTCTACCCCAATGTGCAGTTTGCCGAAAACGCCTCATTGCAACTGCGCATCATCCGCCCTATTTCGGTCAACAAAACCGAAATGAAAATTTACTGCATGGCGCCTGTTGGCGAATCGGCCCAAGCGCGTGAACACCGTCTGCGCCAGTACGAAGACTTCTTTAATGCCACGGGCTTGGCCACACCTGACGACACCACAGCCTATGAAGATTGCCAAACCGGCTACCAAGCCTACAACTTAGACTGGCAGCAAGGGTACGAAAGGGGCTCCAACCAACTCCAGTACAGCGCCAACGCCTATGCCAAAGAACTGGGCATAGAGGTGGAGTCGTGCATAGCCGGGCCTTTTGACATTCAAGATGAAACGGTGTTTCGCGCGGGCTACCGGGAATGGCTGGCATTGATGAAGCGCGGCCTGGCCAAGAAGGGGGGCGCATGAACCCCATTCACCTCAACGACGTGACCAACCTGCTGCACCTAGAGGCTCACTACTTAGACACCCAGCAGTGGGATCCTTGGCTGAATTTGTTTTTAGAAGAGGCCGAGTATTGGGTTCCGGCTTGGAAGTCAGAGCACGAAACCACATCCAACCCCAAAGCAGAGCTCTCTTTGATTTACTACGCCACCCGTGCGGGGCTTGAAGACCGCGTCTGGCGCGTGCGCTCTGGGCGCTCGGTGGCCTCTAAGCCGCTGCCACGCACACAACACAACGTGAACAACGTGATGTTGGGCAACGAAACCGTTACTGATGGCGTTCAGGTGCTGTGCAATTGGACCGTTCACCAGTTTCGCACCAAGCCACAGGAAGTAGAAGTGCTGTTTGGTCGCTGCGAATACGATATCGTTCAACACGTCAACGGCTTGCGCATTCAGCGCAAAAAGGTAATTTTGCTCAACGACTACTTACCCGCCATGCTGGATTTTTACAGCCTGTAAGACCTACATAAATGAGCAGCACTAAAACAATTCTGGTCGTGGGTTGTGGTGCCATTGGGGGTATTTATGCCGCCCATTTGGCACAAGTGGCTCACGTCATCGGCCTGGACGCCAACGCTGAACATGTGAATGCCATTCGCACTCATGGGCTTCAGCTGACCGGACGCAGCCATATTACAAGTCATTTTGAAATTCACACCGACCCTGCGGCATTGGCCCAAAAGCCTGTGGATGCGGTTTTGATTTTGGTAAAGTCACAAATCACAGCACTGGCCGTTAAGCCACTTTTGCCCCACCTGCAAGGCAACCCCGTATTGGTGACCCTGCAAAACGGCATGGGCAATGTGGAGGTGCTGAGTGATCTGTGTAAGTTGGATATCACCCAGGGCATTTCACTTGAAGCTGGACGTTTTACCCAACCGGGGGTGGTTGAGCACTTCATTCATGGAGAAGACTCCTGGATAGGGCCCGTACGCGGTTCATTAGACCGTATGGCGTGGTTGGGTGAACTGATGAATGCTTCGGGTATGCCAACTAAAGTTGCGCAAGACCCCAGAGGCGCCATATGGTCTAAATTTATTTTCAATTGCGTGATGAACCCTATTGGCGCTTTGGTTTTAGGGCAAAACAGAGCCCGATACGAAGTGCCCGAGGTGGCTGAGCTGATCAACCAGATGTTTGTAGAGTGCGAGCAAGTGGCCAAAGCTCAAGGCATAGAGCTCATGTTTGACCCCATGCACATTGTTAAAAAAACCAGATCGGGCGAAATGACCATGACCAAGCACGCTGGCTCTATGTCATTAGATGTGGCTGCCAAACGCGAAACAGAAATTGAAGCCCTGACGGGTTACATGGTGCGCAAGGCCCACAGCCTAGGGCTGAAGATCCCTATAACCGAGACCGTGTACCGACTGGCCAAGGGCGTGGACTTCGCCGCTCGCCAGACTTGAATATACGCATTGCAAGTTGAAACCATCGAAAACTTTATTCGTTAACAAGGAGACCACTGTGAACATTTCAAAACTAACAGCCCGCTTTAGCCGGAGCTTTTTTGGCAGGTTATTGGTAAGGGGCTTGGGCGCCTTAGGTTTGGGCGCGACTCTTATAGCTCCAGCGTCGTGGGCTCAGGAAACGCCTTATCCTGTCAAGCCCATCCGCATCATTGTGGGCTATTCAGCAGGCGGGGGTAACGACATCATTGCCCGTGTGGTGGCCACCAAAATGGCCGAAGGTTTAGGTCAACCCGTGGTGATTGAAAACAAACCCGGCGCGCAATCCATCATTGCAGCCGAATATGTAGCCAAATCAGCACCTGATGGTTACACCATTCTCATGGGACCCAGCGGCCCCATGACCATGAACCCCGCCACCTACGACAAGCTGCCCTATTCGCCGACCAAAGACTTTGTGCCTATTGGCATGATTTGTTCTTTCCCATTAATTTTGGGTGTGTCTTCTAACTCGCCCTTTAGAACCGTTAAAGACCTCATTCAGTTTGCCAAGGCCAACCCCAATAAGGTCAATTACGCGTCAAGTGCAGCGCCGTTTCAAATGGCATCCGAACTGTTCAATCAAAAAGCCGGTACCACCTTTGCCCACATTCCATACAAAGGCAGTGGCGACTCTGTTGCAGCCGTGATGAGTGGCCAAATCACAATGACCATTTCTGACCCACCCCCCATGGTGGGTCAAATCAAAGGAGGCACCATTCGCCCCTTGGCTGTGACCAGCGCCCAAAGACACCCTCAGTTTCCTGACGTCCCCACCTTGATGGAGTCTGGCTTGCCCGATTTGGAAATTGGTATTTGGACGGGTTTGGTGGCCCCAGCGGCCACGCCCATGCCCATCGTGCGCCGCTTGCAACAAGAGTTGGCCAAAGCCGTGCGTTCACCTGAAGTCAGAGAACGCTTTGCCCAAATGACACTAGACCCCGTGGGCAACACCTCAGAAGAATTTGGCAAGACCATTGCAGCAGACATTCAACGCTGGACCGCAGTAGCCAAGGCCGCCAACATCAGGTCAAGTCAATAAGACTTTAATTGACCATGTAACCGTAGGTGACCATGAGCAAGGTGCCTGTGCATAAGGCTGGCACCATGCGTTTTTGTGGGTGTGACACCATCACACCCACACTGAGCGCACACAGCAATAACCTCACCCACACCGGTACGGTGGCCAACAAGCCAATGGGCATGAGCACCATACGCACGGTGAGTGCGGCCACCATGGCAAAAGTGACAGCAGAAAGCCACTTGAACACTTCGCTGTTTTGATCAATTTGACCGGACAACTTCACGCCTAAAGCTCGGCATGCATAAGTGCCCAAGCATGCCGCACTGAGCGCCCACCAAACGCCCCATCCGTTATCGGCCATGGTCATTTAGCTCGGTCCCAACTTTTGCCACGCAACCACAAGCGGTCTAGGGCATAGGCCAATGAGCCCGCCACCAATCCGGTGGTCAGCAAACTGGTGTCTGCGTCCCATACGTAAAACATGGGTCCCAGTACACAACCGAACAACACCGCCAAACGGTTGCACCAAGGCTTTACCTCAGTAAACGTCAGCAAAAAGAACAGCGGGTTGATGAAAATCAGCCCAAGGGTGATGTAAACAGGTACCCAACCCGCCACAAAATAGCCCAACACCGTACCCGGCATGGCAATGAGCCAGCAAGGCAACCCCAAGCCCACGAAATACGCCAACCTAAAACGCGGCGACATGCGTGGAAAGTCGCGCATGGATAAAGCCCACGCGGTCATGGCCAGCAGGTGCACCCAAAGATACAAGCCCAGATGGCGGTCGCGCCGGTGCATTTGGGGGAAGAGCGTGACCACCATGGTCACAAACCTGGTGGAGGTGAGCGTGACGGCGAATGCGATGGCCACTAGAGAGGAGCCAGAAATGAGCATTTCAAGCAACACCACTTGCCCGGGCAGCGCAAACATCATCAGACTGGTGGTGCCCGTGACCCAAGCATCGAACCCATTGGTTTGACCCATGGCGCCAAAGCCCACCATGCCCGCAAACAAAACGAAAGCGGGCGCGCCTAGAGAATGCCGTAACCCTTGCCAGAAAGCCTCGCGGCGATTGGCAAACCGGATGCTGGTGGTTGGTGGTGTTGAAGCCACGCTTTAAGCTGGGCTTATTTCAAAGCCACCTGGAGGCCACGTTGAACGGCAGGCCTTGAGAGCATCAAGTCATACCAACGTTTGACGTTGGGGAAATCGTTCAAATCCACTTGGTGCCTCGGGTGGCGCCACACCCAACCCAAAATTGCAAAGTCGGCAATAGACAACTCATTCGCAAAAAACTCATACGTGGCCAAGCGCTCGTTCATCACCTTGTAGAGCCTGCGGTTTTCTGCCATATAGCGCTTGAGACCATAACGCTGTTCGTCTTCATTGGTCAAACCTAAAAAGTGATGCACCTGCCCAGGAATGGGCCCAAAGCCCCCCATTTGGAACATGAGCCACTCGTAGACCGGTATGCGGCGCGCCGGGTCTTGAGGCAAAAACTTGCCAGTTTTTTCGGCCAGGTACAACAAAATAGCACCCGACTCAAACACGCTCACCGAGGTGTGTGCCGGACCATCAGGATCGATGATGGCCGGGATTTTGTTGTTGGGACTGATTTTTAAAAAGTCGGGTTGAAACTGATCGTCTTTGGTGATGTTGACCACATGCACTGCATAGGCCAAGCCCATTTCTTCAAGTGCCACCGAAATTTTTCGGCCGTTAGGTGTGTCAAATGCGTAGAGTTGGATGGTCATGGTGGTTGAGTATAGGACCAAGCATGCAACGAATACGTCTCAAGGCGCAGCGCCATACACACATCGAAACCCGATGTAAACCGCATAAAAGTGAGCGGGTTTCCATGCCTCGACATCGGCCTTCATTTGATAGGGTGGATACCACCACGAACCACCTAGAGTTCTTCGTTCATCACCGCGGGCATCTGCGGACCATTCCCAAACATTGGCGCCCATGTCATGAAGGCCATTGACCCCGGCTCGCGTTTCGTGAACAGGTGCGGCTCGGGGCCAAGGGTCAGGGTCAGTGGTGTTGGCGCCTTTTGGAAGGTCTCCGGTAGACCAAGGATAGGTTTTACCCCTGATCCAAGGCTTTGGTGGATCTTGCCTTAGCTCAGTAAATCCCGCTCGCTGCCACTCAACGGTTGTGGGCAACCGTCCGCCTGCCCATTGGCAATAAGCTTGAGCCTCTGCATGGTTAAGGTGCACAGCGGGCAAATTCAAACTCGAGGGCTCAACCCCATCCGGCTTTTGCCATGTCCAACCCTGCCGCCTTTGCCAACCCGCCACAAACTCAAAACCGCCGCCCTCTTGTTCTGCACGCGTCTTGATGCCGGTGGCTTGCACATAAGATTTAAATTGGCCGATAGTGACTTCGGTTTTGTCAATTTGCAGCCCCCCTAGGTCATGCAGCACCACTCGCTCTCCTACTTGAGCATGCGAAACAGATCCAAAAAAAATGCAACACCAAAAAAGCTTCAATTTCATAGCATTCACCAATTCAACGTCTTCAAACCATAAGACCCACAAATCATTTCAAAGAGCAGTTTAAGTAGCAAATTGATAAAGTTGCTCTGGGTTGGTTTGAAGTATTTTGATCCAGTTGGCCGCCTCAACCCACTGACTGATGCGCTGCAAAGCACCCACATCATCAACCGCATGAAAGCGCTCCAACACAGCGGGCGATCTGGGTTGGCCAGGCCAGGCACCTGTATGGGGCCAGTCAGACCCCCACAGCATGCGGTCAGGATGCGCACGCACCAGCGCCTCTACAAAAAAACGAGCATCTGCGCAATCAGGATGGTCTGAAATTCTTTGAGCCGCAGACAGTTTGACCCAAATCCGTCCGCTTGCCACCAATTTCAGCAGGTTTTGAAAACCGGTTTGGTCAACACCTTGAGACGCGGTAATTCGCCCAAAATGATCCACCACCACTGGCACGGGCAATGTGATAAGGCAATCTGAAACAGCCTCAATCACCTCCAGTGTGGTGTAGATTTGAACGTGCCAATTCAACGATTTGACCTTTTGTGCCGCCCATTGAAGAGCGTGACGCACAAACTCAGGATCGTGCTGACCTGAGGTTTCAAGGTTGACTCGAACACCCCTCACACCCGCATTGTTCAGGCGGATCAGCTCAGCCTCAGAGGTCTCTTCATCAATCACCGCAACGCCCCTAGCCTGTATGCGCTTCGAGCTGTTGATGTGTTCCAACGCATTGACGAGACAGCGGTTGTCAGTTCTCTGCGGACTTGCTTGAACCACCACCACTCGGCGCAAACCCAGACGAGACAGCAGCCCCGTCACCTCCTCTACTGAGGCCGGCCCCGGGGTATAGCTTCTATGGGAAGCCAAGGGAAATTGCTCAAAGGGTCCGAACACATGCACATGGCAATCGCATCCCCATTCAGGTAGCGGATGGGCATAGATAGGCTTTTGAAAATGCATGAACAACTCTTTATTGAGCCAGTTGATACAACTTATAAGCGCACCAAGTAGCCACCATGGCACTGCCCATCGCACCCCAAAAAATGCTTGCAAGGCCCCAATGCTCAATCAAGGCGCCGCCTGCCAAACCGCCCACCACTCCAGTTAATCCATAAGCAATGAGGCTGTAGAGGGCCT
>CAMAXR010000054.1 GCA_945862195.1 Hylemonella gracilis
AAGCAAACTTTGCCCATGCGCCCTGCCGGTGGCGGTGCCATGCGTCAGCACAAACCGCATGGTGGGCTGGAGGCGCCGCAACGCTTGCAACAACACACCCGCAGCGCGGGCTTCGCCTAAAGACACAGCATGCACCCACACATAGCCTGAACCTTGGGGTTGGTGGTAGCGGCCAAAGCGTTCTTCCATATGCAGCAGATACCCAGGCTCTTTGATGCCGCGCCGCTTGAGCTTGAAGCGCAGCAGCGGCTGCACCGCCCACATAAAAAGGCCGTAGGCCTTAAGGGCCAAAACTTCTAGCACGGTCATTCCCAAAATACTCAGTCCCAACATGCTCATGCTTGGCAAACCTGCGTCCACGCCTGCCACACCTCATCCAAAGTTGGGGCTTGCTCGCCCCCTACCGCCTTTTGATGAAGGCCCCCTTGCGGCCCCGCGCGGTGAATGCGCGGTTGGCTGAACAACTGCACATGCCTGCGATTTAAGGCCACGGCCAGATGGCTCAAGCCCGTATCCAGCCCAATCACCCCATAGGTATGGGCCATGCGTTCTGCCAACACGTTCAATGGGCCTGGGGCAAACAAGCTGTCTGGGGGCAACCCGGCTAGGCTGGCCACTGCTTGGGCCCGTTGCATCTCACGCTCGCCAAAAAACGGCAACACCACCCTATGCCCCTGTGCTTGAAGCCGCTTGGCCAACTCCACCCAATATGCCAGCGGCCATTCGTTGTCTGGCCGTGTGGTGCCATGAATCAGCCACACTTCTGAGGCTGCTGGCGCAGCGCGCACATTGAGTACTGTACCTTGGACATCGGACGGAAAACGCCACAACACTTGGGGTGGACTCAAAGCCGCGTCTTGTGCCCAAGGCAGCTGTAAGGCACGGCCCACCAGCCTGCGGGAGCGCTCCACCGCATGCACACGGCGCTCCATAGGAATGGCGCGCTTGAGCAGCCAACGCACAGGCCACTCGTAACTGCACAGTTCGCTGGCATTGGCATAGGTAGCGGTAAACCCAGTGGGTGTTAAACGGGCTTGGCGCGCCATGAGGGCCGATTTGATCAAGCCTTGGCAATCGATGACAGCATTAAAGGCATCGGCTTGCAAGGCTTGTTGGAATGCATGCCACTCGGCGCGCACCTCGGGCGTCCACCAAGCTTTGCGCCAGCGCCTTTGTGCTGCCACATGCACGTGCCTGATACCCTGAACACATTGCACCAATGGCGCAAAGGCTTCTTCAGTGACCCAATCTACCTGTGCATTAGGGTAGGCCTGCAACACATCGTGCACCACCGGCAGGCTTTGCACCACATCGCCCAAAGACGAGAGGCGAACAATCAAAACCTTTAAAGCTTGATCGCTCAATGCGCAGACTCTTGAAACGCCGCATCCGGCTTGACCGAACGCAGCAACCCGAGCATGTCTTTTTCAATGCGGTTCAGGGCGTCATGGGTATGCCCTTCAAAACGCAGCACCAACACGGGCGTGGTGTTGGAGGCTCGAATCAAACCGAAACCGTCGGGCCAATCGATACGCACGCCGTCAATAGTGTTGAGCTGGGCTGATGCATCAAAAGGAAACTGCGCTTGCAGCTTTTGCACCAATTGCGCCACCACTTGATGCGGCTCGCCCTCGGCACAAGGCACGTTGAGCTCTGGGGTAGAAAAGCTGGTGGGCAAGGCATGCAGCACGGCATTGGCGTCGGGTGCTCGGCTCACAATTTCGAGCAAGCGGGCGGCGGCGTAGGTGCCGTCGTCAAACCCGAACCAGCGCTCTTTGAAAAAGATGTGCCCGCTCATCTCGCCACCCAAAGGCGAGTTGATGTCTTTCATTTTGGCTTTGATCAGGGAATGCCCGGTCTTGAACATCACCGCCTGACCGCCTGCGGCCTCAATGGCGGGGGCCAAGCGCTGCGAACACTTGACATCAAACACAATGGGTCCGCCTGGCACACGTGAAAGCACGTCTTGCGCAAACAGCATCATTTGGCGGTCTGGAAAAATATTGGTGCCGTCTTTGGTGACAATGCCTAGGCGGTCGCCGTCGCCATCAAACGCCAGACCCAATTCGGCTTCACCTGCCTTCAGGGCGGCTATCAGGTCGCGCAGGTTATCGGGCTTGCTGGGGTCGGGGTGGTGGTTGGGAAAGGTACCGTCGACTTCGCTGAACAATTCGGTCACTTGACAGCCCAATGCCCTCAAGATATCGGGCGCTGAGGCGCCAGCCACGCCGTTGCCAGAGTCCACCACGATCCTCATAGGACGGCTGAGCTTGACGTCGCTCACGATGCGGTTTTGGTAAGCCGCCAGGACGTCCTGATGTTGCTTGGAGCCCCCTGGCTTGAACGTCCAGCTTTCAGACTCCATGGTGCGGCGCAGGGCTTGGATGTCTTCGCCGTAAATGGCTTTGCCCGCCAACACCATTTTGAAGCCGTTGTAGTCTGCCGGATTGTGGCTGCCAGTGACTTGTATGCCGCTGCTGCACAAGGTGTGCGCAGCAAAGTACAACATGGGTGTGGTGACCATGCCCACATCGATCACCTGCAGGCCCACATCCATCAAACCCTGCATGAGGGCGCTGCTCAAGGCCGGGCCGCTTAAACGCCCGTCCCGCCCGACCGCCACGGTGGATTCTCCGGCTGCAAGTGCCGCCATGCCAAATGCACGGCCAAGCCCCACAGCCACGTCTTCCGTGAGGGTGGTGGGCACGATGCCGCGTATGTCGTAGGCTTTGAAAATGGTGGGGGAAATCTGCATGATCAATTAATTAAGGTGCGCCTTGTGGTGGTGGCTTGAATTTTAGGTGGCGAGCTACACTGGCAAACCATGACGCCGCAGTGTACGTTTTCGGTTTACCGCAGCCCTACAGCCCATTTAGGCCGCATTCTGCTGGCAGCCAGCGACTTGGGTTTGTGCGGCGTGTGGTTTGAAGGCCAAAGGCATATGCCTGCAGCAGCACACCATGCTTTTTCAGGCTCGCCTGTTTCAGACCATCCTTTTTTACTTCAGGCCCAGGAAGAACTGGACCGTTATTTTTCCAAGCCCGCAACACCTTTCACCTTTAATGTGCCGCTGGACCTGAACCAGGGCACGGTGTTTCAGCAAAAGGTGTGGCTGGCCTTACTGGACATTCCAGCAGGGCAAACGGTCAGTTACCACTATTTGGCGCAACGCATAGGGCAGCCTAAGGCCGTTCGCGCTTTAGGCGGAGCTATGGGACGCAACCCCATCAGTATTGTGGTGCCCTGCCACCGCGTGCTCGGGGCTGATGGCTCGCTTACAGGTTATGCGGGCGGGCTGGAACGCAAAAAAATCCTACTCGCTGGCGAGGGATTTCGGCCTGAAGCTCTATGAGCTTTTAGCTTTTTAAGGCCCGACGCCAGAGGTAACTGAAGGTGTCCACCAGGGTCACCAAGATGACCATAGCGCCCAGCACGGTGGCGGTTTTGTTCATTTGAAACAGCCCCATGTGAAACGACAACAACTGCCCCAAACCGCCTGCCCCCACCACACCCAGTACGGCAGCAGCGCGGATGTTGTTTTCCCAACGGTACAAGGTGTAGCTCATCAGTTGAGGCAATACCTCGGGCCAAGTCGCATAAAAAAACACCTGAACCCTCCCCACCCCCTGAGCCCGCAACGCCTCTGCCGGACCCTGCGGGGCATTTTCTATGGCCTCTGCAAACAACCTGCCCAGCACGCCCGTGGTGTGCAGCCCTAAGGCCATGGTGCCCGCAAATGGCCCCAAGCCTGCTGAAATCAGCAACAACGCCGCCCACACCAGTTCCGGAATAGACCGAAGCGCATTGAGCACCGCTGAGGCCAAAAAACGATTTTTGGGCAAAGCCAGCAACAGCCCGCCCACCGCGGCCAGCAAAGTGCCTAGCGCCGACATGGCCAAGGTTTCCCATGCGGCCACAGCCACTTTGGATACAAATACGGGCGACAGGTCGGGGGGCGCAAACTCCGCAAAAAACCGCCCCATGCTGCGCGCGGCCTCCAGCGATAAAAATTGCCCCCACTGCAAATCTAAAGATGCAAAGCTGGCGACCACCAACACCAAGAAAGCCAACGCCAACCAAAAGGCTTTGTGACTCATGACAACGAAGACCTCAACCAGTTGCTGATGCGCTCCGTCACGGCAACCAGCGCCATAAACACCAAAAGAATGGTGGCCACTTCGCCACCATTGAACATCTTCATGGAGTTGTCGAGCTGCTGCCCCAAGCCGCCCGCACCCACAAAACCCAAAATGACGGAGGAGCGAATGGCGCACTCCCAACGGTAGACGGTGTAACTGGCCAGCTCCGATGAGCTGGAGGGCAACAAGGCATAAAAAAATGCTTGTACACGACTGCCGCCATTTCGCAGCAAGTTTTGCGTGGCATGAGCGTCTGAGCTTTCTAAAATTTCGCCATACACCTTGCCCAGCATGCCTCCGTAGGTCAGGGCAATGGCCAACACACCCGCTGTAGGCCCAAGACCGACCACCCGAACAAACACTAAAGCCCACACCAGCTCCGGAATACTGCGCAACACAATCAGCACCCAGCGCACCAGCAAACGCACCCCAAAAGGCAGCCAGCCCATGCGCCCACCCAAGGCGGAAACCGACAACACTCGGCATGACAAGAGCGCCATGGGACAGGCCACAACAAATGCCAGCACAACCCCGACTGTGGCCATGGCAACTGTTCGCCAAGTCCCTTGGGCCACCATCGTTAAAAACTCAGCATTGGTTTCTAGCGGCCAAAAGCTGCTGAGAAATTGACCCGAAATTTTGAGGTTGCCCGGCTCCACCAGTATCCAGGGCTTGAATTCTGTGGCCACCAAAATCGGCCACAAGAGGACCACAAACACGCAAAACCCCAGCCACCTGCGGGTCCAATCAGGGTCTCGCAACTTAGGGTGTTGAGTTTGAAGGGTTGAGCTCATAAAGGGCCGCTCAATTGAGAATTTAGCGGCAATGCATTTGCAGCGGCCGAGTTGGGTCAGCCTGTAGAGCAGCCGCTGGCAAATCTTGAGGAGACCCTCCGCGCAGTTCATGCTCAAACTGTTCGTACAAACGCGCCAGGTGTTCTTGCGTGACATGAGCCGCTGGCAAATCAAACAGCACACGCCCTTCGCGCAAGCCCAGCACACGCGTAAAGTGGGCCAGTGCCATATCCACCTGATGCAAGCTGGCGACCAAGGTCACCCCCCGTGCACGTGCGTTGTCAATGAGGGTTTGCAGGGCCTGCTTAGACCGAATGGGGTCTAGTGCAGAAAGCGGCTCGTCCACCAGCCATGCCTGAGCGGGTGAAAGCAAGGCACGCGCCAAGCCCACTCGCTGGCGCTCCCCGCCGGACAAGCGGTCCACACGTTCAAACAATTTGTCGGACAAGTCAAATTGCGACAAGGACTGTTGGGCAGCCGGTATATCGCTTGGGTAGCACAAAGAGCGCAGGCTGGCCCACAAGCTCATGGCGGGCAAACGCCCCGCCAGCACCGAAGTCACCACGCGCTGGCGGGGGGGCAAGGGGGGCACTTGAGGCGCCAAAAAAAGCCGTCCCCGCAGTTGGTGCAAAGCGCTGCTGTCCAAATGCCAAGGCGATTGACCTTGGATTTCAAGCCGCCCAGAATCCAAACGCAAGGCACAGGCCATGACATGAAGCAAGCTGGTTTTGCCCGCCCCAGAGGGACCAATGACGGCCATATGCTCGCCCGGCGCAAGGCTCAGGCGCACCCCTTGAAGCGCTGCAGGGCTGCCGGCACGAGCCGCAGGGTGGCGCGCCACCACCTCGGAGAGCTGAAAATTCAAAAGCTGCTTTTTAAAAAATCACAACAACCCGGCGCTGCGAGCAGCTCCTTCTAGCCCTTTGTAGTTTTCTGGCTTGGTTTCTATGTAGCGAGTGGCGCGGTTGAGCTTGAGAATTTCTAAGTGCTCAGGGTTGGCGGGGTTTAACCCCAGCAAAGCGGCCTTGACTTTTTGCTGCATGGCCACAGGCATGTCGGCATGCACGGACCAGTTGTAGTTGAAGTACCCCGGGGTTGTGAAAAACACATCGACCGCTTTGGTATCTACTTTGTTTTCGCTCACAAACTTTTTCCACACCGTAATGTCAAGCGCTGCAGCATCGACTTTGCCGCTCACCACCGAGGCAATGGTGGCATCGTGCGCGCCGCTGTAGGCAATGCGACGGAAATCGGTTTCTGGGTTGATGTTGGCTTGCAGCAAAAAGCTGCGTGGCATGAGGTGGCCGGAGGTGCTGCTTTGGGATCCAAACGACACCTGCTTGCCCTTCATGTCGGCCAAGCTTTTGATGCCTGAATCGGTTTTGGCAATAAACACCGACTGAAACTTGGTGTCCTCTTCACGCTGCGCAAGGGGCACCACCTTACCACCTGAGCGCAAGCCGGCTTGCACAAAGGTGAAGCCACCAAACCAGACCAGATCGACTTTTTTATTGACCATGGCCTCTACGGCGGCAGGGTAGTCGCTCACCGGTGTGAATTCCACCTTTACGCCCAATTGCTTTTCCAGGTAAGTTGCCAAGGGCGTAAATTTACGAATTTGCTCGGTGGCGGCCTCTTCAGGAATGGTGGTCACGCGAAACACTTGCTGCGCCTGAGCGGAAGTAAAAGCGCCGAAGGCCAGCAGGCATGAGGCGACAGCCGTCATGACGCCATATTTGACATTTTTAATGAAGGAAAGTGAAGTCACGTGCATGCTCCTGTTGAAACAAAGGGTGGGGTGAAATCTATAACAAGCCGTATTAAAACCTGACTTAAATTTGGCTTGTAGCAGCCAAGTTATAAACTTTTCCAACCACTACTTTTTTAGAGACCCCATTGCTCCACTTTATTGACGGACTCGCGAACCAGGCCCACCCACGAGATGAACTCATTGAAGGCCTATTAAAACCGGCGGCCCAAATTTCGCCCAAATTTTTTTACGATGATTTGGGATCCCGACTTTTCGACGCCATCACGGAATTGCCTGAGTACTACCCCACGCGCACAGAAGCTGCCATTTACCGGCAAGAAGCGCGCTCAATGGCGCAGATGCTCCCGCGCCAACCCATTGTGTTGGACTTGGGAGCGGGCAATTGCAGCAAGGGGGAAGCGCTTTTTGAATGGCTCAAACCTGCCGCCTACGTGGCAGTTGATATTTCTTTGGGGCACCTGAAGCCAAACTTAACAGCTCTGCACAGCCGTCACCCCCAACTGCCCAAATTAGGCTGGGGTTTAGACTTTTCAAAACCATTCAATTTAGATGCGGGCGTCCAAGATTGGCTGACCCGCCATCAACTTGAAGGCCATCCTTGGATGGTGTTTTACCCGGGCTCGAGTATCGGAAATTTTTCTCCAACCGACGCCTTGAACCTGCTTGAGCGCATTCGGCATTTATGCACAAGCAATTCACATCAAGGCCCAATTCACAGCCAAAAGGGCGGGGGATTGTTGATTGGCGTAGACAACGTCAAACCGCTTGCTGTTTTGGAGTCTGCTTACAACGACGCGCTGGGCGTCACTGCCGCCTTCAATCGGAACTTGCTTTTGCATGTCAATCGACTGTTGGGTTCAGACTTTGATTTGGATGGCTGGGCGCACTTTGCCAAGTTTGATGAGGCACACGCCCGAATTGAGATGCATCTGGAGTCTTTGGTGCCTCAAACTGTGCGCTGGTCAGGGGGTTCTCGACATTTTGTAAAGCATGAGCGCATTCACACTGAAAACTCATACAAATGGACACCTGAGGCCTTTGTGGACTTGCTCCAATCAACCGGATTTTCTGCCCCCATGCGATGGACCGACCCGCAACATTGGTTCAATGTGTATTGGGCGCCTTGCTAAGGGTGAACGCCTCTGGTGAACGCTTTTTATAGGCGCACGCTTCTGAACCCTGAATGAATGTCATTGCGGTGGGGTTCAAAAAAATTGCGGTACTTAGGGTGTCGCATGCGGGGTGATGTGGCGGGGCCTGCACCCTTTAGAACAGGGCGCCCATCAAACCATGGCAATGAATACTCTTGATACGGATGGGGCCTGAACCCCGGAAAGGGCCGAAATGGGCTGGAGGTCCATTCCCAAACTTCTCCCCAACAAAATTCGCTATGAGTGCAAGCTGCCAACTCCCACTCAGCCTCAGTGGGCAAACGCCTGCCAGCCCATACGCACCAACCCAAAGCTTGCTCGTAACTGATATGGCAAGCCGGTAACTCAAGATTCAAAATGTGCCAATGCGGGCCCTGCTTCACTTCCCATCCATGAGCTGTTTTTTGGAGGTAAGGGGGCGCCGCACCCCCCACCTCTTCCACCCATGGCAAAAAACGGGCCCAAGTGACTGCTTTGGAGTCTATGTCGCAAGCATCAACTTGGACCTCATGGCCCTGAAGCTCGTTGTCAAATACAAAACCCTTCTCCCCCAAATCAGCAACATGCACTCCTAAAGTCCAAGGCTGTAGCGCTATACCCAATTCTTGGGTTTTCAAAGCTGTTGAAGTCTGTGCGGCTTGGGTTAAAAGGATGTCAATACCCATAGACTGGGCCATGTAAACGGCCGCCTCCGCATGCATGTCCTCATGAAACAGTGCCAACTTAAAAAAATACAAACCTTCTGCGGTTTGGGGGGCAGTACTTAAAGCAAGCAACACCTCCTGAAGGCTGTGCTCCAAGTCCATCCGCAACTCTGTGGACTTGGGTAATGGCAGTTGCCAACGGCTGGCATGAGAAACGTTGGCAGAGTTGTACAGCGCATCAGCATCCACCCCTCTTGCGAATTGACGGCTTGCGTGGCGCTGCACGTCAGGTTGACATTGAAGACCCGAATAACGTTCGGGGTTGCGCACAATCCACCAGTCCGCAAACCAGCCCAAATGTCCCATTTCCCAAAGAAAAGGATTCAAATGGTCTTGAAACGGAACGGGCACCTCAGGACCCAAGGCATTTTGCAGAGCATCAAATTGCCACAGCGTCCTCTCGCGAGCGTGGACCAAGGCCTTAGCCAATTCATCGCGACCACAGGCCCGCGCTTTAATGGCCTCGTCAGCCATATTGAAACCAAGACCCTTTTGAGACGGGGGCATTGCCACATCCGACACAATTTATCTCCTATGTCCAAACCATTGATCTGCATCGTCACACCTGCATTGGCAGATGCCAACAATGGCAATTGGCAAACAGCCCACCGTTGGCAACGCATGCTGGCCAAGCATTATGAGATCAAGCTCTTCAAACACTGGTTAAAACACTGCACTCCCAATCCAGCGGCCATGTTGGCCTTGCATGCTCACAAGTCTTCTGAATCCATTCAAAATTGGGCTCAGGCTTACCCCAACCGTCCCCTCATCGTGGCGCTGACGGGCACAGATTTGTATCGAGACATCGCCACCAAAACCCTAGCTCAGCACTCTTTGGACTTGGCACACAGGTTGGTTGTGCTTCAAGATGCGGGGCCATGGGCTTTGGCCGAACCCTTGCGCTCCAAATGCCGTGTGGTGTACCAGTCCTGCACCACCCGAAAAACCTTAACCAAAACCCAAAGACATTTAAGGGTCGTCATGGTTGGACATTTGCGCGATGAAAAGTGGCCGCAAACGCTTTTTGAAGCGGCTCGTCTGATCCGTCCGGATGAAGGCATTTACATTGACCACATTGGCCAAGCGCTTCAACCGGAGCTCAAAACTGATGCGGTAGAAACTGCTCAAGCCTGCCCGCATTACCGTTGGCTCCAAAGCCTGCCCCATTCTGTGACCCGAAGCCACATTCAGCGCGCGCATGTGTTGGTACACACAAGTCGCATGGAAGGTGGTGCGCATGTGGTGATGGAAGCGGTTCGCAGCGGCACCCCCGTTTTGGCCTCTCACATTGATGGCAATGTGGGAATGCTTGGAAGCCACTACTCAGGTTTTTTTGAGGCAGGAAATGCCGCAGCCTTGGTGCGAAGCTTAAGAGAGTGCAGAGTTACCCAATCTATACCCGATGGGCTTTTAAGCCAACTTGAGCAGGAGTGCATGGCCAGAGCTGACTTGTTTGACCCATCTAGGGAACAGGCTGCCCTGCTAAGCTTGTTGGAAGAATTGAAACTTAGTCCTCACCATCCAAACCTCCCAGCATGACCATCTCTAAAAACAACACCACAACTACTTTACAGGCCCGTACAGAGCCTCTCCTCACCAGCCTTTCACATGGCGGAGGCTGTGGCTGCAAGATTGCCCCGGGGGTGCTGAGTGAAATTCTCAAGGGCACCAGCGGCATGGTCATGCCCAAAGAATTGTTGGTAGGTATTGAAACCGCTGACGATGCAGCGGTTTACCAAATCAATGACGAGCAAGCCCTCATTGCTACCACCGACTTTTTTATGCCCATTGTGGACAACCCGTTTGACTTTGGGCGCATTGCGGCTACCAACGCCATCAGCGATGTGTACGCCATGGGGGGCACCCCCATCATGGCGCTGGCGCTGGTGGGCATGCCTATCAGTGTGCTGTCCACGCACACCATTGGTCAGATATTGGCTGGCGGCCAATCGGTGTGCCAGCAGGCAGGCATTCCTATAGCGGGCGGCCACACCATTGATTCGGTAGAGCCTATTTATGGATTGGTTGCCTTGGGGCTCATTCACCCCAAGCGCGTCAAGCGCAATGCCCAGGCGCAGGTGGGTGATTGCCTGATTTTGGGCAAACCTTTGGGCGTAGGTGTGATGTCAGCCGCGCTTAAAAAAGGGGCCTTAAGCGGCGAGGGCTACACCCAAATGCTGGCCTGCACCACCCAGCTCAACACCCCGGGCCCGGACTTGGCGGCCTTGGAGGGCGTGCACGCCCTGACCGACGTGACCGGCTTTGGCTTGGCAGGACATGCCCTAGAAATGGCCCGCGGCTCAGGCTTTACGGTCAAGCTGCACATAGATAAGGTGCCCCTATTGCCCGGCGTGCGCGAGCTGGCGGCTCAAGGCATGGTCACAGGCGCCTCAGGCCGCAACTGGGAAGCCTACGGCAACGAGATTCGACTGGCACCCAACCTGAGCCAGTTGGACCAAGATTTGCTTTCTGACCCCCAAACCAGCGGCGGCCTTTTGGTGGCTTGCGCGCCAGAAACCGTGGCCCAAGTGATGGAAGTGTTCAACCGCCATGGATTTGCCGCAGCCACAGTAATTGGCAAAGTGGTGGCACGCATGCCTGAGGGCATTTGTCTTGAGGTGGTTTGAGCGGTGAGTGCAACCGTGAGCGACAACATTCCCCTCTTCCCGCTTTCTCACGGGCTTTTTCCCGATGGGATGTTGCAGCTGCAAATTTTTGAGGTTCGTTATCTCGACCTCATCAAACGTTGCCATCAAAAGCAGTTGCCCTTTGGCGTGGTGTGGATTAAAGAAGGCAGTGAAGTTCAGGTGCCCGGTGAGGCGCCATTGATCCACCCATTAGGGTGCATGGCGCATATCCGCGAAATGGATCAAGTGCAGCCTAATTTCTTTCGAATCGTGTGCCAGGGCGGTCTGCGCTTTAAGTTGACTGAGGTCCTCCCCGGCCCTTACGGCGTTTGGCAAGGCCGCGTTAATTATTTGCCGCAAGACGCGGAGGTAGATGTGCCGCAGTCGTTTCAAGCGTTGGCCAACCGACTGGGCAAAGTGATTGCCACGGCGCAGCAACAGGCAGTTATCGACAAGTTGCCCATCTTTCCACCGTATCACCT
>CAMAXR010000055.1 GCA_945862195.1 Hylemonella gracilis
TGGGCTAGACCTTGGTGAACAATTTGTCCTTGATCAAAAATATAAGCACGATCAGAAATATTGAGCGCGCGTTCTACGTTCTGTTCAACCAACAAAATGGTGGTGCCTTGCTGCTTCATACGGGCAAAGAGTTCAAACATTTCATCGACCAAAATGGGCATGATCCCTTCTGAGGGCTCATCCAACAGAATCATGCGTGGCCGGGCCATCATGGCACGCGCAATAGCCAGCATTTGCTGCTCGCCCCCCGAAAGCGAGGTCCCGTCTTGGTGCAAACGCTCTTTAAGCCTTGGGAAGGTTTGTGCAATTTCGTCTACCAAAGCACTCATTTCACCCCGTAAAGGGCTGGCAAGCAACCCAAGTTTCAGGTTTTCTTCAACCGTGAGCCCGGGCACGATGCGCCGCTCTTCAGGCACATAAGCCAAGCCTTTCAAATAGCGAAGGTGTGTGGGCTGCCCTAATAAGGAAACGCCATCAAAGAGGACCTCACCTTTACATTTTTGTACGAGGCCCATCATGGTGCGCAAGGTGGTGGTTTTACCTGCGCCGTTTCGGCCCATTAGGGTCACAATTTCACCGGCGTTGACATCAAAGCTCACCCCTTGAATGATGTGACTGTGGTCATACCAAGCGTTCAGTTGTTGAACTTTTAACAAAGTATTCATAGGTTGCTTCATAAAGGTGCAGCTTGGCTTAATGTTGCCCAAGGTACACGCGGCGCACCTCGGGGTTGCCGCGAATTTCATCTGGGTTGCCTTCAGCTAACAATTCACCATGATGTAACACGATTAGGCGGTTGCACAAGCCCATGACCATTTTCATTTTGTGCTCTACCAAAATCACAGTGCGCTCGGTAGCAAGTTGACGAATCAGGTCAACCATGGTTTGGGTTTCTTCGGGCGACATTCCAGCCGTGGGTTCATCCATTAACAACAATTCAGGCTTGCAAGCCAGCGCCATGGCAATTTCTAAAGACCGTTGCTGACCATGGGCCAAGTCGCCCGCCAGCTTACGCCTCAGATCGGCCAAGCCCACACGCTCAAGTAACGCATTGGCGGCTTCAATGATGTGAGGGTAATCGTCGCGAGACTTCCAAAGCTGAAAACGGGTGGCTTGCATTTGCAAAGCAACGCGCACATTTTCATGGGCAGACAATTGCTTGAACACATTGGTAATTTGGAAACTCTTGGCAATACCTTTGCGGGCGTATTCGTGCGGGGCAATATGCGTGATGTCTTCACCCTTAAAAATCACCTGACCAGAGCTTGCTGGCACGCCACCACTGATCACATTAAAAAAAGTGCTTTTACCAGCGCCGTTGGGGCCGATGATGGCGGCGAGTTCGCCTTGGCGAAAACTTACACTGACCTCACCCAACGCACGAAAACTGCCGTAGTAACGGGCTATTTGACGCACATCCAACAAAAAGGGCGCACTCACACAGCACCTCCTTTGCGAATCAGCCATTGCTCACAACGGTGCAGCACCGTGCCCCAAATACCCTTGGGAAAGAACAACACAAACAACATGAAGATGATGCCCACCACGCCCATCCAGTAACGGGTAAGGTTGGTGATCACATCTTCCAAATACAAAAACACTGCAGCACCCAAGAAAGGCCCAAAAAAGGTACCCATTCCCCCAAGGAGACACATCATGACCGCCTGACCCGACTGAAGGTAATGCAAAGAATCAATTGGCACGATGGACAGGTGCAAAGCCCGTAATGTGCCAGCCAAACCGCACAAACCCGCCGACAAAACAAACACCAACAACTTGGCTCGAGCCACGTCATAGCCACAGGCTGCTGCGCGTTTTTCGTTTTCACGAATGGCCTCAATGACAGCTCCAAACGGCGAATTCAGCACCCTAGACACCAACCAAAGCGCCAAGGCTACAAAACAAAAAATCACGTAGTACTTGTTTAGGGGGTTCATGAAGTCAATAGACCAACCCAAAATGTTGATGGTCTCCACCTTCACGCCACGCAAACCGTTTTCTCCGCCAGTCCAAGATTCGGCTTTGTAAAACACGTAGTAAACAATTTGAGCCAAGGCCAGCGTCACCATAGAAAAATAAATGCCGCGGGAGCGAATAGCCAAGTAGCCCACCATCAAGCCCACGACAGAAGACGCCACCACGCCCGAAACGATGGCCGCCCACCATGGCCAACCTGCATGCACCACGCTGATGCCAGCCAAATAAGCGCCCACACCAAAAAATGCCGCATGACCAAAAGACAGCAATCCGGTGTATCCGAACAAAAGGTTGAAGCCCACCCCAAACAACCCAAAGATGAGGATGTTGACGGACAGGGCCTCATAAGGCATTAAAAATGGAAACACCAGCAAAAACATAAGTGCGGTGGCCATGCGGTGGTCCCGCATCCACACATAACAGTCAGCCGGATTCAGCACATTGAATTTCATTTGTAATTTGAGGAAGGGCAGTTAACTCATCAAGCCGGCTTTTCCAAAAAAGCCTTGCGGGCGCCATAAGAGCACCAAGGCCATCAGGACAAAGATGGAAAGCTCAGCAAATTCGGGGGCAATTAAGGAGGTCATGGCAAACACCACACCCACTAACAATCCAGCAAGCACCGCGCCGGGTAAGGAGCCCATGCCCCCCACCACAGTCACCACAAAGGACTCGGCGAGTATGGGAATACCCATTTCAGGGTTGACCGCACGGGTGGGCGACGCCAACATGCCTGAAAGGCCTGCAATGGCTGTTCCAATGCCAAAAACCAACAACCACACCCGAGAAATATCTATACCTAAAACCCTGCATATTTCGGGGTCACGTGAACCGGCACGGATGATAAGACCGTAACGGGTTTTTTCGATAAAAAGCCACAGGCCAATCACGATAACTGCAGTGGCCAAAATTAAAAACAGTCGGTACAAAGGAAAGTGACCGAAGCCTAAAAACACAGCGCCGCGTAATGATTCGGGAGTACTGGACGGTATGCCTTCGATACCGAAGGTGAATCGCGCCACATCCACCATGACATAAGACAAACCAAAGGTGAGGAGCAAGGGGTAGTCAATGCCGCGGCCGTACAAAGGTCGCACCAAAAACTTCTCACACACAAGACCGATAGCTCCAGTCATGATGGGCACCAGCAACAAACTGAACCAAAAATTACCTGTAAGCCCTAAGGAATAAACACCTAAGAATGCACCCACCATAAAGAAGGCACCGTGGGCAAAGTTGACCACAGTCAACATGCCAAAAATCAAAGACAGACCAATGGCCAACAAGGCGTAAATAGCGCCAAGGGCGACGCCCGTCATAAGCTGAAGAGCAAAAAGTTGTGGAGAAATATCAAACATGACAGCAATCAAGTCCCGCCCCACTAAGGGGCGGGGTTCAAAACATTAAGTGGAAACTTTGTGACCCAGTTCGTCACAGGTCCGCAGGTTTTTCTCGTCTGCATTTTCAATGTGCACCAC
Organism: Hylemonella gracilis; assembly: GCA_945862195.1. Classification (GTDB taxonomy): domain Bacteria; phylum Pseudomonadota; class Gammaproteobacteria; order Burkholderiales; family Burkholderiaceae_C; genus Hylemonella; species Hylemonella gracilis_C. The sequence goes on from CAMAXR010000055.1 coordinate 3,456, forward strand.
ATTGAACACATCGTTTTTGTCTTTCATGCCCTTGGATTTGGACTCCACGATAATGACCGACTGAACCGACTGGTGGTCGCACTTGCGGTAGAACTGATCGCCCTTGTACCAGTTGTAACGTAACTGGCGCAGCGCAATACTGACCTTCATGGACTCGGTGGATTTGGCGTCTACCACGGCTTGCAACACACTGCGCACACCGGCATAGCCTAAAGCGCCGTAGTCTGAAGGTACTGCACCACCATAAGCCTTACGGAACTTGTCGTTAAAAGCCTTGGCAGCGGGCACTTTATCTTCCATACCCCAGTAATAAGACGTTCCGCCCACCACACCGTCAAACACATCGGCACCACCTGCCACACGCGCTGTAAACAGCAGCACTGGCGAGATGATTTTGGTGGTGGCCTTGAGACCAAAGTCGGTGGCCTGTTTGATCGCGTTAAGCTGGTCGCGGCCAAAGTTGCACATCACCAAGATGTCGGGCTTGAGCGACTGAATGCGAGGCAAGAAAGCAGAAAAATCAGAGGTGCCCAGCGGAAAACGAATGTCTGCCAGCATTTGAGTACCCATGGCTTGCCCGGCTCTTTGGAAGCCGCGCACCATCTCATGTCCATAGGCGTAGTCGGCAGTCAAGTAGACCAGTTTTTTGCCGAACTTAGGAAAGGCATAACGCGCCACTGCACCTGCAGTCAAATGGGGGTTAAGTGCCTCGTGAAAGGTGTACATGCTCCAGTCTTTAGCCTCGTTGATGGCGTCGGACTGGCTGATGGAGTTGAAAATGATTTTTCGGTCACGGCACACGGCATTGATAGACAACTGCGTTGCAGCCGACAAAGAGCCCACCACAAAGTCCACTTTGTCTTTTTCAATCAACTCCAAAGTGCGGGTTGCAGCCTCTCCGGGGTTGAGCTTGTCGTCACGCACCAGCAGCTCAGCTTTACGACCGTTGAATCCACCTTTTTCGTTGAACTCTTTAACAGCCAGTTCTGCAGCCTTGACTTGGTCTTGAGCTTCGGCTGAAAAGGCACCCGTTAAAGGCACCGGAAAACCAATTTTGATAGGAGTGTTTTGGGCACGGGCCACCCCCATCCAAGCAGGTGCTACAGCGGCTGCAGCACCTCCGAGCACAATGGACCGGCGTCCGATATGTTTGTTAAAAAACTGACTGCTCATAAGTGTCTCCTTGAGTTTGATTGGGAAGCAAAGGTTGGATCAAAGTTCATGCCTGGATGATTCCAGGTTCGAGTTGTAGGGGAAACGATGAAGCTGAGGGTCTTGCAATTGGCCGCGCCTGCTCCAGCTCATCTAAGCTCATGCCGGACAAATCAATGGCTGTTTGCACCATGGCGTCGTAGTCGTCTCGGGCTGCGGCTTGGTTTTGCATGTAAGCACCTAAACGGCGAGCCCGATTGACCACAGCCTGGCATGGCCGCAAACGGGCTTGTTCGTAGGCTAAAAGAGCTTGGGGCGTAGCGCCGTGCTCAAGCATGGCATCGGTGAGTGCCATAGCGTCTTCAGCAGCTTTGGTGACCCCCATACCCACATGCGGGCGGGCCACAAAAGATGCATCGCCCATCAGGGCCACGCGGTCTAAGGCAATTTGAGTGCTGGAGCAGTCGTAAATAGGTTGCAAAAATGGTTGCGCTGTTTTTTCTAATATTTCGGCAAATTGGGGGGCCATCTTGTCGTGCGCTGCGCGGCGCACATCGGCCACATGTTGGTAGTGAACTTTATTGGGGGACAAACCCAGCGGGTGGTGCGTGCCGTCGGCATCTGTCATGAGCGACTGCAAGGTGCCATCGTCGGCCGCTGGGCGGTACCAAACAAAGTTGTAGCGACGCTGGCCTTTGGCCACTGAGTTGCCTGCGCCTGCCACGGGGTAACCAATGAGTTGTTCGTGCTCGGGGAGACCAAAACCAAAGGTTTCAAACACAGTGTCCAGGGTGCGCTGAGACAACACTGCTTCATCGCAGACGCCTCGCCAGGCCACATAGCCCGCATATTGAACCTTCACTTGTGGCACCAACTGCTGCCGCACCACCGACCTTATGCCGTCAGAGGCCACCAACACATCGCCTTGGAAATGCCGCCCGTCCTCACACACCACCCGCACCTGGTTTTCGGTTTGCTCGACCCGCTGCACGGCCGCACCTTGGTGGTAGCACTCGGGAGGCAGAACGGCGACCAACAAGGCATAAAGCCGACTCCAAGACGTCAACACTTGGTTGATACAGGCATGCTCTGCAATGTCCCCGTCACGGCTTAAAACCACCCGTTTTTGAATGGCCACACCCAAAGGCGTTTCTGCAGGAATGCCGCAACGCTCCAAAGCTTTGACTAATAAAGTGTGCGTCACAATTCCAGCACCTCTTCCATCCAGAGACCCCATGGCCTTTTCTAGCAAGGTCACTTGATGACCCGCACGGTGCAACATGTTGGCAACCATGAGCCCCCCTAAGGATCCGCCCACCACCAACACACTTGAAGTACGCTTATCCCCCATCACACCAATGCCTGACTCTTGAGCTTTTGGTCGAGGTCCAATTTTTCTTGAGCTGGGTAGTTGAGCTCGATAACCACCCCGCTGGGATCGTCCAAAAACAATTGATGCAACTTGATTTCGGGCACCGTACGCTGACGGCAAGGCACCTGCAGTTGTTCTAAATGTTGAAGCATGCCTTCCAACCCCGTGGCAAACAAAGCAATGTGGTCCACCGCTCCAGAACCTCTCAAGCTCGCTAAGTCGCGGTCGCCTAAATATTGTTTGAGCCCTTCAGGATCATTGGGGTCAATTCCAATCACGTGCACCATGGCATTGAGCCAGTTGTCGTGCGAGCCGTTGTAAAGCCAAAGCCCGGGAAATGGAAAAGGTGGACGCGGGCCCACCGTAAGCCCTAATACGGTTTCGTAAAAACGTTGGGTGGCATCCATATCGGTCGTCCTAATGGACATGTGGTTCAGGATCAGTGTCATAGGGACTCCTTTAACGGCTTAGAACTAGGGCTTAGGCTGGGCCATGCACTTAAAAAACCCTGCACACGGTCTGATACCAACACCTCTAAAGGCTCTTCTTGAATGGCAGACTCCAAGCCATAGACCCAGCGCCGAATGCCCATATAAAAGATGCTGCCGTGTAAGCCCAATACAGCTTCTGTTTCGCGTGCGCTGGGTTCAGGGTTTGGGTCTGCACCCTTCCACTGGCGAGCGACGCGCAAGAGCTTGGGGAACAATTGTGTTTTGAGCAAGTCAAAGTAACGATCGGTGATGGAACGGTCACTTAAACCAGAATACACAAACACCCGAACCCAGTCTCTATCCAGAATTACACTGGCGTATTGCACATAAAAACGCACCAGTTTTTCGGGGGCGTCAAGAGAATCGTCTTCCAGCAAAGCGTCCCACTCTGCGCGCCATCGCCCAGCAAATAAGTCTTCGTACACCCGGTCGATCAGAGCTTGCTTGGTCGGAAAGTAGTGGTAGAGCAAGGTATGGGTAATGCCTAGAGCTTGAGCCAGTTCACGCAACTGGCCATTGAGCCCATGCTCTGAAAAAAACTCAATGGCACCCTTCACAATTTGGCGCTCACGGTCTTGTGGCAGCAAGCGCTTGGGACCATGCGACTTGGCATGCACCCCTGCAGATCGAGATCTTCGTGGCTCAACAGGGTTTTTACGGATGGAAGACAACATGGGGTTGGTGAATAGTTGTCGTCAATTTAACGCTTGGTCAATAAGCGCCGAATCAGGACAAACCCGAAGACACCTTATGAAATCACCTTCTTTTTCTTATGTGCGGCCCACTCAACTCTCCGAAGTGATGAGCTTGCTACAAAACCATGGTGACAACGCACGTTTGCTTGCCGGTGGTCAAACCTTATTGACCACCCTGAACATGCGTCTTTCAGAACCCGGGTTGTTGATTGACCTTCAGTCGCTGCAAGAACTCAAAGGCATCACCACCGTACACAATATGTTGCGCATAGGTGCTATGGCCACCCATGCAGAGGTGGCTCAATCCGCATTGGTTTCCCAACATGCGCCGCTGCTGAGCGATGCAGCGCCCTATATTGCACATCAGGCCATTCGCAATTTAGGAACTTTCGGTGGGTCTATTGCCTATGGCGATCCGGCAGCAGAATGGCCTGCGTGCTTGTTAGCGCTAGATGGCGTGGTGGTGGTTGCAAGCTCGAACAGCACGCGGCGCATTGCGGCTGCAGACTTTTTTACAGGGCTTTACAGCACCGCCTTAGAACAAGACGAGCTGATTGTGGCTTGCGAAATTCCAATAGCCAGTGCACAACTGTGGACGTCATTCCATGAACTGTCTCGGCGGCATGGTGACTACGCGGTGATGGGCTTGGCTGCTGCTGCGCTTCCCCAACAACACGAATTGCAACAGGTGCGATTGGCTTGGATTGGTGCCGGAGACAATCCTCTACGAACTTTCGCTACCGAGCAGGTTTTAGAAGGCCAGTCACTGAGCGAGCCGCTGATTGCGCAAGCCGTAGCGTGTTTAAAAACAGAACTGAATCCCCGTGCCGATATGACGCACAGCGCAGCAGCCAAATTGCATATGGCCTCTGTGTTGCTTCAACGCGCCTTAAAGGGCTTGCTAGCAGGCGCATCCATTTCCCATATTGCGAGGAACTCATGAGCAACACTTTAGAAGTGCAAATTACCGTTAACGGTCAGCGCCAAGCGCAGTCGGTGTTGCCACGCACACACTTGGTAGATTTTTTAAGAGAAGAGCTTGGGCTTAAAGGCTCACACTTGGGTTGTGAACACGGAGTGTGCGGGGCATGTACGGTCAAGCTCGATGGCAGGGTGGTGCGTGGGTGCTTGGTATTGGCAGTCCAAGCCGATGGGCGCACCGTAGAAACTATTGAAGGCTTAAGCGAAAGCGGTGAAATACGTGATTTGCAAAGTGCTTTTATCAGACACAACGCATTGCAATGCGGCTATTGCACTCCAGGCATGCTTATGGCTGCCAGCGAATTGCTGGTATCTCATCCCCATGCAAGCCGCGAAGAGGTTCGGCAATGGATGTCGGGTAACTATTGCAGATGTACCGGATACCAAGCCATTGTGGATGCCGTATGTGAAGTGCTCCAATCGCGCTTGGCTGCTGAACAGAAAGGAGCTTTGGCATGAACGCCCCAGTCCACCCATTGTTACTGCGCGCCCTCCAAGACACCACTGCAGAGGCTCCTATTCCGCACGAAGCGCCGCCATTGAGCGGTCCCTTAAAAGACGCTCACCATATTGGTCAATCTATACCCAGACCCAATATCGAAAGGCTGACCGAAGGGCGCGGCCAGTTTATTGACGACATAGAGCTGCCGCGCATGGCGCACATTGTTTACTGGCGTTCACCTGTGGCCCATGCCCGCATTGTCAAAATTGAACGCGATGCCGCACGTTCTATGCCCGGCGTATTGGCAGTATTGGATGGCCACGATATGGCCCAAGTTTGTAAACCTTGGGTAGGCACGCTTAGCCACTTGGCGGGTATCAAATCCGCACCTCAGTATCCGTTGGCTTTGCACAAAGCCTCATGGCAAGGCGAGCCCGTGGTGGCTGTGGTGGCCAAAACCCGTGCCCAAGCTGAAGACGCCCTGCAACATATCCAAGTTGAATGGGAAGATTTACCCGCCGCATTGGATATGAACACCGCCTTGTTGCCCGAAACACCGGTGATTCATCCCGAGCTGGGAGACAACCTATGCTTTACCCGCACCTTAGACACTGGCGGCGTTGATGAAGCATTTGCTCAAGCCGAGGTGGTGGCACAAGCCACCTTTGACTTTGGCAGGCACACCGGTGTGACCTTAGAGACGCGCTGCCAAATTGCAGACTTCAACCCTGCATCTGGACAGCTGACGGTTTACCACTCACAGCAAGCCCCACACATGATGCAGGACTTGTACTCCAGGCAGTTTGAAATGCCTGAGTCTTCCATTAGGGTGATTTGTAAAGACGTGGGCGGTTCTTTTGGCATCAAAGTACACGCTTACCCAGATGACTTTGCCACGGTGGCTGCAGCCGTATTGCTCAAACGGCCTGTTAAATTTGTAGCCGATCGATTGGAGTCGTTTGTGAGCGATATTCATGCTCGCGAGCACAGGATTAAGGGACGCATTGCCGCCAACAAGGATGGCGAGATCTTGGCCTTTGAAATTGACGACGTCACCGGAATTGGTCCGTTCTCGATGTTTCCAAGAACCAGCGGCATTGAGGGCAACCAAGTGGTCAACCTGACCGGTGGACCCTACAAACACAAGGCCTACCGCGCCAAACTGAATGTGGTGTTTTTAAACAAAACACCAACCTGCCAGTACCGCGGCGTTGGTCACCCAATTGCCTGCGCTGTGACAGAGGGCTTAGTGGACCTAGCGGCTGCCCAGCTGGGTATGGACCCCTTAGAAATGCGCCGAAAAAACGTCATTCCGGACGATGCCTACCCCGCGACCGGAGCCTCTGGCATCAAGCTGGAAGTGTTGTCGCACCAAGCGTGTTTGCGAAAAATTGAAACCATGATGGACTACCCTGCCCTGCGTGCCGAGCAAGCCGCATTGCGAGCACAAGGGGTGTACCGTGGCATTGGGTTTGCAACCCTGATAGAGCTGACCAACCCCAGCGCTGCTTTTTATGGTGTGGGCGGCGCGCGGATTTCTTCACAAGATGGCGCCACGATTCGCCTAGATCCCCTGGGGGGGGTGGTGGTGATGGTGAGCGTGGGCGAGCAAGGCCAAGGCAGCGAGGCCATCTTTGCGCAAATTGCAGCCGACGCGGTGGGCGTGGCGATGAGCTCGGTGAAACTGGTCACTGGCGACACCGACACCACACCCTACGGGGGCGGCACTTGGGCCTCACGCGGAGCGGGGGTGGGTGGGGAAGCGGTGCTGCAGGCCGGTCTGGCATTGCGCGAAAACATTTTGAAGGTGGCTGAAGTTATTTTGAAGCGCCCCACTCATGAACTCCACATCCACAAAGGTTTGGTTGTGGATGCAGCCACAGGGCAAGAGCTGATGCCGCTTTTAGAGCTGGGTCGCGTGGCTTATTACCGGCCCGACACTTTGCCTGCAGGCTTTACGCCCGAACTGATGGTGACGCGCCATTACGCTCAGCGGGACTTTCCCTTCATCTTTACCAATGGGGTTCAAGCTTCTTATGTTGAAGTGGACACCGACACCGGATTTGTCAAACTGCTAAAGCACTGGGCGGTAGAGGACTGCGGACGGGTGATTAACCCCAAACTGGTGGACGAACAAATTCGCGGTGCGATTGTGCAAGGCATCGGTGGCGCCTTGTTTGAAGAATGCCTTTACGATGAAAACGGCCAGTTGCTCAATGGCAATATGGCCGATTACCTGGTGCCTATGGCCGGTGAAATGCCCGACATTGAAGTGGCACACATTGAAACGCCAACCCGAAGCTCTGTTCTGGGTGCTAAAGGTGCCGGAGAAGCGGGCACTGCAGGGGCTCCAGGCGCGGTGGTCAATGCCATCAACGATGCCTTACGCCCTCTGAAGGCGCAAGTGTGGTCTCAACCTGTGACGCCCGAAAAAATTCTGCGTGCTTTAGGTCGAATTGGCGAGGGTGGAACCTCTTAAAGAGCTGCCTTCTAAAATCTGTGGGTGAACGACCCACTCCAGCAAGCGCCCAGGCGCCCCATACGAGATCTGCCAGATGAACTGATCAGCCAAATTGCGGCTGGAGAGGTGGTGGAGCGTCCGGCATCTGTGGTGCGGGAATTGGTGGACAACGCGCTGGACGCGGGCGCCACACAAATCCAATTGCGGCTTTTGGCAGGGGGCGTGCGCCTCATCAGCGTGGAGGACGACGGCATGGGCATCTTGCGCGAAGAGCTGCCTTTGGCCTTGCGCCGACATGCCACCAGCAAGATTGCCAACCTACAAGAATTGGAGTCGGTGGGCACCATGGGGTTTAGAGGTGAGGCTTTGGCTGCCATCAATGCCATTGCCGATTGCGCTATTTTGTCTAGAGCCCAAGGACAAAGCCAAGCTTGGATGTTGGACGGCCGCAGCGGTGAACTTAAACCTGTAGCCCGAGCCACAGGGACCACGGTAGAAGTGAAGGAGCTGTTTTTTAGCACTCCCGCCCGCCGTAAATTTTTAAAAACCGACGCCACCGAACTGGCCCATTGTGTAGAGGCGGTCAGGCGCCATGCCTTGGCCAGACCCGACGTGGG
>CAMAXR010000056.1 GCA_945862195.1 Hylemonella gracilis
GCCAGTTCGTCATAAGCAGGAGCTTTGCGGTGAATAGTGGCGGTGTGCTCCTGGCTCACGGGGCCACGTTCGTCAATAGGGTTGCCTAACACGTCCATGATGCGGCCCAAAGTGGCCTTGCCTACAGGCACGGTAATAGCTGCACCGGTGTTGTGCACCATCATGCCGCGGCGCAAGCCGTCGGATGACCCCAAGGCAATGGTACGCACCACGCCGTCGCCCAACTGCTGCTGCACTTCAAGCGTCAGGGCAGAGCCTTCCATTTTGAGAGCGTCGTAAACGTGAGGCATGTGGGTACGGGGAAACTCCACGTCCACCACGGCACCGATACATTGAACAATTTTGCCTTGTACTTGCATTTCAGCTTGAGCCATCTTTTGCTCCGGTAATTGAATCTTTAAAACTTTTATGGATGCGCGGTTTACACCGCAGCTGCACCCGCCACAATTTCAGACAGTTCTTTGGTGATACCTGCCTGACGGGTTTTGTTGTAAACGAGCTTGAGCTCGCTGATCACAGTACCCGCGTTGTCTGTTGCCGCCTTCATAGCGACCATGCGCGCTGACTGCTCAGACGCCATGTTTTCTGCCACTGCTTGGTAAACCAAGGCTTCCACGTAGCGCACCAAAAGTTCGTCAATGACGGTTTGTGCATCGGGTTCGTAGAGGTAGTCCCAATCATGCTGAGGACCGCTGGCTTGAGCGTCAGACTGGAGTTGGTCAGCCGACAAGGGCAGCAGCTTTTCCAGCACGGGCTCTTGCTTCATGGTGTTGATGAACCTGGTGTAGCTTAAGTAAACCGCACTCAATTCACCGCGCGAGTATGCATCCAGCAGCACCTTTACGGGGCCAATAAGCTTTTCTAAGTGGGGCGTGTCGCCTAAATGCGTTACGTGGGACACCACTTGAGCGCCAATGCGGTTTAAGAAACCCAAACCTTTATTGCCAATAGCCACCGCTTGGGCATTGACGCCATCGGATTGCAGTTCGCGCAACTTGTTGGTCACACCCCGAAGGACGTTGGTATTTAAACCGCCACAAAGACCCTTATCAGTGGTGACCACAATCACGCCCACCGACTTGGCGTCGTGGGATTGCATAAAGGGGTGCACGTAATCAGGATGGGCCGTGCCTAAATTGGCTGCAATATTGCGAATTTTGTCGCTGTAAGGTCGCGCCGCATGCATGCGCTGCTGTGCCTTACGCATTTTGGAAGCAGCCACCATTTCCATGGCTTTGGTGATCTTTTTGGTGTTTTCCACCGATTTGATCTTGCCGCGTATTTCCTTGCCAGCTGCCATATATGTGTCCTTAAGTCGTCAGGCCAGATTCAAGCAAACGACTTTTTAAACGCAGCAATGGCCGTGTTCATTTCTGCTTCAGCATCCTTGTCCATGGCTTTGTCGGCTTCAAGCTTGCTCAGTAAGGCAGCATGCTTGTCTTTCAAGTAGCTGTGCAAGCCATGCTCAAAGGGCAACACGCGTTTGACTTCGATATCGTCCAAGTAACCTTTGTTCACGGCGTACAAGGATGAAGCCATCAGGCTGATTGGCAGGGGGGAGTACTGAGGCTGCTTGAGCAATTCGGTCACGCGGGCACCGCGGTCAAGCTGCTTGCGGGTGGCTTCGTCAAGGTCAGAAGCAAACTGCGCAAACGCTGCCAATTCGCGGTACTGGGCCAAGTCGGTACGGATACCGCCCGACAAGCTTTTGATGAGCTTGGTTTGAGCCGCACCACCCACACGAGAGACCGAAATACCGGCGTTGATCGCTGGACGCACGCCCGCGTTGAACAAGCTGGTTTCCAAGAAGATTTGACCGTCGGTGATGGAAATCACGTTGGTGGGCACGAAAGCAGATACGTCGCCTGCTTGGGTTTCAATAATGGGAAGAGCAGTCAGCGAACCTGTTTTACCCTTGACTTCGCCCTTGGTAAAGGCTTCCACATATTCGGCGTTGACACGGGCTGCACGCTCGAGCAAACGGCTGTGCAAATAGAACACATCACCTGGGTAGGCTTCGCGGCCCGGTGGGCGACGCAACAGCAAAGACACCTGACGGTAAGCCACAGCTTGCTTAGACAAATCGTCGTAAATGATCAAGGCATCTTGGCCGCGGTCACGGAAGTATTCGCCCATGGTGCAGCCAGAGTAGGCGGACACAAACTGCATGGCTGCAGATTCAGAGGCAGTAGCGGCCACCACAATGGTGTAGCTCATGGCGCCAGACTGCTCTAGGGCACGCACCACGTTTTTAACGGACGACGCCTTTTGACCAATCGCCACATAAATACAGGTCATGTTTTGACCTTTTTGATTGATGATGGTGTCAATCGCAACGGCGGTTTTACCGGTTTGGCGGTCACCAATAATCAATTCACGCTGGCCACGGCCGACAGGCACCATCGAGTCAATGGCCTTTAAGCCGGACTGCATAGGTTGATCCACAGACTTACGTGCAATCACGCCAGGCGCAACTTTTTCAATCACGTCGGTCATTTTGGCGTTGATAGGACCTTTACCGTCAATCGGCTGGCCCAAGGCGTTCACCACACGGCCAATCAGCTCTGGGCCAACGGGCACTTCCAAAATGCGACCGGTGCACTTGACCACATCGCCTTCAGAAATGTGTTCATATTCACCCAAAATCACTGAACCTACGGAGTCGCGCTCGAGGTTCAGGGCCAAGCCAAATGTAGGCTGACCGTCTTTGGTGGCTGGGAATTCCAACATTTCGCCCTGCATCACGTCCGACAGGCCGTGAATGCGGCAGATGCCGTCGGTCACCGAAACCACGGTACCTTGGTTGCGCACATCAGAGCTGACAGACAGCCCCTCAATACGACTCTTGATCAATTCAGAGATTTCTGCGGGATTGAGTTGCATGACTCTTTCCTTCTTTCCTTAATTAAGACTCCAACTTGAGAACACCTCAAGCCGTAAGAGCCACTTTCATTTGTTCAAGACGGGCTTTAACCGAAGTGTCCAGCACCTCGTCACCCACCACCACACGAATGCCACCAATCAGGGAGGCGTCCGTTACCACCGACAACTTCAACTTGCGGGCAAACCGTTTCTCTAATAGGGACAACAAGTCTTTAAGCTCAATGTCTGAAATAGGAAACGCGCTGTAAACCTCAGCATCAAAAACACCACTGCGCTGGTTTTTTAGCGCATGGAACTGAGCAGCCATTTGGGGCAGAGCTGACAACCTGCGGTTATCAATCACCGTTCGCAGGAAGTTTTTTGCTTGATCATCTAGGGGGGTTTTCACAACGCCACAGATCACATCCAAAACTTGCTGCGTGGTTGATGCAGGAGATGCATCCAGCTCTTGTAGCTGCGCATCGGAAGCAATCAGGGCCAACTCATCCAGCCAAGAAGAAACCGACTCTAGGTTATGAGCAGCAGCTTGAAAAAGCGCTTCCGAATAAGGTCTTGCGATGGTTGCGAGTTCAGCCATTGACCTCAAAGCTCCGTTTTCAGTCGGCCAAGAAGTTCGGCATGAACGCCAACATTGACTTCTTTGCGCAAAATTTGCTCTGCGCCTTTCACAGCCAGAGCGGCGACTTGATCGCGCAATGTATCGCGCGCCTTGAGCGACTGTTGTTCGGCTTCAGCCTTTGCTGCGGCAATAATTCGATTGCCTTCTTCCACAGCACGGGCCTTGGCTTCATCAATCATGGCTTGTGCCCGACGCTCAGCTTCTGCCAAACGTGCGGCCGTCTCATTGCGAGAGCTTGTAAGCTCAGCTTCAACACGCTTGTTGGCAATCGCCAATTCGGCTTTCGCCTTGTCGGCAGCATCAAGCCCGTCAGCGATCTTCTGAGCCCTCTCGTCTAACACCTTTGTGATCGGTGGCCACACGAATTTCATCGTGAACCACACCAAAATCGCAAAAACGATAGCCTGCAGGAACAGGGTTGCGTTAATGTTCACGGATAGATTCCTTCTTTATGTGAAGGGAGAACCGTTGATTACTTCAGAACGAAGGGGTTGGCGAACGCGAACAGCAAAGCAATCGCAACACCAATCAAGAAAGCTGCATCAATCAGACCAGCCAAGATGAACATCTTGGTTTGCAGCTCGTTCATCAATTCAGGCTGACGTGCAGAAGACTCAAGGAACTTGCCGCCCATCAAAGCAATACCGATCGATGCGCCAATAGCACCCAAACCCACAATTAAACCGCATGCCAGCGCTACGAGACCGAGAATGTTTTCCATGAAAGGCTCCTAAAGGTTAGTAAAAAAAGTAAATCGAAACAGGTTATTTAAATCAATGTGCGTCGTGGGCTTGACCGGTGTAAATCAACGTGAGCATCATGAAAATAAAAGCTTGCAAGGTGATCACCAATATGTGGAATAGGGTCCACACAGTTCCGGCAATCACATGACCAATAGCCAAACCCACACCCGTCACAGAAAGCGCCCAGCCGCCGCCCATCAGCGCGATCAGCATAAACACCAACTCACCCGCAAACATATTGCCAAACAGTCGCATACCGTGCGACACCGTTTTGGCCAGGTATTCGATCAACTGCATCAGAAGGTTCACGGGATAAAGGGCCCAGTGGTTACCAAAAGGCGCCGCAATCAATTCATGCGCCCAGCCCCCCAGACCTTTGATTTTGATGTTGTAAACCAAGCAAATCAACAATACAGAGCATGACAAACCCAATGTGGTCGACAAGTCTGCAGTAGGCACTACCCTCATATAGTCTTTGAAACCTAGTGAGGGCCCCACGGCATGCCAAATCCCAGGGATCAAATCAACAGGGATCATGTCCATCGCATTCATCAGAAAAATCCATACAAACACGGTCAAGGCCAAGGGTGAAATGAGCTTTCGGCTGACCGGGTTGTGAACCACGCCCTTGGCTTGGTTTTCCACCATTTCCGACATGATCTCGACGGCCGCCTGAAAACGCCCGGGTACGCCGGATGTGGCTTTACGTGCCGCACTCCAAAGGATCAAACAACCCACAACCCCGAGTAATGCAGAAAAAAATACTGAATCAAGATTGAAAATGCTGAAGTCAACAATGCTGGTCTGCTTCACACTTTCAAAGTCAAAGTTTTTTTGCAGATGCTGCAGATGGTGCTGGATGTACTCACCTGCTGTCATAACATTTTGATCAGAAGACATTTCAACAATTACAAGAATAGAAACAAAAAATCCAAAAACTTACTTATTGAGACCCAAACGCGATTTGGGACGAATCACTAATGCCACCCAGTAAACTTTAAGAGACAACAACATGCCTCCTAAAAACAACTGCCACATAAAATTTTCCAACCACCAAATCGACAAAAAGATCAGCGCAACAGACAAAATTAATTTAACCAGCTCGCCCACAAAAAAGACAAGCACCGCCGAATGCACACCGCGCTGAACTGATCCACTTGAGATCACAGCCACAAATACTAGCGCCGGAACCCAAACAACTCCCACGCCACATGCCGCAGAGACCACCCACAACTCTCGTTGGCCTATCAAACCCACCAACAGCACATAAGCGGCTCCAAGCCCAAGCTGCACAGCAATGACCCACCAGAGGGAAATCGTTGGGCTTTTCAATCTGAGATTTTGAGCTTGACGAGGAGTCAAAGGCTCGGGGAAATCATCAAATTCTAGTTCTTCGACATTGCCTAGTATTGGCATGTAAGGTGACACCAAAATTACAAAGCAGTTACAAACTTAGGTTGCCGTTAAGACTTAAATTGTACTTCGAATTTTCACAAAGGTTGCTGCTAAAGGCTTGCCAGACGTTTTTGAACCCAAAAGCCGTTAAATTCTCGGGTAAAAAAATGATGGGGCTTGCGTCTGATGTCACAATAGATTGGGCTTTTATTTAAGACTGATGACACCCGCAACTCCCCCGCCTGGTCAAGCCGTCATGGTGTTTCCCATGGACTTTCCAATCAAGGTCATGGGCACTCAAGTTGCCGGTTTTGTGGAGGCCATAGAAGCCATTGCTCTGGCTTTTGATCCAAACTTTGACCGCTCAACCACCGAGCTTAGGCCCAGCAGCACGGGTAAGTACCTAGGGGTGACCATCACCATCCAAGCCACAAGCCAAGACATGCTCGACGAGCTCTACAGAACTTTGTCCACCCATCCCATGGTGAAAGTGGTTCTCTAAGACCATGAACTTCAAGCCATGATGGTTCGAGATTTGGGGCAAGTGGAGCTGCTGCCCACACTTGCGGCCATGCAAACTTTTACTGAACAACGGCAAGGCGACACGCCTGACGAGCTCTGGCTGTGCGAACACCCTCCCGTGTTCACCCAAGGCTTGGCGGGCAAAGCCAGCCACGTTTTGAATGCCTGCCACATTCCGGTCGTGCAAACCAACCGCGGAGGACAAGTGACCTACCACGGACCGGGCCAAGTGGTGGCTTACCCCTTACTCGACCTCAAAAGAGCAGGTTACTTTGTGAAGGAATATGTGTACCGCCTAGAAGAGGCTCTGTTGCGCACCCTTGCAACGTTTGGCGTCATTGGCCACCGGGTGGCGGGCGCACCTGGCCTTTATGTGCGGCTGGACGAACCCCATTCTCATGCGCTGTTACCGCAGCGCCCGCAGTTTCAAAATTTACAGCCGTTGGTCAGCGCTTCGTCTGAGCAGATCAGCCCCAAACCCAGCCCAAGTCAAACACTCCAAACCCCTAACTTAACGGGCTTGGGCAAAATTGCGGCGTTGGGCATTAAGGTCAGCCGAAACTGCACTTACCACGGCGTGGCGCTTAATGTGTGTATGGACCTGAGCCCGTTTTCAAATATCAACCCGTGTGGGTATGCGGGGCTGCAGACGGTGGACCTTTCTACAATGGGCATTGACGCTGAGCTGGAACAAGTCAAGCAGGTGTTGAGTCAAAAACTCGTCAGCCACCTACTTCCTTAATGCCTTAATTCCCTTTCGTACTTAGCCTAGGCCTAACACCTACCTTCATATGACGCCCTACGACCCCCTTGTTAAACAAAAAGCTCAGGCCAAGTTGGAGCGTATTCCTGTGAAGGTGCAGCAGGCCGAAACTTTGAAAAAACCCGACTGGATTCGGGTAAAGGCGGGTTCTCCCACCACGCGCTTTAACGAGATTAAGAAAATTCTGCGGGACCATCATTTGCACACGGTGTGCGAGGAAGCCAGCTGCCCCAATATTGGCGAGTGTTTTGGCAAGGGCACCGCCACTTTCATGATCATGGGGGACAAATGCACGCGCAGGTGCCCGTTTTGTGATGTGGGCCATGGACGACCTGACCCTTTGGATGCCCAAGAGCCCGACAATTTGGCCAAAACCATTGCCGCACTGAAATTGAAATACGTGGTTATCACCAGTGTGGACCGCGACGACCTGCGCGACGGCGGTGCCGCCCACTTTGTGGCCTGCATTCGCAAAACCCGCGAACTCTCGCCCACCACGCAAATTGAGGTGCTGGTGCCCGACTTTCGGGGCCGTGATGACCGGGCCTTGGACATCCTCAAAACCGCGCCGCCGGATGTGATGAACCACAACATTGAAACCGTGCCGAGGCTTTACAAGCAGGCGCGCCCGGGCAGTGATTACGAGTTTTCCTTAAAGTTGCTGCAAAAGTTCAAAGCCATGCACCCCGCAGTGCCCACCAAAAGTGGGCTGATGGTGGGGCTGGGCGAAACCGACGACGAAATTTTGCAGGTGATGCGAGATATGCGTGACCACCAGATCGACATGTTGACCATTGGCCAATACTTGTCCCCCTCTTCCGCCCATTTGCCCGTGCTACGTTATGTGCCCCTAGAGACCTTTAAAAAATGGGAGGCGGCGGCCTACGACATGGGTTTTTCGCATGCGGCGGTAGGGCCCATGGTGCGCAGCAGCTACCACGCCGACCAGCAGGCCGAGCACGTCTTGGCAGGCTAATCCGTAAACCCTACTGCAACAGAAAGTTGGCGGGCTCTTCGCTGGCCAACACTTGCAAAGCCCAAGGTTCGAGCTTGCGGGTATCGGCCCTGAGCACCTCCTGCTTGACCGCCAATATTTGCGCGGGATGCATCGAAAAACAGCGCAGACCCAAACCCAGCAACAACCGCGTCATGGTGATGTCGCCCGCCATTTCGCCGCACACGCTCACGGACTTTCCACTTTGGCGCGCCGCCGCGATGGTGTCGGCCAGCAAACGCAACACAGCGGGGTGCATGGGGTCGTACAAATGGGCCACCGATTCATCTGTGCGGTCAATGGCTAAGGTGTACTGGATCAAATCGTTGGTGCCCAAAGACAAAAAGTCGAAGTGGCGCAAAAAGGTGTGCACGATCAGCACGGCGGCCGGGATTTCGATCATGGCCCCAATTTCCAGCTGTCCGTAGGGCACCCCCTCAGACTGAAGTTGGGTGCGCGCTTGCTCCACCAGCGCCAAGGTTTGGCGAATTTCGCTCAAATGCGCCAACATAGGGATCATCATCTTCACTGGCCCGTGCACGGCAGCCCTGAAGATGGCGCGCAGTTGGCTGACAAACATGTCCGGGTCAGCCAAGCTCCACCGAATGGCACGCAAGCCAAGCGCGGGATTCAAATGCCCTTGGTCTTGAACAGCCCCATCCATGGGTTTGTCTGCACCTACATCCACCGTGCGAATGGTCACGGGCAAGCCCTTCATGCCTTCCACCGCTTGTCGGTAAGCAAGGTACTGCTCTTCTTCGTCCGGCAAGTCGGCGCCATGACGGCCCATAAACAAAAACTCGCTGCGAAACAGGCCCACGCCTTGGGCCCCAGCCTCAAGAGCCAAGGGCGCATCTGCCGGCATTTCAATATTGGCTAAGAGTTCAACCTTATGTCCATCTAAGGTCAAAGACGGGGTGGTGAGCAAACGGGCCAAGCGTCCGCGCTCAAGTTCAAGTTGGCGTTGCTTGTAGTTGTATTCGGCCAAGATGATGGGCGAAGGGTCCACGATGACCACGCCGGCATCGCCGTCGATGATGATCCAATCGTCCTGGCGCACCAGCAAGCTAGCGGTTCGCGCGCCCACCACCGCCGGGATGTCCATGCTGCGCGCCACAATGGCTGTGTGTGACGTTTTGCCCCCTACATCGGTCACAAAGCCCGTGAACACGCTCTGCTTGAACTGCAGCATGTCAGCAGGCGAAAGCTCATGCGCCACCAACACCAAAGGCGCATCGGCATCACCCAGACGGATGTCGGCATTCGGCTCTTTCCTTATGGCGCGTCTTCTGCCGGCTTGGTTTCGAGATGGATTTAGGGCTATGGCTTCGTTTTGCAAATGCTGGGCCTGCGCCAGTGCGGTGGCAGGCAGACCCTTCATGGCGCGCAGTACTTTTTCGGTGATTTGCTCCATGTCGGCCTTGCGCTCGCGCAGGTAGGCGTCTTCCATTTCGTCGAATTGCCTAGCGATGGCTTCTAACTGAGAGGTGATGGCCCACTCTGCGTTGTACAGCCGGTCGCGAATCCAGTACTTGACGCCTTCAATCACCTCTTGATCGTCCAGCAGCATGAGGTGGACATCCAGCATGGCGCGCAACTCTTGCGGCGCATCTTTAGGGCCCAATTGCGAAACCGTGTGTTGCAAACGGCTGATTTCGGCTACCACCGTATCGCGCCCGCGGCGGGCCCGGTCAATTTCGGCATCCACCTGTTCAGGCTCTATAAAGTAGTGGGCCACATCCATCCGGCTGGAAGCCACCAGCACCGCGCGGCCAATGGTGATGCCGCGCGATACTGAAATACCGTGGATAGAAATGGTCATGCGCTTATTCGCCTTCGCCAAATTTGTCGCGGATCAGATCCAGCAAGGCCTGCATGGCTTCTTCTTCGCGGTCACCCTCCGTATCGATTTCTACGGTACTGCCTATCCCGGCGGCCAGCATCATGACGCCCATGATGGACTTGGCATTCACCCGGCGCTCCCCTTTGGCAATGAAGATTTCGCAGGGGTAGCTGCCCGCCAATTTGGACAACTTGGCTGAGGCTCGGGCATGCAAACCCAATTTGTTGCAGATGGTGGCGGTGGCTTTGTGCATTGGTGGCTCAGTGGAGTCTTAAGAATGGCTAGGACTGTGCAGATGCATATCAACCTCTTGTATGCACTGGACACCCCCCGTTACGGCGCGCTGCACCAAATCTTCTATAGGGTGCCCTATATAGCTGACCGTGCGCCATATCATGGGCAGGTTGAGTCCCGTGACCACACGGATGTGCTTTTCACGCCCCAGAAGTGCTGCCACATTGCAGGGCGTGGCGCCCATTGCGTCTGTAAACACCAAAACGCTTGGAAGAGCCTGGCCAGCCGGATTTGCCTCAACTTTTGAAAGTGCGCGCTCTTGCAGCTGGTCGACCATCTGCTTGGCTTTTTCTAGGTAAGTGGGCACATCGGCATCGGCCGGAATGTCTAACGACAGCACCTGCGGTAAATGTTCTGCAAAGACGTGGCCCACTACCGACCTAAAGGCGCTGGCCAAGGGTGCATGGGCAATGATCAAAATACCTGTGTTCATGTAGATGCTTTATGACCCCAAGCATAGCCCCAGACAAAATGGATATAGGCCAACACGCTCAGCATGGCGTAAGTGCCCAAGGCGCCTTGAAAGGCCGCCACCTCGCTCCAACCCACCGACTTCAATGCATCCACCATCAAACCTATACCCCATTGCAGGACAAATACTCCAATAAAAATCACCAAGTTGTAAGCCGACAAAGCTCGACCCACCCATTCCTTGCTAAAGGCTTGCCCCACTGCCGGCTGAGCTAACGACGCCGCCGTACTGCTCACGCAATAGGCGATCAACAGCAACCCGGCAGGCAACCCGTCGGGCCCGGTGGCCAGGATCAGCAGGGCTAACAGCAGGAGGTTCAGGGGCGTTCCCCAAGTGATCAGACGGTTGACGCTCCAACCCGACTGAGCCAGTTTGGGTGCAACCCAACCCCAAGCCCAAAACGTGCACAACATCGCCAGGTTGATGGCAAACAAGCCAGCAGAGGCTTGCGATGCGGTGTAGCCGCCCACCTTCATCATCCAGGGCACTGACCATAAGGTTTGAATGGACAGCATGCCCCCATAGTTGATCATCCCCACCCAAGCCATCCTTCGGAAATACGGGTGTTTGAACACCTCGCCATATCCAGAGCTTAATGTTGCATCGCTATTCCCTTTTGGGCTCGCGTCTTCTTTTGCTTTTGCCTTAGGTTGGTGTTGGGGCACTTGCCAAACCAACACCGCCATAGCGATCACAAACATCACAGCCAGCAAGGCAAACAAGGCGCGCCAGCCCAGTATGGGCATGAGCCATTGCACCGGCAAGGTGGAGGCCAACATGCCCATGGAACCTGACATCAGCATCCAAGAGTTGGCTCTCAATTGATGCTCAGGGGTGAACCAGTGGCGAAACCCTGTTAAGGCGGCCATCAAGCAGGCGCTTACCCCAACGCCAATCAGAACTCGTGCGGCCAACAACCCTGCAAAGCTTTGCGCCACTGAAAAAATGACGCAACCCACCACCGCCAAGGCCAGTAACCACACATT
>CAMAXR010000057.1 GCA_945862195.1 Hylemonella gracilis
GGTGAATGTCACCCCGCTCTTCAGCACGGCGGATCATGGAGAGGGCGGGCCGGTCTTTGACTGAGCCGGCGGGGTTGTTGCCTTCTAATTTGCCCAGCAACACATTGCCTTTGGCCTTGCATTCTGTGGCGCCTATGCGTTGCAAGGCCGCCAAGGGCGTTTTGCCTACTGCGTCTTCAATGGTCGGATAGTTCATGGCGTGGACTTTGCCATAAGTCTGATGGGTGATGCACTGAGATCGGTGAAGTTGATAAAGTGCTGTTTCTTTGTCCAAAGTAGTGTTGCATCATGTCAAAACGCATCCTCATCGGTCTATTCGCATCTTTACCTGCTTTGCTATGGGCGCAGTCATCCTTGCCGCCGTGCCCACCCACAGGAGTCAAACATAACTGCTTTGGTAAGGTGACTTATCCGAATGGCCATATATACGAGGGCGAGTTCCGGGATGGTAATAGGAGCGGTCAGGGGGACTACATCTTTCCAAATAGCTCGAAGTATGTAGGTGCGTGGAAGGACGGCAAAAGGAGCGGTCGGGGAACAATTACCTTTCCCGATGGCGCTAAGTATGTTGGTGAGTGGAGTGACGACCAGCGCAACGGTCAGGGAACCGGCACCTTTCCAAATGGCTCGAAGTATGTAGGTGCTTGGAAGGACGGCAAAAGGAGCGGTCGGGGAACACATACCCTTTCCAACGGCGCTAAGCATGTAGGTGTGTGGAGTGACGACAAGCGCAACGGTATGGGAATTGAATACAACTCCAATGGAACAGTCAATCGCTCAGGAAATTGGAAGGACTCTTCCTTGGAATCGTCATATTTTTTGGCTCCAGACCTCTTTCCATTCAATTCACCAAATGAAATTGCCGAACCTAAAAACTCTCAAGAAAAACTGTTCGATGCTTTAGAGGCCGCCGGGCCCAAAAATCTTCCTTGGAAAGACCGTCTCGATCGCTATGTTCAAAGCGAGCTTAAGCAATGGTTGGCACCTGTTGCTAAAGGCCTTGACGAGATTACTGCTCCATCTTTTCCCGCAGCACTCTCCTTGAAGCAAGAGTCTTGGGAAACCAACAAAGAGTTTGAAGATCGGGTGGAAAAAGCCCGAAACGATAGACGCCTGACCATCGACAGAATTCAAGCCGACTACAAAAAACGTGTGGATGCCCGCAACCTGAACGTAGCGGCTTACAACAAGTTACGACAAGAGCGAGAAGCTGGGCTTGCAGATCGCCGCCGTGAATTGATTACTGGGGCACTAGAGGCTCTTAACCCCAACGTCTCTTTGTCTGAAGTTGCCTTTGACCAGCAGAATGGTGCATTAACGGTATCTGCACAAGTGGATGGCCTTAGTAAACAAACTTTTGCTTTTACAGGAACTCCACAAGAGTTTCGGCGTGCGGCATTGACATCACCTGCTTCCATGCGGGCTAAACCTGTCTTTCAGATCAGCAACCTTGGCGACATCACCCTGCAAGCCATTAACGTTGAGTTAGGCGGCACCAGTGCACGTGGTGCACCTTCATCTGGCGTGAGTGCACCCGTTCAGCTTGCCACTGTGAATCTACCGACCGTTGCAGCTCAAACACTCACCCAACAAAGCGGTGTGGCCGTAGACCGCAATCAGGTGGAACAAATTTTGTACCGCGATGAAAACGAGATGCTGCGTAAACGCCTAGAAGAACAGCGCAAACAACAAGAGCAAGCCTTGGCAAGTGAACAATCTAAAGCCAACGCCGAAATCACGCGACTTAGGGCTGAAGCAGATGCTTTGCGCAAACAGTCTGCTGAGTCTAGGCCCTTGATGAATGTGGCTACCGTTCGTCAGGCTCATGCACTGGTGATGGGCAACTCGGCCTACGCTGGAAGCAACAGCCTTCCTAACCCGGTAAACGATGCCAAAGCCATGTCTGCCAAGCTGCGCAGTCTTGGCTTTCAAGTCACAGAGGTTAGCAACACCAACCGCGACCAAATGGTCAAAAGCTTGGCAGATTTCAGCAAAACAGCTTCTAGCTCAGACCTGACCTTATTTTTTTACGCAGGGCACGGCATACAAATCGGCGGCACCAACTACATGATCCCAGTAGACATGAACCTCAATGACGCCAGTCAGGCAACACTTCAGGCGGTCTCGCTCAACTCAGTGGTAGAGCAATACCTGCCGGGCAAAACCAAGTTGGTGTTTTTGGATGCTTGCCGTGACAACCCATTAATGGCATCGACAGGCAGAGGCATCAGCAAGGGGCTTGCGCCTATTAATGTTTCGGAAGGCACGTTGATTTCGTATGCCACCAAAGACGGACAAACTGCAGAGGATGGCGTGGCTCAAAAGAACTCGCCATTTACTACTGCCCTGCTTGAACACCTGAGCGACCCCGACGACATTGCAGTTGTTTTGAGAACAGTTAGGGCCAAGGTGATGCAGCGCACCAGCAACCGCCAGCAACCTTGGGAATATGGATCGTTAACGGGTGGAGCATTGGTGTTATCAGCTATTCAAAGTTCTTTGACCCAAACAAGTAATGTGGTGACTCCCACTAGCTCAACGCCTTCATCGGCGGGGGCTACAACTGCACAGCCCCTGAATTCAATCATCAGATCCTTCTTTGATCGAGTGACCAAAGAATAACGAGTCCTTACTTCACGCCAGCCTGCTGTGATGTGAGTACTTCCGCCTTAAACGCCTGAAACTTTTGAACGGCGAGCCCCAGCAGCGGCACGCGCTCCAACCAATGCGGCGCGCGCGTGACCAGCAGCAAAAACAAGGTGAGGTAAATGGCACGGCCCAGCAACACCACGGCCACCACGTAGGCAGCCGCCACGCCCGACAGCAGCGTGGCCGCCACGGTCAATCGGGCGGGGCTGGATGAAATAGAGGCCACGCACACCAACCACAAGCCCCACTCTTGCACCCGCTGCAGGGTGTGCGTCCATTCTGGGCCAAATTGTTGCAACCCCCATTGGTGGGCATGGGCACCCAAATTCAGCAACACCAAAGCCAGCAAGGCCGCGCCTAATGCCGTAGCCAGAGAAAACACGCCCACAATCCAGTGCATGCGGTGCGGCTGCATCAGCCCCAGGGCCAAAACCGAGGTTTGGGTGGGCAGCGCGGGTAAAAAAAAGTCGCCTACCGACAAGCCGCCCAGCACGCCTAAAGCTCGGGGCCGAGCCCCTTGCAGCACCGCAAAACGGGCCGCACGGTCTGACCAACTTAGGGGGGCCGGGTCTTGTGGTGGCGTTGGGGCTTCCATCACACCACCACCGGTTCAGGCTCCAGCACAATGCCAAAGCGCTCGTACACACTGGTTTGAATAGCCCGGGCCAGCGTCATCACTTCGCCGCCGGTGGCGCCCGGGGTGTTGGGGCCTGCGCCGCGGTTGATCAGCACCAGTGCCTGTTTGTCGTACACCGCAGCTTGGCCGATGGATTTGCCCTTCCAGCCGCAGGCGTCCACCATCCAGCCCGCTGCCAGCTTGATGGTGCCGTTGGGCAGCTCGTAGTACACCAGCTTGGGGTCGCGGGCGATTATGTCGGCGCACTGCTCGGGCGACACGGTGGGGTTTTTAAAAAAACTGCCGGCATTGCCCACCACGGCGGGGTCTGGCAGTTTCGCGCGGCGAATTTGGCAAACCCAATCCAAAATGGTCTGCGGCGTAGGCTGGTGGTTGCCGGTGTCGTGCATTTTTTTCTGCAAGTCCAAGTAACCGAGTTCGGGTTGCCAGCGTTTGGGCAGGCTAAAACGCACTCGGGTGATCAGGGCTTGGCCCGCCAGGCCCAAGCCTATGGGGTAGCCCGCTGAGTGGCTCATTGGGTCTTGTGTTCCAACGCTTGGGGCATGTTTGAACACCGAATCGCGGTAACCAAAGCCACATTGCGCGGCATTGAGCGTGAAGCGCTGACCTGTGACGAGATGAATGGCATCTAAAGATTCAAAACGGTCTTGCAGCTCAAGGCCATAGGCGCCAATGTTTTGCACCGGCGCGCCGCCCACGGTGCCCGGAATCAGCGCCATGTTTTCCATGCCCGGCCAACCTTGCTCCAACGTCCACACCACCAGCTCGTGCCACGGCTCGCCCGCACCGGCTTCCACAATCCACGCCTTGTCGGTCTCTTGCACGAAGCGTTTGCCTGAAATTTCGACTTTAAGCACCAAGGGTTTGACGTCGCCGGTCAGCACTATGTTGCTGCCGCCGCCCAACACAAACTTGGGGCTGGGCGCCCATTGGGGGTCAGCCAGCAGTTGCAACACATCGTCTTCAGAGCGAATTCGGGCCAAATGCAGCGCCTTGGCCACAATACCAAAGGTGTTGTAGGGCTGCAGGGACACGTGGTTCTCGACTAACATTGGCCCATTGTCGCATTCACTTTTTGAGCCCTAAATGCCCTCTTTTGACACCGTTTGTGAAGCCGATTTGGTCGAGGTAAAAAACGCTGTGGAGAACACAGCCAAAGAAATCGGCACCCGTTTTGACTTCAAAGGCAGCTCGGCTGCAATTGAAATCAAAGACAAAGACATCACCCTGTTTGGCGACGCCGAATTTCAGCTGGCGCAGGTGGAAGACATCTTGCGCAACAAAATGACCAAGCGCAACGTGGACGTGCGGTTTTTAGACCTGGGCGACGTGCAAAAAATAGGCGGCGACAAGGTCAAACGGGTGGTCAAGGTGCGCAATGGCATTGAGTCTGAGCTGGCCAAAAAAATTCAGCGTCTTATTAAAGACAGCAAACTCAAGGTTCAAGCCGCCATTCAGGGCGATGCCGTGCGCGTGACCGGCGCCAAACGCGACGACCTGCAGGCCGCCATGGCGCTGCTGCGCAAAGAGATCACCGATATTCCTGTGAGCTTTAACAACTTCAGAGACTAAAGCCGCGAGCTAGGTATCTATCCCTATGGCTTGAGCCCCCTGTAAGTGTCAAAAATGCAGTCTTTCCAAGAAAGGCTGTTATGTCGTCCGATCCCCGAGTTGAGTCAGCGGTGTCGCACTGGGCACCACGTTTTGTATCCAATGGCGTCCTGTTGGCCGACTTCAATGAAGTCACCGATGGCATTGCCCGTTGGGAAGACTGGTGCTCTGCATGGTGCGCCAGAGCCGCCTCACATGAGGCCTTAGGTAAAGAAGCGCTTTCAGAAGGGCACAAACTCTCTGCGGGCGAGCACTTAACGCGCGCGGGGGTGTACTACCACTTTGCCAAGTTTGTGTTTGTGGACGACATCGATCAAATGCGTGCCGCCCACACCAAAGCCATTGAGTGCCGCCAGTTGGCCTTGCCGCATCTGCGCCCGCCGGGAGAGCGGGTAGAAGTGCCTTATGGATCCGGGCATTTGGCTGGCATTTTGAGAAAACCTGCAGGCGTCTCCAACCCGCCGGTGCTGATCATGGTGCCGGGCTTAGATTCGGCCAAAGAAGAGCTTGAGGCCTACGAATTGCCATTTTTGGCACGCGGCATTGCCACCTTGATGATCGACGGCCCAGGTCAGGGCGAGGCGGAATACGACTTCCCCATCCGAGGCGACTACGAGGTTCCTGTGAAGGCCGTGGTGGACTGGTTGGTGCAACGCACCGATGTGGACACCCAGCGCATTGGCCTGTGGGGTGTGAGCCTGGGCGGCTATTACGCGCCGCGCGCCGTGGCTTTTGAAAAACGCATCAAAGCCTGCATTGCACTGGCTGGTCCCTTTGACTGGGCCAGCAACTGGGACGCCCTGCCCCTGCTCACGCGCGAAGCCTTCAGGGTGCGCAGCCACCTGAAAACCCAAGCCGAGGCCAAGCAGCACGCCAGCACCCTGTCGATGGTGGGCATTGCCAAGCAAATTGAATGCCCTATTTTTATAGTGAGCGGCAAGCAGGACCGCTTGGTGCCCTGGCAAGACGCGCAAAGGTTGGCCGACGAAGTGTCGGGCCCCTCGGAATTGTTGGTGGTGGAAGACGGCAACCACATTGCCAACAACCGCCCCTACCGCTACCGCGCCAAATCTGCAGACTGGCTCATGGCGCAGTTTGGTATGCCCCAAGTTTGAACAGGAGACCCCTTATGCTGAACTCTACTTTAGACAAAATTTCCGGTGGTTTGAGCCCTTTTTACTTGGCGATCTCCGCCACGGCGCTCACGACGGCCATGGCTGTTACGGCTTTCTTGCCCTCTGCATGGGCGCAAACCGCACCCAATGCGGGGTTTCCCAATAAACCCATACGTTTGGTGTCCGGTGCGTCTGCTGGCAGCGCGTCTGATGTGGTGGCACGTTCCATTTCTAACGCGCTGCAAAACGACTTGGGCGTGTCGGTGGTAGTGGAAAACCGCACTGGCGCGGGGGGCTTGGTCGCAGCGCGACATATTTTGGCTTCCCCAGCGGATGGGTATTCTGTGTTTGTATACACCTCGGCACACACTCTTAACCCGCTCATTACGCAAGTGGGCTATGACCCTGCGGCAGACTTTTCGGGTGTTACGCCGCTAGCGCATCTGCCCAATGTGTTGGTAGCCGCCCCCAGCAAAGGTTTTAAAACAGTGCAAGATTTGATTCAAGCCGGCAAGGCAAAGCCTGGCCAGCTCAATTACGCCTCGGCGGGCATTGGCACCGCTACCTTCATGAATGCCGAAAAATTCAACTACGGTGCAGGCATCAAGGCGGTGCACGTGGCCTTTAAGGGCACGCCCGAGGCCCTGACCGAAACCATCTCCGGTCGAATTGACTATTTCTTTGCGCCCATCGTCTCTGCGCTGCCCATGATTCGCGATGGCCGTTTGATGGCCTTGGCCGTAGGTACCACCAAGCGCACACCGGTGCTGCCCGACACCCCCACCACGCTGGAAGTGGGCGTGCCGGAGTCCGACTATATTTTTTGGACTGGGATGCTGGTGCCCTCTAAAACACCGCGCGACGTGGTGCAAGCCTTAAACCAAGCCGCCTTGCGCGCCTTACAAAACCCCGAGGTGAAAGAGCGCCTGGCCAAACTCGGCGCAGAGCCCATGCCCATGAGCCCTACCGAGTTTGACAACTACATCAAAGGCGAACTGGCCGCCAACGCCAAAATCGTCAAAGCCGCCAACATCAAGGCCGATTGATTTATTTTTGGCCGATGCGCGATTCGGTGCCGTTGATCAAACGGCTGATATTGGCCTTGTGCCGGGCAATCAGCAGCATCGACATCACGCAGACGGCAAGCAAAACAGGCATGTCGGCCCGCCACGTGATGCCGTCGCCCAGCAGGTAATACACGGGTGCAAATAAGGCGGCCACCAGAGCGGCCAGCGACGAATACCTCAAGAAAAACGCCACGATGAGCCAAGTGGCCAAGGTGGCTAGGCCCAACACACCATCCAACCCCAACAAAACTCCGAGCGCAGTGGCCACCCCCTTACCGCCTTGAAAGCGGAAATACACCGGGAACAAATGCCCCAAAAATGCCCCCAAAGCCACCAGCGCTAAGGCTTCAGACTCCAAGCCCCAAGGAGCGCCATACATTTGGATGAGCACCAAGGGCACGCCCCCCTTAGCCGCGTCCAACAACAAAGTGGCAATGGCCGCAGCTTTGGAGCCTGAGCGAAGCACGTTGGTAGCCCCTGGGTTTTTGCTGCCGTAAGTGCGTGGGTCGTTCAGGCCCATGACCTTACTGACCAACACGGCAAACGACACAGAGCCCAATGCGTAAGCCAGCACGCCTGTAAGCAGGGCCCAAAACCATGTGGCATCCATCACGTGTCGCACCTTTCGTGTGTATTTATCATTCCGGAATGTACCAAGTCCAAAACCAGCCCCTGAGCGAGTTCGTGCCAGTTCGCGGCGTGCCCTATCACGTGTTGCGCTGGAGCCCATCTGCTGGGGCGCTACCCCACACAGACCCACAGCCTCCACTGGTGCTCATGCACGGTTGGATGGATGTGGGGGCGTCGTTTCAGTTTATGGTGGACGCCTTAAGTTTGGCTTTTCGGCAAGGCCGCACCCTCATTGCGCCCAGCTGGCGGGGCTTTGGCCTGAGCGAATCGGCGCAAGAGCATTTTTGGTTTCCCGACTATTTGGCCGACTTAGAGGTGTTGTTGGACCACTACGCCCCAAACATTGCGGTGGATTTGCTCGGCCACAGCATGGGCGGCAATGTGGTGATGATGTACGCCGGCATCCGGCCAGAGCGCATCCGTAAGCTCATCAACCTAGAAGGCTTTGGCATGCCCGCCAACACGCCCGAGCAGGCACCGCAGCGATATGCGCAGTGGCTTCACGAGCTGCAACGCTTGCGCCAAGGAGAGATGGCCTTAAAAACCTACGACAACGCCCAAGGCGTGGCGCGCCGCCTCATGAAAACCAACCCCAGACTGCCCGAAGACAAGGCCCTTTGGCTGGCCCACCAGTGGGCACGCCCCATAGCGACAGGGCCGCAGGCTGGGCAATGGGAAATTTTGGGTTCTGCGGCTCACAAAGTGGTCAGCGCACATTTGTATCGGGTAGAGGAGGTACTGGAAATATGGAAGCGCATTACAGCCCCCGTTTTGATGGTGCAAGCCAGCTTAAATGAAATGCCCGTGTGGTGGAAAAACAGCTACACCCTGGACGAATTTACCCAGCGCATTCAGGTGGTGCCCCAGGTTCAGCACGCCAAAATGGAACCGGCAGGGCACATGCTGCACCACGACCAACCCCAGCAACTGGCGGCCTTGATCGAAGACTTTTTGCTCGCGTGAGAAAATCCGAGGTTAATCAGAGGACTCACACATCATGGACGCAGAACGCATCAACACCATTGGAACCCGCCTGGCCGACCTGAGCCAGCGTGCAATTGAGTTGCGGAGGTATCTTTGACTACGATGCCAAAGCCGAACGCCTGCGAACCGTTAACGCTTCACTAGAAGACCCCTCCGTCTGGAACGAACCCAAACGCGCGCAAGAACTGGGTAAAGAAAAAAAAGCGCTGGACGGCGTGGTGGTCACCTTGACCGGCCTAGAACGCGACCTGTCAGACAACAGCGAGTTGTTTGACATGAGCAAAGAAGAGGGTGACGACGACAGCCTCGTGACCATTGAAGCCGAAACCGCCTCACTTTCTGCCATTGTGGAAGGGTTGGAATTCAGGCGCATGTTCAACAACCCAGCCGACCCCCTGCCCTGCTTTTTGGACATTCAAGCCGGTGCAGGCGGCACTGAGGCCTGCGACTGGGCCAGCATGCTGCTGCGCCAGTACCTTAAATACGCCGAGCGCAAAGGATTTACCGCCCATGTGGAAGACCTGACCGAGGGCGACACTGCGGGCATTAAAGGCGCCACCATCAAAATTGAAGGTGAATACGCCTTTGGCCTGCTGCGCACCGAAACTGGCGTGCACCGCCTGGTGCGCAAGTCGCCGTTTGACTCTTCGGGCGGACGCCACACCAGTTTTGCCAGCGTGTTTGTTTACCCAGAGATTGATGACTCGATTGAAATTGACATCAACCCATCAGATGTACGCACCGACACCTTCCGTGCCAGTGGCGCGGGCGGTCAGCACATCAACAAAACCGACTCTGCCGTGCGCTTGACCCACATTCCCACCGGCATCGTGGTTCAGTGCCAAGATGGGCGCAGCCAACACAGCAACCGCGATGTGGCTTGGAAGCGCCTGCGCAGCCGCTTGTACGACCATGAAATGCGCAAACGCATGGAAGAGCAACAAAAACTTGAAGACACCAAAACCGATGTGGGTTGGGGGCATCAAATTCGTTCCTACGTGCTGGACAACAGCCGCATCAAAGATTTGCGTACCAATGTAGAGGTGTCTGCCACCCAAAAGGTTCTGGATGGCGACTTGGATGTGTTTATTGAGGCCTCGCTTAAGCAAGGTGTTTAAGCGGGCGATCCGCCGAGCTTTTATCGACTGTGATTTATTTACCGGAGTTCCACCATGTACCGTGAAGGCCAAGCCGGCGTGATCCGCCGCGAAGACTACACCGCTCCCGCATTTTGGATCGACACCGTCGATCTGACTTTTGACCTGGACCCCGCCAAAACCCGTGTGCTCAACAAAATGAGCATGCGCCGCAACCCCGATGTGGCGTTGCAGCCCTTGGTGTTGGATGGCGAAGACCTCAACCTGGCCCGTGTGTTGGTCAATGGGCAGGGCGCGTCTTTCAAGATGGATGGGCAGCGCTTGGTGCTTGAAAACCTGCCCGAAGGCAGCTTTGAGCTTGAAATTTTTACCACCTGCGCGCCTGCAAAAAACACCCAACTGATGGGTCTGTATGTCAGCAACGACTCTTTTTTCACCCAATGCGAGGCCGAAGGGTTTAGGCGCATCACCTACTTTTTAGACCGCCCTGACGTGATGGCCAGCTTCACCGTCACGCTGCGCGCCGACAAGGCTACCTACCCCGTGCTGTTGTCCAACGGCAACTTGGTGGAACTTGGTGACTTAACGGGCACCGGCAACGAAGGCCGCCACTTTGCCAAGTGGGTAGACCCCCACAAAAAACCCTGCTACTTGTTTGCACTGGTAGCGGGCAAACTGGTGGCGCGCGAGCAGCGCATTGTGTCGCGCACAGGCAAAGAGCACACCTTGCAAATTTATGTGCGCCCCGGCGACTTGGACAAAACCGAGCACGCCATGAATTCGCTCATGGCCGCCGTGGCTTGGGACGAAGCCCGCTTTGGCCTGCCGCTGGACTTGGAGCGCTTTATGGTGGTGGCTACCAGCGACTTCAATATGGGAGCCATGGAAAACAAGGGCCTCAACATTTTCAACACCAAGTTTGTGCTGGCCAACCCCGCCACAGCCACCGACACCGACTACGCCAACATTGAAAGCGTGGTGGGCCACGAGTACTTTCACAACTGGACGGGCAACCGCATCACCTGCCGCGACTGGTTTCAGCTCAGCCTTAAAGAAGGGCTTACGGTGTTTAGAGACCAAGAGTTCAGCCAAGACTTGGCGGGCAGCCCGTCGGCCCGAGCGGTTAAACGCATTGAAGACGTTCGGGTGTTGCGCACTGCCCAGTTTCCTGAAGACGCGGGTCCCATGGCGCACCCCGTGCGGCCCGACAGCTACCTGGAAATCAACAACTTTTACACCGTGACCGTGTACGAAAAAGGCGCTGAAGTGGTGCGCATGATGCAAACCTTGGTGGGCCGCAGCGGCTTTGCACAGGGTATGGCGCTTTACTTTGAGCGCCATGACGGGCAAGCCGTCACCTGTGACGATTTTGCTCAGGCCATTGCCGACGCAAACCCAAAATCTGATTTGGCGCGTCACTTGCCACAATTCAAACTTTGGTACAGCCAAGCTGGCACACCGCGCGTTAATGCCCAGGGCAGTTTTGATGCCGCGAGCCAGTGCTACACGCTCACCCTGACTCAATCCTGCGCGCCCACTGCGGGGCAAGACAGCCCAGCGCCATTTGTCATTCCGGTGGCTTTGGGCTTGCTCAGCGCCGATGGGCAGCCGCTTGCCCTAGA
>CAMAXR010000058.1 GCA_945862195.1 Hylemonella gracilis
AGCCATCTTGAGCTCTTGGCCCTCAAAAGATTCACCCTTAGCGGAATCTGGCGCGTT
Source organism: Hylemonella gracilis (assembly GCA_945862195.1). Lineage (GTDB taxonomy): Bacteria > Pseudomonadota > Gammaproteobacteria > Burkholderiales > Burkholderiaceae_C > Hylemonella > Hylemonella gracilis_C. Next base: position 58 of record CAMAXR010000058.1, read on the forward strand.
CTCAGTTTCTGACACAGAAAAAGGCAGAAGCGTAGAGGCGTCTTGTGATGAGGCGGCTTGCATGTCTTGCATGGGGAAAGACATGCCTTGGCCATTTTCCCGAGCATAAATGGCCATAACACGGTCCACTGGCACGTAAATATCGCGGGCCACGCCGCCAAAACGTGCTTTGAATTCAATGACCTGATTGCCCAGCTTTAGGGCACTGGTGGCCGTGGGGCCAATATTTAGGACGATTTCACCGTCTCGGACATGCTCTCGCGGCACCAGCACCCTTGGATCCACCTTGACGGCCAAATAGGGCGTGAAGGAGTGTTCGCAACACCACTCGTACAGGGCCCTAATTAAATAAGGGCGGGTGGAAGGCAAGGGTAAGGTGGTCATAAACTGCTAGTCCTACTGGACTTATTTGCGCATGACCTTTTCAGAGGGCGTGAGTGCCTCAATATAGGCAGGACGAGAAAAAATACGTTCAGCGTACTTAAGCAAAGGGGCCGCATTTTTGCTCAGATCAATACCGTAAAAATCCAAGCGCCACAGCAAAGGAGCAATGGCCACGTCCAGCATAGAGAAGTTGTCACCTAACATGAACTTGTTCTTCAGAAACACAGGGGCCAACTGGGTCAAACGGTCGCGAATATGGGAGCGGGCTTTTTCCAAAGCCTTTTCGTTGCTTTTGGCAGCTCGCGACTCCAAGGTGGACACATGCACAAAAAGTTCTTTTTCAAAGTTGAGCAAAAACAAGCGCACACGGGCCCGATCCACCGGGTCGCCGGGCATCAGCTGGGGATGAGGAAAGCGCTCGTCAATGTATTCGTTGATGATGTTGGACTCATACAAAATCAGGTCGCGCTCCACCAATATGGGCACCTGACCGTAGGGATTCATGACATTGATGTCTTCAGGTTTGTTGTAAAGGTCAACGTCACGGATTTCGAAATCCATGCCCTTTTCAAACAACACAAAACGGCAACGATGGGAAAAGGGGCAAGTGGTTCCTGAATACAACACCATCATGGCTAACGACTCCTAAAAATTGAAAAGAGTGGGCTGCGCCAAGCAAGCCCACTCTAGGGATCCGGCCCTGCGTTAAACAAGGGGCCGGAAATGATCCGGATTACTTAATGTCTTTCCAGTATGCCGCGTTAAGCCGCCAAGCGATAAAAGTAAAGATCAGCAAAAAAAGCATGACCCAAACGCCAATTTGCACGCGAGATTTTTGGGCAGGTTCACCCATCCACTGCAAAAAGTTAACCAAGTCGCCAATGTTTTGATCGTACTGCAAGGGCGTCATGGTGCCAGGGGTGACTTGTTCCCAGCCTTTGAACACATTCACTTCATGGCCGTGTTCTTTTTTGGTATCAAAAACTGGGCGGCGCTTGCCTTGCAATTCCCACAACACATGGGGCATACCTACATTAGGAAATGCCAAGTTGTTCCAACCAGTGGCTTTGGTGTCGTCCACATAGTAAGTGCGCAAGTAGGTGTAAAGGTAGTCAGCACCTGAACCTTGGTGACCAGCGCGTGAACGGGCAATCAAGGTCAGGTCAGGGGGGTTGCCGCCAAACCAGTCTTTGGCCTGCTTAGGATCAATAGAAGCCTTCATGGTGTCGCCCACTTTGTCGGTGGTGAAGAGAAGGTTGTCTTTGATTTGCTCATTGGTCAGCCCAATGTCTTGCAAGCGGTTGAACCGCATAAAGGCTGCCGAGTGACAATTTAAGCAGTAGTTGACGAACAGCTTGGCACCGTTTTGCAAAGAAGTCAGGTCACTGGTGTTAACAGGGGCTTTATCCCAAGCAATGCCCTCGCCGCCAGAAGCCTGTGCCGCACCCGAGAGGCTCAAGGCCGTGATCAACGCAAGAATGTACTTTTTCATGAGAGATGTCTTTCGGCTCAGTGTCAGATCAATGGGCAGTAAACGTCACGCGGTCAGGCACTGGCTTGGTTTTGCCGATTTGGCTCCACCAAGGCATCAGCAGGAAAAACCCGAAATAAAACAGGGTTCCCAACTGAGACACACGCTCCCCCAAAGGTGAAGGTGGCTGCACACCCAAGTAGCCCAGCACCACAAAATTCAACACGAAGATGCCGTACATGTAGAGCTGCCAATCAGGACGATAACGGATGGATTTGACTTCACAGTTGTCCAACCACGGCAGAAAAAACAATATGACAACTGCACCGCCCATGACCACCACACCCCAGAATTTGGCGTCAATAGCCAGCATCAGGGCCGACAGCACCACAGCTGCACCCACCACAGCGACTTTTAGGATGTTGGGCAATTTGCTCTTGAACGCGCCCATAAAGGCACCTGCCAGCACGCAGGCAATCAGGACGTACATCATTTCGTCCGTGATAGCACGCAACATGGAATAAAAAGGCGTGAAGTACCACACAGGGGCAATGTGGGCCGGGGTTTTAAGGGGGTCTGCCGGAATAAAGTTGTTGTACTCCAAGAAATAGCCACCTGCCTCAGGTGCAAAAAACACAATGGCGCTAAATACCAGCAAAAACACACCCACGCCCATGATGTCGTGAACGGTGTAGTAGGGGTGGAAAGGAATACCGTCTAAGGGGTTACCTTTTGCATCACGAGGCGCGTTGGGGCCTTTGATTTCGACGCCGTCGGGGTTGTTAGAACCTACATCGTGCAAAGCCAACAAGTGCGCCACCACCAAGCCGAGCAATACCAAAGGGACTGCAATGACGTGGAAGGCAAAGAACCGGTTCAAGGTGGCGTCGCCCACCACGTAGTCACCGCGAATCAGCAAAGCCAAATCGGGACCAATAAAGGGAATAGCTGCAAAGAGGTTCACGATCACCTGAGCGCCCCAGTAGCTCATTTGCCCCCAAGGCAGCAAGTAGCCCATGAAGGCCTCGGCCATGAGCACCAGGAAAATAGCGCAACCAAACAGCCACACCAGTTCGCGCGGCTTGCGATAGCTGCCATAAATGAGACCACGGAACATGTGCAAATACACCACTACAAAGAAGGCAGAGGCGCCGGTGGAGTGCATGTAACGAACCAGCCAGCCCCAAGGCACATCGCGCATGATGTATTCCACCGAGGCAAAAGCCAAAGCGGCGTCAGGCTTGTAGTGCATGACCAAGAAAATACCGGTCACGATTTGAATGACCAGCACCAGCATGGCCAGTGCGCCAAAGAAATACCAAATATTGAAGTTTTTCGGAGCGTAGTACTCCGACATGTGAACTTTGTAGGCCTCAAAAGCGGTGGGGATGCGGTTTTCAAACCAGTTGGTCAGGCGGTCTGCAACCGGTGCGTTGGGGGAAATTTCCTTGAATTGGCGAGCCATGGTTCGGGTCCTCAAGCTTTCTTGTCTTCGCCGATCAGCAATTTGCTGTCAGACAGATACATATGGGGGGGAACTTCCAGATTGTCTGGAGCAGGCTTGTTTTTAAACACGCGGCCAGCCATATCAAAAGTAGAACCGTGGCATGGGCACAAAAACCCGCCGGCCCAATCGTCTGGTAAAGAAGGCTGGGCACCCGTTTGAAATTTATCGGAAGGGGAGCAACCCAAATGGGAGCAAATACCCACAGCCACAAAAACATCTGGCTTGATGGACCGGTGCTGGTTGCGGGCGTATTGAGGGGTGAGCTCGTCGGGCTTTCGGGCAGACTGGGCATCAGCCAGCTGGCTTTCAATTTTGTTCAGGCTTTCCAGCTGCTCCGGAGTGCGCTTGACAATCCAAACAGGCTTACCGCGCCACTCTACGGTCACTTTTTCGCCAGCTTTCAAACTGGAAATATCTACTTCAACCGCAGCGCCTGCTGCTTTAGCTTTTTCAGAAGGCTGAAAAGTGCTGATGAAAGGCACCGCCACAGCGGCACCTCCTACCACGCCAGCACAGCCAGTGGCGATCAGCCAAGTCCGTTTGCTGGGGTCCATTTGGCTTTGTTCGGCAAGCGTGTCGCTCATGAAAATCCTCGGTGAATGCAGGATGAAGATAGGTTAAAGACCATGTAAATCAGCCTCTGATTGTAGCTGACCGTCAAGAAACCCCTGCATGTAGGCCTACTCCAGCCAAAACCTTGGCCATGCGAATGGCGGCTTTCAAGCTGCTCGCGTCGGCGCGGCCAGTGCCTGCCAAGTCAAAAGCTGTGCCATGGTCGGGGCTGGTACGCACTAGGGGTAACCCTAGGGTTACATTGACCCCTTGGTCAAGACCGAGATATTTGATGGGAATCAATCCTTGATCGTGGTACATGGCCACTACCACGTCAAACTCGCCGGGATGCCCCAAAGTTTGGCGCGCCCGCATGAACACCGTGTCCGGCGCCCAGGGGCCCGAGGCTTGGATGCCTTCGGCACAGGCTTGAGCCACGGCAGGCGCAATGATGTCGAGCTCTTCTCGACCAAACAGCCCGCCCTCGCCAGCATGTGGGTTCAGGCCCGCCACCCCAATAACGGGAGCTCGTCCCCAAGCAAGGCTCAACGCCTCGTGCGTGATTCTGAGGGTTTGCAAGACTTGTTCTGACGTGACCGCCGCCAAGGCTTCTTTGAGCGAAAGGTGAATGCTGACCAGCACGGTGCGCAGCTCATCGCTGGCCAGCATCATGCGCACTGGCAGATCCTGTACAGGTTGATTTAAAAATGCAGCAGCACGCGCTTGCAGCAATTCGGTGTGACCAGGGTAGAGGCTCCAAGGCAGTCCGGCTGCTGAGAGCGCCTCTTTGTGCAGTGGAGCAGTGACCACGGCTGAAATGTCGCCATGTAAGGCCGCATCAGCCGCCCAAGCCACGCATTCGCCCGCCATAGCGCCAGCTTTTGCACTGACGCGGCCCCAAGGCACCGGCTGGTCAAAAGCGCGCAACTCCAAAACCGGTATGCATTGGGGGGGACATTCGTTTTCTGTCGCCTCCATTTGCACCACTGGCCATGGCAGGGAATGAAGGACAGGATTTTCAGACCGCATGAAGGCATGAACCGCCTGTGCGGCACGCCTCAGGGTCCTAACCTCCCCCACAACAAAGCAATGCTCAAGGAGTTCGGGCTCTTCCATAAAGGCTTTGACAATGACCTCCGGCCCAATGCCCGCGGCATCGCCCATGGTGATGGCCAACAGCTTTTGCTTGGATTCTGGGCTGCGGGCTTGGGAGCTTCGGGTGTGTTGAGGCGCGTTCAACATGATGGGCAATCTCATTAGGCTGGATTGTCAATGTCGATGAACTCATGCTCTAAGCCCAGCCGCTCTGCCACGTGGCCCGCCACGGCGGGGGCGCCATAGCGCTCAGTAGCATGGTGACCGCAGGCCAAAAAGTGCACACCACATTCCCGCGCATAGTGGGCCTGGGGCTCAGAGATCTCACCTGTCAAAAAAGCGTCTACGCCAGCGGCAATAGCACCTTCAAAATAGCCTTGCGCCCCTCCCGTGCACCAGCCTAGGGTTCGAATCTCTCCGTTGGCAGGACCTACATGAACCGGGGTTTTGTGCAGGGCTCGCTGCACATGCTCTGATAAGGCTTGCGGGGTGACAAACACCGCACCATCGGCGCGCTGGCCCATAAAGCCCAGATCTTGCTCCCCGAATCGACCCGTTACCGTCAGCCCCAATCGCTTGCCCAACTGAGCGTTGTTGCCCAGCTCGGGGTGGGCATCTAAGGGCAGGTGGTAGGCCAGCAAGTTCAGGTCGTGCTGGAGTAAAAGTGCCAAACGCTTTTTCATCCAGCCGGTCACGCGACCATCTTGCCCCCGCCAAAACAGGCCATGGTGGACCAGCAAGGTGTCGGCCCCAGCAGCCACGGCCGCTTCAATCATGGCCAAACTTGCGGTCACTCCTGACACCAGTTTGCGCACTTGGGGTCGCCCCTCTACCTGCAAGCCGTTGGGGCCGTAATCTTTAAATTTGCCGGGCTGCAAAATTTGATCAAGCGTCTGCAGGAGCTGGGTACGTTCAGTCATGGGGGTATTTTGGGGGATACCGGCTGAACTTCGTAAGAACAGTCGCAACCTGTACCAGATGCGATCCAGCGAGGGGCCATAAGCCTCAAAAGCCGGTGCAATATGGGCGCCAACCATTTCATGCCTTTGGGCAGATACGTCTGTGCCACAAGTCTAGGCTCTATAAGGGCGCCACAAACGTAGCGTGACGTTAAAGCCTCCCACCGCAAAATGCCACAGCGCCCTTGGCGTTGGCGTGTGAGCCATCGGCCTAATGGGCAGGGCTCTGACACACAACACACCCCGCACCCATTGCAAGTCTCACCCCAAGCTGGTTTAGCGGGCGCTGCGGGGTCTATTTGGAGCATGACAACAGTTGGGTTCACCCTAGGGACTCTACAATTTCACAATGAAAAAACTTTGGATGTGGTTTGCGCAAACCGTAACGGTGTTATTGGCCATTTATTTTGTGGTCTTGACCCTCAAGCCCGACTGGCTGGGTCGCAACCTATCCACCCATTTGTCGCTGATTCAGGCCGACACCAGCAGCAGCGTGACTCCTCCGGGCAGTTTAAGGGCTGCAGCGCAACGTGCCTCCTCTGCCGTGGTGAGCATCAGCACCAGCAAAGCGGCTCGCAAGGCGCCCAGCAACGACCCTTGGTTTCGGTTTTTCTTTGGCGAGCCCGGAGAAGAAGCCCAAACCGGGCTGGGCAGCGGCGTGATCGTGAGCGCCAGCGGCTACCTGTTGACCAACAACCACGTGGTGGAAGGGGCCGACGATATTGAAGTGATTTTGGTGGATGGACGCCGCAGCCGAGCCAAAGTCATTGGCACCGACCCGGACAGCGACCTGGCTGTTTTGAAAATTGAACTCGACAAATTGCCCGTGATTGTGCTGGGCAACTCCGACCAAGCCCAAGTGGGCGACCCAGTCTTGGCCATAGGAAACCCCTTTGGCGTGGGGCAAACTGTGACCAGCGGCATCGTGAGCGCGTTGGGCCGCAATCAACTGGGCATCAACACCTTTGAAAACTTCATTCAAACCGATGCAGCCATCAACCCGGGTAACTCGGGCGGCGCGCTGGTGGACTCCAATGGCAACTTGCTGGGCATCAACACCGCCATTTACTCCAAATCGGGCGGCAATATGGGCATTGGGTTTGCCATTCCCGTGGCCACTGCCAAGCAGGTGCTGGAAAGCATCGTACGAGAGGGTCAGGTCACTCGCGGCTGGATTGGGGTGGAACCTAATGAACTTTCACCCGAACTGGCCGAAACCTTTGGCATTCGCACCAACAAGGGTGAAATCAGCGGCGTGATCATCACAGGAGTGCTGCAAAACGGTCCAGCGGCCAATGCCGGGATTCGGCCAGGCGATGTGATTGTTCAAGTGGCGGGTCAAGCTGTGCGCAATGTGCCCGAACTTTTGAGCCGTGTGGCAGCCCTCAAGCCAGGTGAAGCGGCACCGTTTGAAATTTTGCGTCAAGAGCAAAAACTGCAGATCAACGTGTCGCCGGGCGTGCGCCCTAAACCTCGAACTCGATAAAGTTTATGGTGTTTATGAGGAATCAGCGGGCTTAGCTGAATCAGCCGGTGCCGCAACATCCGTTGCAGCATCCTTTGCCTCATCAGTTTCAACATTTTCCTCTGGCGCTTTGGTGTGCCTGATAAACAATTGCGCAGCCCATAAGCCCACTTCATACAACACGCACATAGGGATGGCCAAGGCCAGTTGAGACACCACGTCAGGTGGCGTCACCACCGCGGCAATGATGAAGGCCAGCACAATAAAGTAGCCGCGAAACGCCTTGAATTTTTCAATGCTCACAATACCCATACGGGCCAGTACCACCACCACAATAGGCACCTCAAATGCCAGACCAAAGGCCAAAAACATGGTGAGTACAAAGCTTAAATACGCCTCAATATCAGGCGCGGCGGTAATGCTTTTTGGGGCAAAACTCTGGATGAAGGCAAATACCTGCCCAAACACAAAAAAGTAACAAAAGGCCACCCCGACAAAAAACAGCAGGGTGCTGGACACCACCAAGGGCACTACCAGCTTTTTCTCGTGGTTGTAGAGGCCGGGCGCCACAAACGCCCACAACTGATAAAGGATGACGGGCAATGCAATCAAAAAAGCCGTCATCAAGGTGATTTTGATGGGCACCATAAAAGGCGAAATCACCGAGGTGGCAATCAAGGTGGCGCCTTTGGGCAAATGCGCTACCAGCGGCGCGGCCAAAAAGTCATACAGCTGTGCGGGTCCGGGGTAAATGCCCAGCGCAACGGCTGCCACGGCCAGCGCAATCAGGGCCCGCACCAACCTGTCGCGCAGCTCCATCAAGTGCTGCACAAAAGGCTGCTCGGATCCGGCCAACTCGTCTGGAGCGCTCATCAGTTGCTCAAGCCCGTAGGGCGAAAGCGGGCCACACGGGCCGCACCAGACAAAGCTCGGGTTCGGACGCCTTGCCTGGCCTTGTACCAAACAGGGGTAGCCCCGCGCTTGAGGCGCCATTTTTTTCCAGGGTGCTTGTATTCGGGAAACGTCACCATGGCCGAATCTGCCCAGCTACTGCTGGAGCCACCCGTGCTAGAGCCATCCGTGTCAATCTCTGAAGTGACTTCGCTCCAACTGTTTTCAAAGACCTTGGCGTTTTCCTCCAGCGAACCTTTGATGTCGCGAGACGCCTCTTCTACCGTAGTCCGCATTTTTTTGAGCTCGTCGAGCTCCATAGACCGGTTCACCTCGGCCTTGACGTCTGCCACATAGCGTTGAGCCTTACCAAGCAAAGCTCCAAAAGTACGGGCAACTTTGGGAAGTTTTTCGGGGCCGATCACGATCAGCGCGACAGCGCCAATCAGAGCCAGTTTGGAAATGCCAAGATCAATCACGCCTTGGGTTTGGCTTCTACGTCAATCGTGTTTTTATCTTGCGCAGAGGGTGTGGACACTGCCGCAGTGGCCACCTGGGGGGCGGCAGCTGGCGAAGCAGCCGTTGAAGCCGCAGTCGTGGCGTCTTCCGGTTTGACAGAACCGTCTTTCATGCCTTCTTTAAATCCTTTGACCGCACCACCCAAATCACCGCCTAGGCTTTTGAGTTTTTTGGTACCAAATACCAACACCACGATCAACAAAACGATCAACCAGTGCCAAACTGAAAACGAACCCATGTCTCTCTCCTGAAGAATCCATTCATTTTAAACGTGACGCATGCAGCTAGGCCTGAACGGCTGCACCCGATGAAGACTTGTCAGTTTAGGGCACTTTAGGCGCCCATGCTGCCCTAGGCTTAAGTTTGATTTAACCCTTGAGCCAGGGCCTAGGGCCGCCCACCACGTGCAGGTGCAGGTGGTGCACCTCTTGCCCGCCATCCGCACCAGTATTGCAAATGATGCGATAACCCCCCTCTGGGTAGGGGCGGCACCCTTGCTCCAGAGCCAGCTTAGGGGCCAAACCCATCATGTGCCCCAAAAGCGCCGCATGCTCAGGCCCAACCTGCGCCATAGACGGCAGATGCAGCTTGGGAATGATCAAAAAATGCACGGGCGCCCAAGGGTTGATGTCATGAAACGCCAACGCCTGCTCATCCTCGAACACTTTTTTGCTCGGAATGCTGCCCACCACAATTTTGCAAAAAATGCAGTTGGGGTCGTGTGGCAATACCGGGCTCATAAACCTTCTCCCTCGCGCATTAGGGCTTTGCGCAGTGCTTTTTCTTCAATGCCGCTGGTGCCTTCGCGGCGTTCCAGCTCGGCCAACACGTCAGCAGGCTTGAGGCCATAGTGCGCCAAAGCAATCATGCAGTGGAACCACAAGTCCGCCACCTCATTGATCAGCTTGGCGGGGTCGCCACCATGGTCCAAGTCTTTGGCCGCCATCACCACCTCGGTGGCCTCTTCGCCCACTTTTTTCAAAAAGGCATCCGGCCCCTTGTGCAACAACCGAGCCACGTAGCTGGCCTCTGGGTCGCCGCCCATTGCGGCTTTGCGGCTTTCAATCACGCCAGCCAGCCGTGCCAAGGTATCTGCGGAGGCAGCTGCATGCAATTTAGGGTGTTCTGGGGAACTCATGGCGCTCATTTGTAAATGGTTTCATGGTCTTTCAAGACCGGATCAACGACCTGCCAACCCTCGGGCTGCAAGCTCTGAAAAAAACAACTGTGGCGTCCGGTATGGCAGGCAATGCCGGGTTCATGCCCCAACTGGGTCACTTTAAGCAAGACCACGTCTTGGTCGCAATCCAGGCGAATATCGTGCACGGTTTGCACATGGCCCGACTCTTCGCCCTTAAACCACAGCTTATTGCGCGAGCGGCTGAAGTACACCGCACGCTTCAATTCCGCAGTTTTTTGCAAAGCCTCGCGGTTCATCCAAGCCATCATGAGCACATCGCCAGAGGATGATTCTTGCGCGATCACAGGCACCAAGCCTTGGGCGTCCCACTTGATTTGTTCCAGCCAATTCATGGGGGCATCTTAAAGCCGCACAGGTATGCCGCAATCCCGCATGCGCTCTTTGGCTTGTTGCACGGTGTATTCGCCATAGTGAAAAATACTGGCCGCCAGCACCGCATCGGCCCCGCCCAAGCGGATGCCGTCCACCAAATGGTCTAAGTTGCCCACACCGCCCGAGGCGATCACAGGCACCTCCACCGCATAGGTCACGGCCTTGGTTAAAGCCAAGTCAAAACCCCTTTTGGTTCCATCGCGGTCCATGCTGGTGAGCAAAATTTCACCTGCACCGTATTCGGCCATCTGCGTGGCCCATGCCACCGCATCCAGCCCCACGTTTTTACGCCCACCGTGGCTAAAAACGTCCCACCCCGGACCCATGGGTTGGCCTGCTGCATTAAAGCGTTGTTCTTCGAGCTCGGTGCGCCGCTTGGCGTCTATAGCCACCACAATGCACTGGGCACCGTATTTGGCGGAGGCGTCTCGAATGACTTGAGGGTTGGCAATGGCGGCTGAATTGAAGCTAGTTTTGTCAGCACCGGCATTGAGCAGGCGCCGCACATCGTCCACCGTGCGCACACCGCCCCCCACGGTGAGGGGAATAAACACTTGCGAGGCCACCGCCTCAATGATGTGGAGCATCACATCGCGGTTGTCGCTGGTGGCGGTGATGTCTAAAAACGTGAGCTCATCGGCACCTTGCTCGTTGTAGCGGGCCGCAATTTCTACCGGGTCGCCCGCATCGCGCAGCTCTACAAAGTTCACGCCTTTGACGACGCGCCCCCCGGTCACGTCCAGGCAGGGGATGATGCGTTTGGCCAGCACGGGTTGCTATTGCCCCAGCTCGTCTGCTCGTAGTTGCGCTGCTGCAAAGTCGAGATCGCCGGTGTAGATGGCGCGGCCGCAAATCACACCTTCCACGCCTTCATCTTCCACAGCGCACAA
>CAMAXR010000059.1 GCA_945862195.1 Hylemonella gracilis
TTTCAGCAGCTTGTTGGCGCAAACCACGGCCACCGGGCTGGCCGATGTACAGCTCAAGCTCAAGTTGCCCTTAAATGATCTGAATTTGATGACCTTGCAAGGCAAAGCCACCTTCCAGGGCAACGACATCCAGGCGCCCGATGTGCCCAAATTGCAGCGCGTGAGGGGTGTGGTGCAGTTCACCGAGTCGGGGTTTGCCATCAGCGGCGGACAGGCCCGCGCCTTGGGCGGCGATTTGACGATTGAGGGCGGGTCTTTGGCCACGGCGGCTTCTAAAGGGGCTGCCAATGTGGTGGTGTCGCCCACCCTCAAGATTCAAGGCAGCTTTACAGTCGACGGGCTGCGCCAAGCCACGGAGTTGGGCATGGTGTCTCAATTGGCGCGGCATGCCAGTGGCGGGGCCAACTATCAGCTCACGGCGCAATGGCAACGCGGCGTGCCCCAAGTCTCGGCGGCCTCCAACTTGCAGGGCTTGGCCCTGAACTTGCCCGCGCCCCTCAATAAACTGCCCGAAACGCTGATGCCGCTGCGGTTGGAGACCTCGTTAACGCGGGAGTCTTTTCAAACCACCAACCCCAACTTGTTGCAAGAGCACATCTCTTTGGAGCTGGGCCGTATGCTTTCAGCGCAGTTTGTGCGCGATCTGTCGCCTAACGTCAGCTCTAAGCCGCGCGTGCTGCGCGGGGCCATGGCGGTGGGCTTGCCCCCAGGTGAAACCTTAAGCCTGCCCCCCTCGGGCGTGGTGGCCAGTGTGCAGCTGGACACGTTGGATCTGGATGCCTGGTCGCGCCTGATGGCCCCTGGCTCGGGCGCAGGCAGTGCCACAAGCGCCAGCAGTGTCGGCAGCGCCAACACTGCGGCAGCTGCCGTGTCATCTGCTTACATGCCTAGCAACTTGTCCATTCGGGCGCGCGAGGTGCTGGTGGGGGGGCGGCAGCTTCACCGCGTGGTGGCGGGGGGCAGCCACGACCAAGAGATTTGGCGTTTGAATGTCGACGCCACCGAGCTCAGTGGTTATGTGGAATACCGCCAACCCACCTCAAGCAACCCCGGGCGCGTGTACGCCCGTTTGGCGCGCTTGGTGCTGCCCCCATCTTCAGCCAAAGACGTAGAGACCTTGCTGGAGGAGCAGCCCGCCAGCGTGCCCGCGCTGGACATTGTGGTGGACGATTTGGAGCTGCGTGGACGCAAGTTGGGCCGCGTGGAAATTGACGCCGTCAACCGCAATACTGAAGGCATCAGCGGCGCGCGCGAGTGGCGGCTCAACCGTTTCAACGTCACCATGCCCGAGGCCGTGTTCACGGCCACCGGCCAATGGTCTCAATTGGGTGCGGGCGCATCTGGGGCCAATACCGCCAACCCCGCAAACGCCAAACGCCGCACGTCGATGAACTTTAAGTTGGACATTGCCGACTCGGGCGAGCTGCTCAACCGCTTTGGCATGAAAGACCTGATCCGCCAAGGCAAGGGCAAGCTGGAGGGCCAGGTGTCTTGGCTGGGGTCGCCCTTGTCGCTGGACTACTCCAGCTTGGGTGGCGGTTTCAATGTCAATATGGAATCCGGCCAGTTCATGAAGGCCGACCCGGGCCTGGCCAAGCTGCTGGGCGTGCTGAGCCTGCAGGCCTTGCCGCGCCGTTTGGCGCTGGACTTCCGTGACGTGTTCAGTGAAGGCTTTGCCTTTGACTTTGTGCGCGGCGACGTGCTGATTGAACAGGGCATGGCGCGCACCAACAACCTGCAAATGCGCGGCGTGAATTTGGCCGTGCTGATGGAAGGCCGCGCCGATCTCGGGCGCGAAACCCAGGACCTCAAAGTGGTGGTGGTGCCCGAAATCAACACCAACACCGCCACGCTGGTCACCACCATCATCAACCCCGCGGTGGGCTTGGGGTCTTTTCTAGCGCAGTGGATTTTGCGACGCCCCATCATCGAGTCCACCACGCAAGAGTTTCACATCACCGGCAGTTGGGCCGACCCTGTCATCACCCGGACCGATGCGGGCGCACCGCGTAAAAACACCCCTAAGGACGCGCCTCGTTGATTTCGGTTTCGGTTCGCCCGCGCTGGTTGTGGGCCAGCTTGTTCGCCTTGGTGGCCGCACTCCTGTTGCTCTTGGTGTGGTTGTCGGGCCGCTACGATGCCAGCCAAGTGCAAGACCGATTGGAGCGCGATGCTTTGGAGGTGGTGGGCACTTTGCGCAGCGGTCTCATGCGCAACAACCAAACCTTGCAAGCCACGTTTTTAGTTGCAGGCCGGTCACGCGCTGAGCAGACCGAGGCGTGGGCCCTCAGCGCCGAGCGGTTTTTGCTCGACCACCGCGAAACCGTGCGCATGGAATGGCGCTCCCCTGAATTCAAAACCCTGTTGCAGGCCAATTCGCCCTACAAATCGCCGGTGTTCAGCCAGTATTCCCACGACACCTATTTAAGCGAACTGATGCAAACCTGTGCCACGGCCCGTCGCTTGGGCACGGCCGCGTTTTCACCCAGTTACTTTGTGCCTATGCCCAACGGTATGGGGATGGAGGTCATGGATGTGTGTTTGCCCGTGATGGGCTTAGGCGCTCAGGCCGCGCCAGAGCTTCGGGGCTATGTGCTGGTGAGCTATGCGCTGCAAGATATTTTGGACAACCTGATCCCCAACGATTTGGCGCGCAACCAAGACATTTCATTCACCGAGGGCGATGGCACGCGTCTGGCCATGCGGGGTGCTGCCCGTCGCACCCTGCGCAACTTCACGGCGCAACAACTGCTTGATTTGCCGGGCAACACCTTGGTGGTGCGGCTGGAAAGCTGGCGCGATGCGCCGGGACTGTTCCCCAATGTGCTCACCGCCCTGGTCATGGGTTTGTTTGTGGCGCTTATGGTCATTTTGTGGCTGCTGTCGGTGGACATGCGGCGTCGCCTCAAGGCCGAGCACGAGCTGGCCGATGCGTTGGCCTTTCGCAAAGCCATGGAAGACTCCTTGGTCACGGGCTTGCGCGCGCGCGACTTGCAAGGCCGCATCACCTACGTGAACCCGGCTTTTTGCCAAATGGTGGGCTTTAGTGCCGACGAGCTCATGGGGCTAAGTGCCAATGCCCCCTATTGGCCACCCGAACTGGCCGAAGAAATCATGAGGCGGCATGCCGTTCGGCTGGCGGGCAATTCGCCACCGCGCGAAGGCTTTGAGTCGGTCTTTATGCGCAAAGATGGCTCGCGTTTTCCGGTGCTCATTATTGAGGCGCCGCTCATCAACGCCCAAGGCGTGCAAACCGGCTGGATGAGCGCGTTTTTGGACATCAGTGAGCAGCGCCGGGTAGAAGAGCTCTCGCGCGCCAGCCAAGACCGTTTGCAGGCCACAGCCCGTTTGGCCATGGTGGGCGAAATGGCGTCCCTTTTGAGCCACGAGCTTAACCAGCCCTTGGCCGCCATTTCCAGCTATGCCACAGGCTCTTTGAACATGATCAAGTCGGGTCTGTCGGGCCCCGCTGACGTGGAGCAGGCCATGCAGCGTATTGCGCTTCAGGCCGAGCGTGCGGGTAAGGTCATTAAAAGTGTGCATGACTTTGTGCGCCGCCGTGACCAGGCGCGCGAACGTACCCAGCCTCAAGCGCTGCTAGATGCGGTGTTGCCGCTCATCAATCTGCAAGCCCGAAAGCTGCACGTGCAGGTACAGGTGCGCGTGGCCGAGGGCTTGCCCGAGGTGTGGTGCGACCGCACCATGGTGGAACAAGTGATTTTGAATTTAGCGCGCAACGCCATGCAGGCTATGGACCAGCCCGGCGTGCGTGACCGGCGGCTGACGCTCAGCGTGCAGCCCATGGCGGGGGACGAGCCTCGTTGCTTGATGTTTTCGGTGGCCGATTTGGGCCCAGGCATTGCTCCAGACATTGAGCATCAGCTGTTCCAACCTTTTTTCACCACCAAGGCCGAGGGTATGGGCTTGGGCCTGAGCTTGTGCCGCACGGTGGTCGAGCAGCATGGGGGCACCTTGCAATATGCCCCCAACGCCCCGCGGGGCACGGTGTTCAGCTTTGGCCTTACCATCACTCACCATGCAACCATTGATTGATGCCACCGTGTTCGTGGTGGATGACGACGCTGAGGTGCGAGACGCCTTGGCCTGGCTGCTGCGTTCACGCCGACTCACCAGCCACGGCTTTGAAAGTGCCGAGTCTTTTTGGGCCCACGCTTGTTCGGGTGTGTTGCAGATTCAGCACAGCTGCTTGCTGCTGGACGTGCGCATGCCGGGCATGAGCGGATTGGCTTTGTTTGACCAGTTGGTGGAAAAGAAGCTGCACCACACCATGCCCGTGATTTTTTTAACCGGTCATGGCGATGTGCCCATGGCGGTGGGGGCGGTCAAACGCGGCGCCTTTGATTTTTGCGAAAAACCTTTTTCAGACAACGCCTTGGTCGACCGCATTGAGCAAGCGCTGCGGCTGTCGCAAGATCAGGTGGCTGAAGTGCAGGCGCAGGGCAAGTTGCGGCGGCGTTTATCGGAGTTGACCGAGCGCGAGCTTGAAGTCATGCAATTGGTGGTGGACGGCCTGCCCAACAAGCGCATTGCCGACCAGCTCGACATCAGCGTGCGCACCGTCGAGGTTCACCGCGCCCGGGTATTTGACAAGATGGATGTGAGGTCTGCGGTGGAGCTCTCTAATATGTTGCGCGCTCCGGAGGCGCCATAGTCCAACCCATGCGCGCGCCACTGCCCCAATGCTTTTATGGGGGAGTGGACGGATCCTTGGACCCTGGAGATGGGTTCTCTGATGGGTCTTTGGATTTCAATTCACCCTTGGGCCGTCCGGCAAACATGGTCCACCACACAATGCCCAGCAGCAGCACCAGTGCTCCCAAAGCTTCCAGCAAAATCAAGCTCATGACGTATTTCTCCGCTGGGTCCTGTCCAAAGTGGATGTCCCTACAAATGATTGTAGGGATGGTGCTGGGGCTTCCCCTGGTGCTCATCCTGCTCCTGTGTACCGGCTGCACCCCCAGCAACTCGCCTGGCGTGGTGAGTCAAGCGCGGGCACAGCAGGTTCAGCCTTCAATATCCCCGGACACGACAAGCCCCGCTTTCGCATCAGCGTTGCCCGGAGCGCTCGATATGCCCAAAAGCCGCTGGCTCCCCGTGCCGTGGACCGACTTGCCCGGCTGGATGGACGACCCGCTGCATGAGGCGTGGAACGCGTGGGTCAAAAGTTGCGAACGCCCCATGCCCGCCTGGGTGGGTTTGTGCATTGAAGTGCGCATGCTCAGCATTGCCACCCTGCAGCAGCAGCGCGACTGGGTGATGCAGCGGTTTCAGCCCTATCGGGTCGAAAGCCCACAAGGTGCCACAGAGGGCTTGCTGACCAGCTACTTTGAGCCGCAGCTCGAAGCCAGCCGACAGCCCCAAGGAGAATTTCAGGTGCCGCTGTTTAGGCCTCCGGCCGACTTGGCGCAGCGGCGGCCGTGGTTCAGCCGCCAAGACATCGACACCCAGCCCGAAGCTCAAAACGCCTTGCGCGGGCGCGAAATAGCCTACCTCTCCAACCCAATAGATGCGTTGGTGCTGCACATCCAAGGCTCGGGCCGTTTGCGCGTGACCGAACCCGATGGCTCCCAAAAGGTGGTGCGCTTGGCTTTTGCCGCCCACAACGACCAACCCTACCGCAGTGTGGGGCGTTGGCTGCTGGACCAGGGCTTGGTGCGCGACGCGTCGTGGCCGGGTATCAAACAGTGGGTGGCGCAAAACCCCCAGCGCACCCAAGAAATGCTCTGGACCAACCCCAGGGTGGTGTTTTTCAAGGAAGAGCCTTTGTCCGAGTTTGACGCCGCCTTTGGCCCTCGGGGTGCGCAAGGTGTGCCGCTCACGCCTGGGCGCTCTATTGCGGTGGACCCCGGAAGCATTCCTTACGGCACGCCGGTGTGGTTGTCGTCTGCGGGCCCCAACATCAACCTCAACCGCTTGGTGTTGGCCCAAGACACTGGGGGCGCCATATTGGGGCCGGTGCGCGCCGATTACTTCGCAGGTTGGGGTGCGGGCGCGGCCGAGCTGGCCGGACGCATGCGCCAGCCCCTGCGTTTGTGGGTGTTTTGGCCACGCATACAATGACGCGCTGATTGTTCAGACCCTTTACCCTTTGGAGTTGTCCGTGTTCATTTCTTCTGCTATTGCGCAAACCGCCCCTGCAGCCGCCTCTGGTGGCGACATGCAGTCCTCCTTGATGAGCATGCTGCCTTTGCTGCTGATGTTTGTGGTGCTGTACTTTGTGATGATCCGGCCCCAAATGAAAAAGCAAAAAGAGCACCGCGCCATGCTCGAAGCCTTGGCCAAAGGCGACGAAATTGTGACTGCCGGTGGCTTGGTGGGGCGTGTCAGCGCCATGGGCGACAGCTACCTGAGCGTCGAGCTGGCCGAGGGCACCGTGGTGCAGTTGCAGCGCCAAGCCGTGACCCAAGTGTTGCCCAAAGGCACACTCAAATAAATCACCCCTGACCCAGCCCTCACATAAGGTGACTGCATGAACCGTTACCCGGTTTGGAAATACGCGACCCTGCTGGTGGCGTTGCTGATTGGGGCGCTCTACACCCTGCCCAATTTTTTCGGTGAAGCGCCTGCGGTTCAAGTGTCCGCCTCCAAAACCACCGTTAAGGTGGACACCGCCGTGTTGGGGCGGGTGGAAGAAGCCTTGAAGAGTGATGGACTGACTGCAGACGCGATCAGCCTAGAAGGCGGCTCCATTAAGGCGCGCTTTGACAGCACCGATGTGCAGCTCAAAGCCAAAGACGCCATCCAAAAAGCCTTGGTGCCCAACCCTGAAGAACCCGGTTTTGTGGTGGCGCTTAATTTGTTGCCGCGCTCGCCTGCTTGGTTGTCAGCCCTGAACGCCGCGCCCATGTATTTGGGCTTGGACTTGCGTGGCGGCGTGCACTTTATGTTGCAGGTGGACATGGCCGCGGTGCTGACCAAAAAAGCCGAATCACTCACCGGCGACTTGCGCACTACTTTGCGTGAGAAAAACATCCGTCACGGCGGCATCAGCCGCCAAGGCAACACGGTGGAAGTGCGCGTGCGCGACGCCGCCACCCTAGAGGCCACCCGCCGCGTGGTAAGCGAACAATTTGCAGACTTGCAAACCACCGATGTGGCTGACGGCGGCGAGTTCAAGCTGGTGGCCACCCTCAAGCCGCAAGCCGCGCGCTTGGTGCAAGATCAGGCGCTCAAGCAAAACATCACCACCCTGCACAACCGCATCAACGAGCTGGGTGTGGCCGAGCCGGTGATCCAGCAGCAGGGCTTGGACCGCATTGTGGTGCAGCTGCCAGGCGTGCAAGACACCGCCAAAGCTAAAGACATCTTGGGCCGCACCGCCACCCTGGAGCTGCGCATGGTGGAAGAAAGCGCCGAAGGGCGTGCCGCCGAAACGGGCACGGGCCCAGTCCCCTTGGGGGCCGAGCGCTTTTTAGACCGCTCCGGCCAAGCCGTGATTGTGAAAAAACAAGTGGTGCTCACCGGCGACAACCTGACCGATGCACAGCCGGGCTTTGACAGCCAAACCAACGAACCCACCGTCAATTTGTCGCTCGACGCCAAAGGCACGCGTATTTTTAAAGATGTCACGCGCGAGAGCGTGGGCAAGCGTATGGCCATCATCTTGTTTGAAAAAGGCAAGGGCGAGGTGGTCACGGCCCCGGTCATCCGCACTGAAATTGGCGGCGGGCGCGTGCAAATTTCGGGTCGCATGACCACCATGGAAGCGGCCGACACCTCTTTGCTGCTGCGCGCGGGCTCGCTGGCCGCACCCATGGAAATTATTGAAGAGCGCACCATTGGCCCAAGCTTGGGCGCCGAAAACATTGCCATGGGCTTTTCCAGCGTGGCTTGGGGCTTTTTGGCGGTGGCCGTGTTTATGTGTCTGTACTACGCCTTGTTTGGCGTGTTTTCTACCGTGGCTTTGGCCGTGAACCTGCTGCTCTTGGTGGCGGTGCTGTCCATGATGCAAGCCACCCTGACCCTGCCGGGTATGGCCGCCATGGCCTTGGTGCTGGGTATGGCCATTGACGCCAACGTGCTGATCAACGAGCGCGTGCGCGAAGAACTGCGCAACGGCGCCGCCCCGCAAACCGCCATCCACGCTGGTTACGACCGCGCTTGGGCCACCATTTTGGACTCCAACGTCACCACGCTCATTGCCGGTTTGGCCTTGTTGGCCTTTGGTTCTGGCCCGGTGCGTGGCTTTGCGGTGGTGCATTGCTTGGGTATTTTGACCAGCATGTTCTCTGGGGTGTTTTTCTCGCGCGGTTTGGTCAACCTTTGGTATGGCCGCCAGAAAAAACTCAAGGGCGTGTCCATTGGCACCGTTTGGCGGCCTGACGGAAGTTAAACATGGAATTTTTCAAAATCCGCCGCGACATTCCGTTTATGCGGCATGCGATGGTGTTCAACCTGATTTCGCTGGCCACCTTTTTGGCGGCGGTGTTTTTTCTGTTCAGCCGCGGTTTGCATTTGTCGGTGGAATTTACCGGCGGCACGCTCATGGAGGTCAGCTATTCGCAAGCAGCCGACTTGGAGCAGGTGCGTAAAACCATTGGTGAGTTGGGCTACCAAGACGTGCAGGTGCAAAACTTTGGCAATGCCCGCGATGTGCTGATCCGCATGCCCGCGGTCAAGAGTGTGAGCTCTGCTCAGCAGAGCGAGCGCGTGCTTGCAGCGCTGCAGAGCCCTGCCAACCCCGTCACCCTGCGGCGCACCGAGTTTGTCGGCCCCCAGGTGGGCGACGAATTGGCCACCGATGGTCTCAAGGCCCTGGCCTTTGTGGTGGTGGGCATCATGATTTATTTGGCGTTTCGCTTTGAATGGAAATTCTCAGTGGCGGCCATATTGGCCAACCTGCACGACGTGGTCATCATCTTGGGGTTTTTTGCGTACTTTCAGTGGGAGTTTTCGCTCCCTGTGCTGGCGGCCGTGCTGGCGGTGCTGGGCTATTCGGTGAATGAGTCGGTGGTGATTTTTGACCGTATCCGCGAAAACTTTCGCCGCTACCGCAAGCTCGACACGGTGGGCATCATTGACAACGCCATCACCTCCACCATCAGCCGCACCATCATCACCCACGGCTGCACGCAGCTGATGGTGCTGTCCATGCTGGTGTTTGGCGGCCCCACGCTGCATTACTTTGCACTGGCGCTGACCATCGGCATTTTGTTTGGTATTTATTCTTCCGTGTTTGTGGCTGCGGCCATTGCCATGTGGCTGGGCATCAAACGAGAAGATCTGATCAAAGGCGCGGTTGTCAAAAAACCGGGCGACCCTGAAGACCCTAACGACGGGGCAGTGGTTTAAGGCCATTCATGGAGGGGCTTTTATGGCTAATGTTTACGAGCTTCCCGCAGACCTTCCGATACCGCTAGATGACGGTGCCACCGACCATTTGGTGGGCATGAGCCTTCCCCATGTGGCGCTGATGTCTACCCTCGGACACGCGATTGAGTTGGGCGAGGCGGCGATCAAGGGCAAGTGGGTGATCTATTGCTATCCCATGACGGGGCAGCCTGATGTGCCCTTGCCCGAGGGCTGGGATCAAATACCGGGTGCCAGAGGGTGTACGCCGCAAAGTTGTGCTTTTAGAGACCACTACCAAGAGCTTCAGTCGCTGGGCGCAGCAGTGGTGGGCTTGAGTGTGCAAACGCCCGAGTATCAAAAAGAAATGGCAGATCGGCTGCGTTTGCCGTTTCCGGTATTGAGCGACGCCCAATACCAATTTCAAAAGGCCTTGAACTTGCCCACCTTTGAAGTTGCTGGCATGACCCTGTTAAAGCGGGTGACGTTGATTGCTCAAAACGGCGTGATTGAAGCCGTGCACTACCCGATTTTTCCCAGCGACAGTGACGCCGATTGGGTGCTGAATTACTTGAAGCGCTAGTTAAGTCTTAGCGAGTGCGCCACCCAAGTGAGCCGCCCTAGTGCGCCACCCGCTCAGCCGGGTCTTCGCAAAGTTCGTCCAAGATGAGGGCGTCGGGCTCTTGGCCAAAGCTCCAAAACACCATGAGCATGATGAGTTTTAGGTCGGCCAAATCCAGGCGGGGGCCAGAGGTGGCCATGGCGCGGTCTACCACCACTTCGCGCAGGGTAGAGGGCAGCACGCCCGAGCTTTCTAAAAAGGTGATGAAGCCCAGGCACTCTGCGCCCAGTTTGCGTTGTTCGGTTGCCGAATAAATCCGCATGCTGAGTGCCGATTGCTCAAGGGCTGGAGCCGCGTTGAGCAGCAGGGCTAAGGATTCAGTCAGCGGTGCGGCGGCGTCGGCCGATTCACCCGCTTCTGCGTTCGCATCGTGAGGCGTCCACAAGGTGCAGCGGGTGGCCAGTTGGAGGCCGTCAAGCCAGTCCAGCGCGTCGCGGATTTCGTCGGGTTCAAAACCTACAGAGTTGAGCTTTCGTTCCAGGAGCCGGGGCTCTGGACAGGTGGTTTCGCCCCAGTAGTTCTCATACACATACACAAGCACTTCAAACATGCAGAGACTATAGCGGGGCCACTGAGCCCCAATCCCAGCATTTTGACGACCTTAGTGGCCTATTTCTGATTTAGGCGCGGGCGAGTCGCTGGTAGAGCCCGCCGGGCAGTCGGGTGACTTCGCCGTCGAGCTCAAGCGTCATCAGTTCGGCTTGCAATTGCGCGGTGGGTTGACCGGTGCGGGCTTGCAGCGCATCGAGGCTCACGGGGTCAAAGCCCAAGGCGCGTAAGAGCTCGGTGTCAATGGGCGATTCGCTGTCTTCTGGGTGGTTGATGGGCGTTAACCGACGTTCTTGCGCGGGTTGGACGTGCAGCTCTTCCAGGACGTCTTGGGCCGACTCCACCAGCTTGGCGCCTTGGCGGATCAGCGCGTGGCAGCCGCGGGCTTGCGGGGCGTGGATGGAGCCCGGTATGGCAAACACCTCGCGCCCCATATCGGCCGCGAGGCGGGCGGTGATGAGCGAGCCCGACTGCAGCGCTGCCTCAACCACCAAGGTGCCGCTGGA
>CAMAXR010000060.1 GCA_945862195.1 Hylemonella gracilis
ACGGCTTACGACATGCTCGACGCCATCACCCACCTGACGGCATTACAAGGCTTAGAGCGCTATGAAGTGTCGGCCTACGCGCAAAAAGGCCATCACGCAAGGCACAACCTCAACTACTGGCAATTTGGCGACTACTTGGGCCTTGGCGCAGGCGCGCACAGCAAAATCAGTTTTGCGCACCGCGTGGTGAGGCAAGTCAGGCTGCGCGATCCGCGCTTGTACATGCAACACGCTTTACAGGGCTTTGCCTTGGCGCAAGATGACGAGGTGGCCCGAGCCGATTTGCCCTTTGAGTTCATGCTCAATGCACTCAGGCTTAAGCAAGGTTTTGCAATTCAAGACTTTACCGAGCGCACGGGGCTGGCAATGACCGCCATTCAAGCCCCCTTGTTACAGGCCGAGGCCAAAGGTTGGATAGAGCGCGATTGGACGCATGTTTGGCCCACCTCGCAAGGCTTTGACTTTTTAAGTGACTTGCAAGCTTTGTTTTTGCCCGACTAAGCTTCTACAGCTTCAGACAAGCTGAGCCACTTACCGTCGCGGTAAAGCAGGGGTGATGCGGTGGCCTCAAAGTGGCCATCCAACACTTGACCCACCATCAGGCAGTGGGTGCTTTCTTCAAATTGGCGCAGTAAACGGCACTCTAGACTGATGACCGCACCTTGCAGCACGGGAACGCCTGTGGAGCCTTGGCTCCACACCGGGTTGGCAAATCGATCGTCACCGCTGATGTCTTTTTGGCCCGAAAAAATTTGGGCCTGTTCTATATGGTCCATGCTCAGTGTGTTCACGCTGAACGACTGATTGGCTATGAACTGCTGGTAGGAATAACTGTTGCGGTTCACTGCACACACAATGGAAGGGGGCTCTGCGCCCAGGGACATGAAGGCCGTGGCCGTTAGGCCTGAGCGGTTGGGCGCTAAACCGGTGGCAATGATGTTGACGGCTGCCGGGTGCAGCCGCATAAGTTGCTTAAAGATTTGCGGGGTCATGCCGCAACCAATTCTTGCGGCAAGGTCAAAGCCGGTGCTTCCACATTGGTTTGGTAGCTCAAGCCCAAGGCTTGGTTCACACGTGGCATCACCTCATGCGCCATAAGCTCCATAGAACGGCGGCCGAGTGCAGGGTCGACCAAATCCATTCCGGCATACACAATTTCACCAAAAGGACCGGCATTTTCACGCAGCGCCAAAATTTGGTCCACCACTTCATTGACCGTGCCGCTGATAACTAAGTCGTCCAGCAGTCGGTCCAGGGTGACGTGGCTGTCGTCTTCGTCTTGATACTTCTTAAAAATCACGTGTCGCTTGGACATCATCATTTTGGTGAGCATTTGGCGGTAGTAATAGCGGTAAGGGCTTTGGGCATCTTCTCGGCCGTAGGTTTTGGCAGTGGCCGAATCGTCGCTCACAAAAATGGTGCGTGCCACGCGCCAGTCTTGGGGCTGAGCGGTCGCGCCCACGTTGACTTTGCCTTCGCAGTAGTTGGCCCAGTGGCTTGGCAACCAATGCGCCATTAAAAAGTTGGCGGACATGGGGTGAAAGTCGCGCTGACCCATGGCAATCACCCCTTTTGAAAACGGGGCCACTACCGTGCCCACAATTTCAGGTCGCGGACTTTGGAAGGGCTTCATCAACTGGCCACGTCCAATTTCGGGCACGCTGGTGACGCGCGTTGACACCTTGAAACGGTTGTTCGGGAAATCAATGTCGTAAGGGGGCTCGCGCTCCCAAATGGCCAAAATCACATCAATGGCTTCGGCAAACATTTGGTTGCGGTCTTGGTCCAATATGCCCAAGGCTTCCGCATCTGATGCTAAGGCGCCAGGGCTGATGCCCAAAATAAACCGTCCTTTGGCCAAATGGTCAAACATGGCGGCCTGTGACGCAATTAAGGTGGGGTGAGAGTGCGACAAATTGCTGGTGCCGCTGGCCAGTTTGATTTGCCGGGTCTCTGGAATCAGGGTGGCTAAAAACAACAGGCTGTTGGTCACGTTTTCGGCCTTGTCAGTCAGGTGCTCGCCCACAAACGCATCGTAAAACCCCAATTGGTCGGCAAAGATGATGGTTTGGCGATCTTCGTGCAGAGTTTCAGTGGTATCCCGATGCAAAGGGTGCAGGGGCATGGTGAAGTAGCCAAGGCGCATGTTGTCTTCCTTAAATGGTTCTATCGATCATTTTAGAGGTGATCAGTTGATTACTTCTGTGCATCAGCCTAGGGATAACCACAGCAGATTCATCTTCTTATTTCATCAAAAATGCATCTACTCACATCCTTGTCAATGTGTTGGGTCATGAAAGGCGATGAACATGCGATCTCTGCTTCAACTTGGTGCAATGGTCTTGGTTTGGGTGAGCGCTCAGCTCGCTTGGGCTGACAACTACCCCAGCAGGCCCATCAAGGTCATCGTGCCTTATGCGGCGGGCGGTTTTTCAGACCAAGCCTCGCGCATCATTTCGGACGCCATGTCGCGCGCTATGGGGCAACCCATGGTGATTGACAACCGTGCAGGCGGCGGCGGGCGCATTGGCAGTGATGCGGTCACCAAAATGGCTCCCGATGGGTACAACCTGCTCATGACCACCAATGGCACCCACACCTACATGGCGGTCACTGAAAAAAACCTGTCTTACGACCCCATCAACGACTTCACGCCTATTTCTCTCATTGGGAGTTACGGTTTGCTGATGGTCATCAATCCAACGGTACCGGCAAAAAACCTTAAGGAATTTATTGCCTATGCCCAAAACAACCGCGGCAAGATCAACTACGCCACTTCAGGCATGGGCAGTGGCTTGCACTTTGCGGGCGAATTGTTTAACGCCATGGCCAAGACCCAAATGATCCATGTACCTTACAAAGGCTCTGGCCCGGGAATGCAAGATGTGTTGGCTGGTGTGTGCCAAGTGATTTTTGACGGCGCAGCCAAAACCCAAATTGATGCAGGAAAGGTGAGGTTTTTGGGTACCACCAGCGCCGTGAGAGACCCACGTTTTCCAGATATGCCCACACTGAGCGAATCGGGATTAACCGGTTACGACCTGACCTACTGGGTGGGCTTGTTTGGACCCAAAGGCTTGCCCGCCGATGTGCAGGCCCGTTTGCAAGCTGCCGTTAAAACCACTTTGGCAGACCCCGATGTGCAGCGCAAGCTCAGCGGCTTAGGTATGACCTTGGTGGGCAGTACACCCGAACAAATGGTGAGAGAAATCCGCGTGGAAACCGAAAAACTGCGGGCTATTGCAGCCCAAATACCTGGCGGTATTCAGCAGTAAGACTGCATTTTGTAAGCTCAGTCGGTTCTGAGCGTTAGCCGTACGATGGTGGGTTTACCATCGGTACGCGGCCACTGAATGTGCGCACTGTTACGCCGGGCCCAAAGGGTGGCCATAGCCAAACCTAGGCCCGTACCCTGTTGTTCGTTTTGTTCGCGGTTGGACTGAGATAAAGCCCCAATTTGTTTGACAAATTCCGGCGGCAGGGCAGGGCCCATATTGGCCACTTCAATGGCGTACAGGCCTATACCTATGGGTTTGCCAATTACGCCCACCGGCATGTTTTTTATAGAAAACTTCACCGCGTTGGACACCAGCTCCAAAATGACCCGCCTCAAGTCTTCGGTTTCAAACAACACGGTCCCTGAGCCCAAGCGTATTTGCACCGGGTTTTCAGTAAGTCGCTTTTTAAAGTTTTCAGCGTCCTTGGGCGGCAAAGAGGCCAGCAACGCGGACCTAAACTCATCTTCCTGAAGGCGCTGGTTTAAAGCGTCTAAATCGGTGGTCATTTCCGTGTTGACTTCGGCGCTGGGGTCTTCACCCATGGCCACCAGTTCAGACCAATCCATCATTCGCGTGATGGTGCGCGACAAGCGCGTTGCCGCTTCGTGAATGCCCAGCAGCATTTCGTCTTGGCGCTCTTCTGAATAGCGTTTTCTTCGGTGTACCAGCAGTTGGCTTGTGCCCAAAATGGTGGTGAGGGGGGTGCGCAGTTCATGCGGCACCGTAGCCAAAATGGCGGTGCGCAATTGGTTCAGCGATTGCTCGGTGTCAGCTTGTTGTCTGGAGAGCTTTTTCTCTAGGCTGCGCACAGCCTTCATCAGCTCGTCTGGCGTGAACGGTTTGGTGAGGTAGTCGTCAGCGCCCATAGACATGGCCTGGCGAAGGCTTTCTTTATCGGTACGGGCGGTGAGCATCAAGATCGGCAGGGTGAAGAGTTCTTTCACTTCACGCGCTTTTTCCACAAAGGTGTAGCCATCCAAAACGGGCATATGGATGTCGCACAGCACCATGTCGGGCCGCTGCTTCATGGCAATGTCTAGGCCCAGTTGGCCGTTTTCTGCCTCGGTTACCAAATAGCCATTGCTTTGAAGAATCTGGCAGGCCAGTTTGCGCATGCTGCGCGAATCTTCCACCACTAAAACTGTGAGTGCCACTGGCTTAAGCCCTCCGGATTGATAACTATCCGACTGATGATACAGAAATTAACTGTTTAAACCCTTTTCTTCAGCCAATTTCTTTTGCCATTTCTTTTTCCACAAATCCCAAGAGCGGTAGTACTCCTGCCAAGCTACATTGGCCATGACCTCGTCATCGGCCATGTACATCACGTCTTGGCCAGCCATCATCATGGCTTGGAATTGCATTTTTGCGTTGTGGTCCAAGTAAACGGTACGACCCACTGCAGTTTGAATTTTTTCACCCACCACCACCGAGCCGTGGCCGCGCATCAGCACAGCGGGGTGTTTGCCAAGTTTTTCGGCTAGAGATTTACCTAAAACATTGTTGCGTACCAACAGGTCGGTGCCTTTTTGAGCGTCTGCAATGTCCCAGTTGGGAACACCCAAGCCAATAAACGCGGCCATATGAAAGATGGGCTTGAGCTGGCAGGTGGTGCAGCTGAACGGAATGACCGAATGCGAGTGGTTGTGCACGATGGAATTCACATCGGGTCGAGCTTTGTAAATTTCGCCGTGAATAAATCGTTCGTTGTAGCCGGGCGGGCCATTGGGCACCACGGGCACACTGTCCAAATCAAACTCCATGATGTCGGATTCGGTGATCAGCTCTGGCGCAATGGCGCGCGACATAAAGTAGCGCTGGGGGTTGGTTTCACTGCGCACGCTCACGTGTCCGTAAGCGTCAATCACACCGTGCTCTACGCACACGCGCGATGCAATCACCAAGTCTTCAATAATGCTCATACCATTCCTTATTCGATTTTGATTTTTCCGGTGGCCACCACTTTGGCCCACTTGGGAACTTCTCGGTTCAACAGTTGGGTCAGCCGATCTGGTTTGCCACCCACCAACACCACACCTTGTTTGGCAAAGGCCTCTTTAACTTCAGGCAGCTGCATGATGGCGTTGAGCTCGGCGTTGAACTTTTGCACGATGTCATCGGGCATACCCGCTGGCGCCATGATGCCGTACCAAGTTTCCACCACCAAATTGGGGTAGCCTAGTTCGCGGATGGACGGAATTTGTGGAAACGCGCTGGAGCGCTCGTCACTCATCACCGCCAAAGGCCGTAGTTGGCCACTGTTGATAAAAGAACTGGCTGTTTGCAAAGAGGCCAGGGTGGCTTGAACATGGCCACCCGCCAAATCCGTCATGGCACCCGCTGCGCCCTTGTAGGGCACATGCTCCATACGCAAACCGGTTTCTTGCAAAAACAGCTCAGTACCCAAGTGCTGCACGCCGCCGTTGCCCGGGCTTGCATAGTCCAGCTTGCCAGGCTGGGACTTCAAAAGTTCTATAAATTCTTTAAGGTTCTGTGCGGGCACTTTGGGGTTGATAAGCAAGCACATGGCGCTGGTACCCAGCAACATCACAGGTGTGAAGCTTTTGATGGGGTCGTAAGGCATTTTGCTGCGCGTGGCAGGCACAGTGCCGTGCGATGTGGCGGTAAACAAAAACATATAGCCGTTAGGTGGCGCTTTGGCCACGGCGTCTGAGCCCAACACTCCGGCCACGCCGGTGCGGTTTTCGGTGACGACACCCACACCCCAGCGTTCAGAAAGTTTGGTGCCGAGCAATCTCCCTAACACATCGGCGGTGGTGCCACTGGTAAAGGGCACCATAAAGGTGATGTTGCGGTTAGGGTAAGGTGTGTTTTGGGCTTGGGCCAATGCGCCTGTTAGGACCAAAACAGATAAGAAAAAAGCTTTAAGAGCTTTAGAAATAGCGAAGGGATAGTTCATGATGTCTCGGTTGTCAGGCGTTGGTTTTCTTGAGCCTAGAGTACCATAGCCATCAGAAAATTCTGGCTTATTCAAGCCCAATAAATGGAGACAAAACTTTGAAACTGACTCGTTTTAACCAGGGCCAAATTGGCTTGGTGGTAGATGACCGCATCATCGATGTGACGACCTTGTTAGGCGTGGATGTGAATGAATGGCCCCAGGTGGGCATGAACCGCGTGATCGCCCGTTTTGAAAGCCACCGCGCCGCTCTGGAGTCCGCTAAATCTCTGCCTGGTGTTCCTTTGTCTTCCGTTAAATTGCTCACGCCCGTGCCAGGGTCCAGCAAGGTGATTGCATATCCCATCAATTACCACGATCACGCCGCAGAGATGGACCGTAACGTCAAGGCCAACCAGCTGGGGTTTTTCCTGAAGCCTCCCTCCTCTTTGTGTGGTGCGGGTGAACCCATTGTGTTACCCGCTATTGAGGGCCGCCGAATTGACCACGAATGCGAACTGGCCATCATCATCGGCAAAGGTGGGCGCGATATTCAGCGCGAGCGCTGGCAAGAGCATGTGTTTGGCTACTCTTGTCTCATGGACATTGTGGTTCGAGGTAAAGAAGAGCGCGTGGCCCGCAAGGCCTACGACACCTTTTGCCCCGTAGGCCCCTGGATCATCACCGCCGACGAGTTGGGTGACCCCACTCAATTGCAGGGCCGTTTGTGGGTCAATGACGAGCTGCGTCAAGACGCCAACACCCGCGACTTGATTGTGGACATCCCCGGCATGATTGAAATGGCCTCACACATCATGATGCTGGAGCCCGGCGACATCATTGCGGCAGGTACACCTGCTGGCGTGGGCCCCATTCGACCTGGCGATAAAGTGCGCATTGAATTTGAGCGCGTAGGTAGCATGACTATGGACGTGGTGCAGGGTACAGGCGGCAAAGCGTCCATATTTGCCCAAGCATGAACGCGGCCCACCCTCATGGCTCCCATGTGCCAGAAGTTAACGACCCAGTGGCCCTTGCGGCGTTCAAATCACACATTGCCCCCTTAAGTCTGATGCCACTTTGGGAGCGCACCAACCGCTTGGTGCCCGGCTCCGAATGCATGCCCGCGGTGTGGCCCTATGCTCAAACGCGTCCGCTGTTGGAGCAGGCCTGCGGACTGATCAGTAAAAAACAGGCAGACCGCCGCGTGTTGGTCATGGAAAACCCCGCGCTGCGCGGCAGCTCTTACATCACCAACTCCTTATTTGCGGGTTTGCAAATTATTTTGCCCGGCGAAGTCGCCCCATCGCACCGGCATACGCCCAACGCCTTGCGTTTTGTAGTGGAAGGCGAGGGCGCGTACACGTCTGTGGATGGCATCAAGATTAAAATGAAGCCAGGTGACTTTGTGGTCACTCCCGCATGGGCTTGGCACGACCATGGCAATTTGGGTAGTGGACCCGTGGTGTGGATGGACGGCCTTGACACACCCTTTGTGGGTTTGTTTGGCGCGCACTTCCGCGAAAACTATGCCGACGACACCTACCCTGTGCACTGCGCTGCAGATGCCAGTGTGTCCACCTATGGGTTCAACTTGTTGCCTACACAGCACCAACGCGCAGCCACAGACGGGCAGCCCCCCTTGCTGGTGTACTCATTTGAAAGAACACGCCAAGCATTAAGCCATTTGGCAGAAGCTGGCAACCCTTTGCCAGACCCCGCCCAAGGCTATAAGCTGCGCTACGCCAATCCAGCCACCGGCGGGTATCCCTTCACCACCATGGCTGCTTTTATGCAATGGTTGCCTATGGGTTTTAGGGGACAAGGTTATCGCTCTACCGATAACGCCATTTTCAATGTGGCTGAGGGTTCATGTCGTGTAGAGGTGGGTGGGTACACCCACCACCTGACCGCGCACGACGTTTTGGTTGTGCCGCCTTGGGAAACCTACCGTTTCGAGGCAGATCATTCCTGCATGCTGTTCAGCTTCACAGACCGCGCCGCCCAAGTGGCTTTGGGCTTTTGGCGTGAAGAGTACTTGTCCGCCTAAACACCTCATCCTAAAGTCATGTCCCAAGAAAATCTTCCCGAAGCGTTCACTTCAGAGTTCATCATCAACAATCCGGCGGGCCAAGACTTTCAGGTCAACCGAAGGGCCTTGGCTGACCCCAAGGTGTTGGAAGCAGAAATGCGCCATATTTTTGATACCTGCTGGATTTACGTGGGCCATGCCTCTGAGGTGCGAGAGCCTGGCGACTTTCAAACCCGCTCAGTGTGCGGACGTCCTTTAATTTTGTGCCGCGACTCCCAAAACCGCCTGCGTGTGTTTTTAAATGCGTGTCGCCACCGTGCGGCGGTGGTGTGTCGCGAGCGCGAGGGCAATGCCAAAAGCTATTTTTGTTTCTACCATGGTTGGAGTTACAACCGCGATGGCGAGCTGGACGGTGTTCCGGGTCGCGCCAGCTACCCCGACAGCTTTGATGCCACCAAGCTGGGCTTGGCTGAGCCGCCCCATGTAGGTGTTTACAAAGACTTTGTGTTTGTGTCCTTCAACCCCCAGGCTCAACCTTTGGAAGACTATTTGGCAGGGGCTAAGGAATACATCGACCTGATCGTGGAGCAATCGCCCAGTGGTCGTATGGAAGTGATTCGGGGCACGCAGGAATATGACATCCGTGCCAACTGGAAGCTGCTGGTTGAAAACAGCTTTGACGACTACCACCTCATGACCACCCACTCCACCTGGCTCAACTACATGAAGCGTTCGGGCGTGGAAATTAAAAAACCCGAGCGCGGCCATTTGATGCCTGCACACGGCGTTGGCAAAGCCTTGGGCAATGGACATGCGGTGATTGACAACGTCAACTTCCGTGGTCGGCCCGTGGCCAAATGGATACCACTTTACGGCGAAGAGGCCAAACCCGAAATAGAGCGCATCCGGGCCGAATTGGTCGACCGTTTGGGCGAAGCGCGCGCCACCCGCGTGGCCGACACCAATCGCAATTTGGTTGTGTTTCCCAACTTGGTGCTCAACGATGGTTCATCCATCACCATTCGCACCTTCCACCCCTTAGCCGCAGACCATATGCAAGTTCGGGCTTGGGCTCTGGGGCCGGTGGAAGAAACTCCCAAGGCGCGTGCCATTCGACTCGACAGCTTCTTGACCTTTTACGGCCCTGGTGGTTTTGCCACGCCTGATGATGTGGAGGCTTTGGAGTCTGTACAAAAAGGATTGGCCACTTTTCGTGAAGTGCCATGGTCGGTTATGTCACGCGGCATGTCTAAGGTAGGGGAGCAGCTCAATACCGATGAACTGCACCTGCGTGCCTTTTGGTTGCGTTGGCACGAATTGATGGCCCCCACATTTGAGGAGTAACACATGCTCAATTTAGACAATATCCACCGCTCCGATGTGGAAGACTTTTTGTTCCAAGAGGCGGCCCTCTTGGACGCTTGGCAGTTGGACGACTGGTTGGAGCTCTTGACTGAAAACGCTCATTACATGGTGCCTTCAAACGACGAGCCCAACGGTAAGCCCGGCGAAACCTTGTTCATGATTGCCGACAACATTCAGCGCATTCGCGAACGCGTGGTCCGTCTTAAAGACCCGCAGGCGCATGCCGAGTTTCCCCGCTCGCGCACCCGCCGCATCATCAGCAATGTGCGCATTACCGACTGGGTTTATGGCGATCAGCCCGCCGTGGGCGCTCAGGCCAATTTTGTGGTCTACCGCCACCGCAGAGACCAAGACATTCGCACTTACGTGGGCAGCTACCAATACATTTTAGAAATTCGCCCTGAAGGCTTGCGCATTGCCAGCCGTACCGTGGTGCTAGACGCTTTTGAATTGGGGCAAATGGGCTTACTTAGCTTCATTATTTGAGATTATTTTTTAAGGGCATAGCCTAATGAGCAATTCAATGAAAAACTTTTCACGTCGCCAGCTGATAAAGGCCACCGGAGCGTCATGCGTCACATGGGCTTTGAGCCCCTTAGCTCCTGCACGGGCGCAAAGCAAATTGCTCAAATTGGTGGTGCCACTCACCCCTGGCACCACACCCGACACCATTGCCCGCGCCATTGGCCCCTTGATGGCCGCGCGTTTAGACATGAACGTGGTGGTTGAAAACCGCGTGGGCGCTTCGGGCCTAATCGGCATGTCTTCAGTGGCCAAATCCAACGACCCTGCAACCCTCATAGTGGTGCCTGCCACCACCGTCACACTGCCACTGCTTTATAAAAATGTGGACTTTGATGTGCTGAGCGGTTTTAGCCCCATCAGCCCAGCCACGTCCAGCTCGTTTGTGTTGTGCGTGCATGCCAGCACCAACGTCAAAACCTTTGCCGAATTTGTCAGCTGGGCTAAGGCGGGCCCTAAGCACATGTATGCATCGCCTGGCAACGGCACCCACCACCATTTGATGATGGAACTCCTCAAGCAAATGGCGGGTTTTGATTTGGAGCACATCCCTTACAAAGGCTCTGCCCCTGCAGTCAACGACTTTGTGGGCGGCCAAGTGCCCGCTATGTTTTTGCCTATTCAGGTGGCCGTACCTTGGGCTGCTCAAGGGCGCATCCGCATATTGGGTGGCAGCCTCAAAGAGCGCCACCCCGGTTTTCCAGATATTCCTTCACTGCATGAGCTGGGCGTTAAGGACTATCAAGTGGACCCTTGGTTTGCCATTTGGGGCACGCCCAACATGCCCACCGCCTTAGTGGAGTCTTATCGTGCCGCCATCACTGCTGC
>CAMAXR010000061.1 GCA_945862195.1 Hylemonella gracilis
CTCTGAAGGCTCACCCCTGAAGGTGTGGACCCAAAAACAAGCCCAAGCCCTGCACGACCACATGCAAGCCAGCGGGCACGCTGTGACGGTTCGATACGCCATGCGCTACGGCAACCCGAGCATTGCCCATCAAATGGATGAGCTCAAAGCCCAAGGCGTGACCCGCGTATTGGTGTTGCCTGCGTACCCCCAGTATTCCGGCACCACCACAGCCAGCGTGTTTGACGCTTTTTACACCTGGGCGGCAAGGGTACGGCTGGTGCCCGAACTGCGGTTTATCAACCACTACCACGACCACCCCGCTTACATACAAGCTTTAGCCGCTACGGTGCGGGCGCATTGGGCAGCGCAAGGCTCTGGCGGCATGTTGGTCATGAGTTTTCATGGCGTGCCAGAACGCACCTTGCACCTGGGCGACCCTTACCATTGCGAATGCCACAAAACAGCCCGACTGTTGGCCACCGAGCTGGGCTTAAACAAAGACCAATACCGCCTGACCTTTCAGTCCCGCTTTGGCAAGGCCAAGTGGCTGGAGCCCTACACCGAGCCCACGCTGGTCGCCTTGGCCCAGTCTGGGGTGCAAAGGGTGGACCTGATTTGCCCGGGCTTTACCAGCGATTGCTTGGAAACGCTGGAAGAAATTTCGATGGAAGCGCGCGAAGCCTTTATGCACGCGGGCGGGCAAAGTTTTCATTACATCCCATGCCTGAACGACCAAGCGGTGTGGGTTGAGGGTTTGTCTGAAATTGCCCTGCAGCACCTTGCGGGCTGGTCCACTCTGGCCGCCGATGCCCAAGCCAGAGCTCACCAGTTGGCTCAAAGTCGAGCCCATGCACTCGAACTGGGCGCGGAGAAGTAAACATGCCTCAATTGGCCGCCAACCTGACCATGATGTACAACGAGCTGCCGTTTTTAGAGCGGTTTGAGGCAGCTGCCCGAGATGGTTTTAAGGGTGTGGAGTACTTGTTTCCTTATGCCTATTCCAAGCAAGAACTTGCAGACCGGCTTCATGCCCACGGCCTAAGCCAGGTGCTTTTTAACGCCCCAGCGGGCGGCTTGGATGCAGCCAGCATGGACGCGGCTTGGGGCTCTGGCCAACGCGGAACCGCCTGCATTCCCGGCAAAGAACAAGAGTTTCAAGCGGGTGTGCTGCTGGCATTGGACTATGCCGAAGACCTGAGCTGCCCGCTCATCCACACCATGGCCGGGCTGCTGCCCCAAGGTTTGGCTTACGAACAGGCGTTGGTCACCTACATCAGCAACTTAAAGTGGGCCGCCGCCCAAGCCGCCCAGTGCGGGCGCGACGTGCTGATAGAACCCATCAACACCCGCGACATGCCCGGTTTTTTTCTGAACCTGCAAGAACAGGCCCACCACATCCTCCAGCAAGTGGGGGCTGACAACCTGAAAGTGCAGATGGACCTCTACCACTGCCAAATCATGGAAGGCGACTTGGCCACCAAGATCCGCAAGTACCTGCCTACCGGGCGCGTGGGGCACTTGCAAATTGCGGGGGTGCCTGAGCGGCACGAACCCGATGTGGGAGAGCTCAACTACACCTACCTGCTCCAGGTCTTAGATGAAGTCGCGGCCACCTGCGGCTGGACGGGCTGGGTGGGTTGCGAATACAAACCCAAGTTGGGCGGCCAGGCGGGCGGCACATCTGCGGGTTTGAGCTGGGTGCACAGCCACAAGGCATAAGGCCCCGATGCGCATAGACAAGTGGCTCTGGGCCGCCCGCTTTTACAAAACCCGCACCCTAGCCTGTGATGAGATTGGAAAAGGTCGCATTCAAGTCAATGGCCAAGTCGCCAAGCCCAGCCGGGACGTGAAACCTGGAGATTGCGTGGCCATTCGACAAGATGCGGTGGAGCGCACCGTGATGGTCAAGGGCGTGAGCGAAGTGCGCGGCCCTGCCCCACAAGCCCAAATGCTGTACCAAGAAACCCCAGAAAGCCAGCAGGCGCGGACACTAGCAGCCGAGCAGCGCAGGCTAGCCCCCGAACCTGCGCACAGCATCGACATAAGTCGCCAGACCAAGCGCGACCGCAGGCAAATACAGCAAGCCTGGTCGTCGCGCTGGAGCGCCTCGATCGACTGATTTAGGTGCTCAGGCCTGCAGACTGAACCCCAAAGGCGCAAATGGCCTCGTCTTCGTCGCCCGTACCGCCGCTAGCCCCCACGGCACCCAAAATTTTGCCGCTGGCGTCTCTGATTATCACCGCGCCGGTTTGCGGCAAAAATTTGCCATGCGCCGTGGAGGCTAAAGACAAGAAGAAGTTGGGGTTGTCTTTGGCGCGTTCGGCCAACACACGGCTGGCCACACCCATGCCCACCGCGCCCCAAGCCTTTCCGGTAGCCACTTCAATGCGAAACATACTGGCGCCGTCTTGCCTTTGGGAGGACTTCACATGGCCAGCTTCATCCAACACCACCACCGCCATAGGCTTGTAGCCTTGCTCGTTGGAACGCTTGAGGGCGGCTTCAATAATGTGGTTGGCTTGGGCAAGAGTCAGTGTGGTCATGTGAGAGTCCTTGAGTTTGAAAGATCACGATTTATATACTCAAATGATTCAAATCAATATTGGAGACCAGCATGTACAAAATTTTTCGGCCCGCACTTTGGATGTTGTTTAAGTCGTTCATGGCCCCCATGGCGTTGATGGCCCTCATGGCTTTGATGGCCGTCAGCACCGCCAACGCCCAGAATGCCAGCAACTACCCCAACAAGCCCATCAAGATGATCGTGCCGTTTCCGCCCGGTGGCGGCAATGACGTGATTGCCCGCATCGTGGCGCAAAAGCTCACCACCCGTTGGGGGCAAAACGTGGTGGTTGAAAACCGCGCCGGTGCCAATGGCATTGTGGGTTTAACCACTGTGGTCCAAGCCGCCCCAGACGGCTACACGCTGGGCATTGCCGCCCACGGTCCCATGGCGGTGAACCCGCATCTTTACGACAAGATGCCCTTCAACCCGCTGAAAGACTTTGAACCCATCACCAATATGGTGAACTACCCACTGCTGTTGGTAGCACACCCCTCAGTGCCAGCCAAGACCATTCCCGAGCTGTTGGCCCTGGTGCGCAGCCAACCCGGAAAAATCAACTACGCGTCTCCCGGCAATGGCAACTCAGGGCACTTGGCAGGCGAGTTGTTCAACAGCCTAGCGAAGGTCAACACCACCCACGTGCCTTACAAAGGGCAAGGCCCCGCCACCGCCGACCTGCTGGCGGGCCAAGTGCAGTTGCTTTACAGCAGCATTCCGTCGGTGCTGAACTTTGTGCAGCAAGGCAGGCTCAACGCTATTGCCATTGGCAGCGCCAAACGCTTGAGCTCCTTGCCCAATATTCCCACCCTGTCGGAGAGTGGCGTGCCAGGCTACGAAGCGTATTCGTGGATTGGCATCGTGGCGCCATTGGGCACACCCAAAGACATCGTGCAAAAGCTCAACCGCGAAATTGTGAGCATCCTCAGACAAAAAGATGTGGAAGAAGACTTGCTCCGCCAAGGCGCCATTACCGTGGGAGACACCCCTGAACACTTTGCCCAGTACATCAAAGACGAGATGGACAAATGGGGTGCGGTGGTGAAGTCTGCCAACATCAAAGCCGACTGACATGACCACTCACAAAGAACGCATGGGCATGATTGGTTTGGGCATCATGGGCGGCGCCATGGCCGAGGCCTTGCTGAAAGCTGGCTACAGCGTGACCGGATTTGACGTGGTCAGCGCTGCCAAGCAGCGCCTCAAAGCAGCGGGTGGCAAAGCCTTAGCCAACAGCACCCGCGTGCTGGAAGCCTCCGATGTGGTGTTGGTTTCCGTGGCCACTTCTGCCGCCCTAGCCCAGGTGGCCGAACAACTCTGCCAAGCCCCTAAACGACCAGCGGGTCAGCGCGCTTTGGTGGTGGAAACCAGCACGCTGCCTCTTGAAGACAAACAAGCCTTTGCAGCGGCCATGAAGCGCGCGGGCCTGGATGTGATGGATTGCCCCATCAGCGGTACAGCGGTCCGCATGAAAGACCGCGCCTGGACCATGTTTGCCAGCGGCAGCAAGGCTGCTTACAAACGGGTGGAACCCGTGCTGCGGGTGTTTACCGACAACGTGCCCTACGTGGGCGCCTATGGCAATGGCAGCAAGATGAAATTTGCGGCCAACCACTTGGTGGCCATTTACAACGTCGCCTGTGCGGAGTCGGTGAACTTGGCTCGCAAAATGGGCCTAGACCCCAAAGACGTGCTGGCGCTTTTTGGCAACAGCCCCGTCATCGGCACTGGCGTGATGCGCTTGCGCGTGCCCTTTATGATCGACCGCCGCTACACCCCCGCCACCATGAAGGTGGAGGTTTGGCAAAAAGACATGCAGGTCATTGGCGACATGGCCAAGTCGGTGGATTGCCCCACGCCTTTGTTCAGCGCTTGTGCCCCCATTTACAGCGCCGCGATGGCCCAAGGCCTGGCCCAAAGTGACACCGCTTCGGTGAGCGAAGTGCTGGCCCGTATGGCGGGTATTCAAGACTAGAGCACTCAAGTATTGAAGCTTTTGCATAATCTGGATCTGCTTAAGCGTTTGGCTTGAGTCGGCTTACAACTTCACAATTAAGGATATGTCTATGACCTCTTCCATCACTTCCAACATCACCAACCGCCGCGTGTTCATGCTGCAAGCCGTTGCTGGCTCTGGCGCTTTGGCTCTGGCCTCAGCTGCTCAAGCTCAGGCTATGGTGTCTGAGACTGACCCTGCCGCTTCTGGCTTGGCCTATAAGGCAGACGCCACCAAGGTGGACAAAGCCAAGAACCCCAAATACGCAGCTGGCCAAATTTGCGGCAATTGCGCGTTGTTCCAAGGTAAGGCTGGCGACAAGGCCGGTGGCTGCCCCTTGTTTGCAGGCAAACAGGTCGCAACTGCTGGATGGTGCTCGGCTTGGGCCAAAAAGGGCTGATGAACCGAAGCGTGAGCTCCAGTTCACATTTCTAAACACACCACAAAAAAAGGCCTGCGTTTTAATGCGCAGGCCTTTTTGCTTGTTGGGGCTGAGTTGAAGGTGAGCTTGGATTAAGCATTCATTGCAAATAAAGACGCTGGAAACGAGTGCAACTGAAACACCGAATTAGGGCTTGCTGGCTTGAGCGGCGGAGGCAAGGGTTTGAGCTTGAACCGCCCGGCAGCTTTAGTGGCTGAAGTGAGCGCCCCGTTGGACAGTTGCCCGGCAAATTCGGCAATTTTTTTACTTTTTAAAAATTCCACCGATTGCTCTAAAAACGCAGCTTCCAGTTCAGCAACGCCCAAGTCTTCTGATGTGCGTGCCGAATTTGTCACCGGGGGCGTTTTGACAAACACCGACAACACTTCCCACACATTTAAAAATCTAGGGTCTTGGTTGAGTTGGTAACCGCCACCTGGCCCCTTGAACGCGCACAACACGCCCGCACTCTTGAGGTCTTTCAAGATGCCCTCTAAATAAGACACCGACAAGCCTAGCTCTTCAGACATTCGCTTGGTCGTAAGCGATGTGGTACTGGCCTGTGCAGCCACCAAAGTGACCACATTCAAAGCATGACGAGAGGTGCGAGTCAACATAGGGATACCTTTCAGAACGAACGTGATAAACGGTTGATCCATCAAAATTTTGAATAGATTATCCAACAAATATCTTTTCAAAATCTAATAAACCTCATTAAAAGAAGATAAATTTGGTATTTTTGGTTTATTATCTATTCAAAATCTATTCAACAGGGCTCAGGCGATCATCCTCCACATGAATTCCACAACCACCCAGATCTCCATGCCCACCTCTGAACACCCTGCGGGCTATCGCATTGGTGCCGTGTCCAAACTGTCCGGCGTGCCTGTGTCCACCCTCAGGGTTTGGGAGCAGCGCTACGAAGCCTTCAAACCATACAAATCCAAGGGGCAACACCGTCTGTACACCCCATCGGATTTGGCGCGCGCGGGCTTGCTCAAACGCCTAAACCAAATGGGGCACAGCATCAGCCATGTGGCACGGCTGGACCACCCGCAGCTTCAAGCGCTGGTGCAGCAGGCCAATGAGGCCAACGTTGGAAACATGCCCTCAACCGTCACCCCAAGCTCTACGATTCGCCTTGGGGTGGTGGGCGATGCCTTGGCCACCCAGCTGCGAGGCAAGGCCTTTGCACAAAAGTGGACTCAACTTCTGCCCCATGCTGGATTGCACTTGGCATGGCAGGTTCATGCCTTTGGCACGGGACCCACTGCATGGCCCCTTGCAACGCCCCAAGCGGAGCTTCTGGATGGGGTGTGTGTGCGGCTGCAAAACCTCCATCCTGAACATACCCAGGCTCTGCTGGCATGGGCATCCACCACCAGCACCCCCATTTGGTTGACTTACCAATACGCACGCACCACAGACCAACAAGCGCTGACCCAAGCGGGCGTTAAGTTGTGTCGTGAGCCCATTAGCCCAACTGAATTGGCGCAGAAGCTGGCAGACCACCTTGGGCCCAAACTGACTCAACGTTCTAGCCAAGATCAAAACGGACTGGTTCAGCCTACAAGTGCTTTGGCTCCGGCCCGTCGTTACAGCGACGCCACGCTGGCCTCAGTCGCGCAAATGTCGGGCAATGTGCTGTGTGAATGCCCCAAACATGTGGCCGAACTCACCAGCCAACTGGCCGCTTTTGAGCAGTACAGCCAGTCTTGTCAGCAACTTGCCACACAAGACCCTGCGGACGCCGAGTTGCACCGTTATTTGTTGCACATTTCCGGCCAAGCCCGCGCGTGGTTCGAGGCAGCTTTGGAGCGCATTGCCCTGCACGAGGGCATTGCTTTACCCGAGCACCCGGAAAGTTAAACGCAGCGGGGCAGGAAGACCGGTCGACATCAGTCGATCTTGCCCCCTGAGTCGGCAATCAACTTGTTCCACATGGGTGCATCGCGCAAGTTGCTGGCACGAAAGTCTGCTGGGGAAGCATTGGGTGCTGGGTCCATGCCTTGGGTGGCCAGTTTGTCTTTGACATCTGACCTTTTGAGCACCTTAACTGTGGCATCAAACAATTTCTGAATGACCTCGGGCGGCGTGCCAGTGGGCGCATAAAGCCCAAAAGATGAGCTGATTTTGTAGTCACTTAGCCCTGCTTCGCGCATGTTCATAACGCCGGGAATTGCCGCAGAGCTTTCGGGGCTGGAAATCGCCAACGCCCTAATGCGGCCTGCGCGCGCCTGAGGCAAGATGACTGGCGCGGTACCAAAAATCACCTGAATATCGCCCGCAATCAAGGACTGCACGGCTGGAGCGCCGCCCTTGAAGGGAATGTGGACCATATCCGTCTCAGCTACCGTATTGAAAAAAATGCCCGCCAGATGCGGCGTAGAGCCATTGCCGCTGGAGCCAAAGTTCAACTTGCCCGGATTCTTTTTGGAGTAAGCAATGAGGTCTTTGATGTTTTGAACCGGTAGTTGGCTGTTGACCGCAATGACCATGGGACCACTGCCCAAAAGCGTGATGGGCTGAAGATCTTTTTCAATGTCATAGGGCAGCTTTTTATAAAGCGCCTTGTTCATGTAGGGGTTGCCGCTCACAAACAAGGTGTAGCCATCCGCAGGGGCTTTAAGCACTTGCTCGGCAGCCAAATTGCCCGCCGCACCGGGTCGGTTGTCCACCACCGCGGTTTGCCCCAGCTCAGTGGCTATGGCCTCACCCACCGTGCGGGTGACAAAGTCGCCAGAGCCGCCAGGGGGGAAACCCACCACAAATTTAATGGGTTTGCTAGGGTAGCCCTGCGCGCAAACCGCACCTGCAAGCCAAAACGCTATAAAACACAACAATCGCTTCATACCCATTCTCCTGAGCCAAACTTTATTAGGACAAATCTATTTGGTAGTTCTTAAATTAGCGGTTCTTAAATTCAGGTGTGCGTTTTTCTGCGAAGGCTTTGCGACCTTCTTTGTAGTCTTCGCTGGCAAAACAGGCTTGCACCATGGTCTTGACCAAAGCCAAGTCTCGGTCTTGCGGGGCTTTGCACAGCTCTAGCATGGCGCGCTTGGCGGCAGCCAGCGTGAGCGGCGCGTTGGTGCTGACGTTGTCCGCATAGGCATCCACCACGGCGGCCAATTCTTCTATGGTGGTGACTTGCTTGACCAAGCCCATGGCCAATGCATCTTGCGCACCAAAAATACGGGCGCTGTAAAACAGGTCTGCGGTGTGGGCCACGCCCACCACTTCGGTAAAGCGCTTGATGCCATCAAAGCCATAGCCCAAGCCAAGGCGGGCAGCGGGCATGCGAAAGCGCGAATCGTCAGCGCAAATGCGCACATCGCAATTCAAGGCCAAGCCCAAACCGCCGCCCATGCAAATGCCACGAATTTTGGCCAAAGTGGGCTTGGGGCAATCCAGCACGCTGGCGTATGCCGCCTCAGTGGCCGCGTTGTATTGGTCTGCCGCATCGCCACCGGTGCGGCGGGTTTCAAACTGAGAAATATCGGCGCCGGACACAAACGCTTTTTCGCCCGCGCCACTAAGCACAATGACGCGCACTTCGGGGTCTTGCACAAAGGCGTCCATGGCCAAGGGCAAACCGCACCACATGTCGAAGGTCATGGCATTGAATTTGGCAGGGTTGCTGAACACCACGTGCCCCACATGCCCACGCTTGAAGCTGCTCAGGCCACTGGCCTCAGCTGAAACATTGCTCGAAACATCACTCATTTAGATCACTTTCAGTTGTTGAAACTCGGTTATTTGCGCGTCACTGTAGCCTAGGCTTTTGAGCACTTCATGGTTCTGTGCGCCCAACTCTGGCTGGGTTTGGGTCACCGATGCTGGTGTGCGCGACAACTTGATGGGCTGGCTGACCACCCTGACATCACCGCGCTTGGGGTGGTGCACGGGGGTTGCAATGCCCAAATGCTGCACTTGAGGGTCTTCAAACACCTGTTGCATGTTGTAGATGGGTCCGCACGGCACACCCGCATCGTTGAGCAGCTTGACCCAATAGTCTGTGGGGTGCTTGATGAATTCGGCTGCAAAGATGTCGTTGAGCATGGCGCGGTCCACCAAGCGCTCTGGATTGGTTTGGTAGCGGGGCTCGTCTCGCAAGTCCAAGCGCCCAATGAGCTCACACAAAGACCTGAACTGCAAGGTGCCCGACACACCAATGTTAAAAAACCCGTCGGATGAAGCAAACCTGCCCATGGGCGTGGCAAAGGGGTGATCGTTGCCCGCTTGCTCGGGCACCACACCATCAATCAGGTACCTGGCCGCCTGAAAATCGCACAAGCTCACCATAGATTGCAGCAAGTTGGCCTGCACCCACTGACCTTTGCCAGAGGTTTCCCGCTCCAGCAGGGCAATCAAAATACCCATGGCGGCAAACACACCGGTGCTGGAGTCGGCAATGGCAATACCCGCGCGCACAGGACCCTGACCAGGCAAGCCGGTGACCGACATCAAGCCGCCCATGCCTTGGGCAATTTGGTCAAACCCGGGGCGGGTGCGGTACGGCCCGTCTTCTCCAAAGCCCGAAATACTGGCCAAGATGATGCGCGGGTTCATTTGGGCCAAGGTTTCGTAGTCCACGCCCAGCCGAAACTTGACATCGGGCCGAAAGTTTTCCACTACCACGTCAGCGTCCTTCACCAGCTTGAAAAAAATCTCCTTGGCCTGAGCTTGCTTGAGGTTGAGGGTGATAGACCGCTTGTTGCGGTGCAGGTTGATCATGTCGTAGGTGTCTCGGCCACCCAAGCCACCCTCATTGGCGTCCACACCCGGCGGAGATTCAATGCGCAGCACATCGGCACCAAAATCGGTAAGTACCCGCACACAAGTAGGGCCAGAACGCACACGGGACAGGTCTAAAACTTTAAAGCGGCGCAAAGCCTGAGAGTCAGATTGATGGGTCATAGCTTCAATAAATGATGAAACGCCACTTTAACGCTGGCGACACAAAACAATCTATTGAGACAAACACCAGTGTCAAGCCCCGTGCCCCTGAGGTTTGGAGCAGACCGTCATCGCAAACTATTAAATGTTTCAAAAGCCAGTCATGGTGCATGCCTAAAGTGCGGTCCTATGAAACACATTGCTTCTCTCCTAGTTTGGGTTTGGGTTAGGGCTAAGGTTGGCGCTTGGGCTTTGCTGGCCATTTTGCTTGGTGGCTTGGCCATGGCACCGCTTTATGCGGCTTCAGCACGTGATGCTTGGGTGGTGCAGCAAATCAAAACTTACAACTCGCCCTTTAAGGCGCAGCTGCCGCAAGAGCTCAAAACCAAAATGGACAAGATGGCGCAGAGCCCTTTTACCTTTTACAGAGGCACTGCCCATGTGTTTTATGAAGACATGAAGCAGCTGGGCAACTCCAAGTTCGTCAACACGGCCAACAGCAAGGCGTGGATCAACGGCGACTTGCACCTGCAAAACGTAGGTGCATTTAAAGACGCCAAGGGCAAGGTGGTGTTTGACCTGACCGATTTTGACGAAAGTTACTGGGGCCCTTATGTGTGGGACATCAGGCGCATGGCCGTGAGCATTGTGTTGTCGGCCAAAGAAAACGGCATGGGCAGCAAAGACCAGCAAACCTTGGTGAATGACTTTGTGGACGCTTACCTCAGCAAAGTGAGCGACTTTAAAGGCACTAACAACGAAACCAGCGAAACACTCACCACCGCCAACACCAAGGGTGAAGTCAAAAACACTTTGCAGACCGCTGAAAGCCAAAACCGCAGCGCTTTTTTAGCCAAATACACCGTCGTCACCAACGCCAAACGCATTTTTTTAACCACCGCAGATTTGGCA